>NZ_QTMD01000015.1:0-117357 GCF_003602995.1 Bacteroides sp. AF25-38AC | reverse complement strand
TCACACTTAGAAACTTTTTGTTCATAATTGAAAACTTTAAATTTATAAATTTAAAAAAAATAAAAAGTGAATAATCTCTCATTTTAAATCCCTTTCGCATACTTGTTTTGTTGTCAAGTATTCCGTTACTTCGCAGGTAATGAAATCCTGTTAATTCCGTTAATAATCAGGGAATAAGGAGAAAATAGACCGGTTTTGTTTGGAATAGTAAAAAACAGTCCGTTGGGATATTGGAAAGATAATATATAGTCTTAATCTCCAACATCATAGAAAAGCTGCAATAGAAATTATGAAGTGAAAAAGTCTCTAATTTTCAATATAAGATTCTATCTCTCAGTTTATTGCTTACGTTGGGAAACTTTTTGTAAAGCCAATATCAATCCGCTCCTCAAAACTTTGTTTGAAGACTATAAAAAAGAAACAACAAGTTTGCTCTACTTCCTCAAAAGAAGTAATCTCTTTTATACTGGATATCCTTCGTTTTTTACAAAAGAAATTACCTTCTGATTGGCTTCGTCAATCTTTCTGTTGCTGAAAGGCTTCAGATAGGTTTCCGTCACCGTGATGGAGGAGTGCCCCATGGCTTCCGATATGATTCCGGGGTGTATCTCGCAATGGTAGGCCATTGTGGCCCAGGTGTGTCTGGCTGCATAACTACTGAGTGCCGACTGCATTCCTAGGCACTGCCTGAGCACTGCCAGACGTTGGTTGAATGCCCTGAGCGCCGCCTGGTATTCCCGGTATGCCGCTTCCGTGCCTTCCTCACTTTGTAATATGGGGAATAAATAAGGAGAGTCCTTGTCCTTGTTCGCTATCATTCTCACCATTTGCATAGCTTCCGGCGTCAATGACACGGTCAGTGCCCGTCCCGTCTTCCTGCGTCTATAAGACAAGGTGTTTCCTTGTAAATCCCTCTTATGCAAATAGGCCAGGTCCACAAAAGGAATCCCTCTTAGCATAAACATCAGTACAAAGAAAATTTTTGTTTTCTGTCGGGTGTTGGGAGATTGGCCGTCCTGCAGGCTCATCTCTGTCTCCCGTACCAAGCAGCCTATGTCGGAAGCTTCGAGCGCCTTTTTCCTATCTGTCCGTGTACCGGTATACACATGCTCAAACAGCCTGGGTACATATCGCACCATCTTTCTGTCCACTGCCCGGTTGTAAACCGAACGTATCGCTTTGATATAAGTGGACACCGTATTCCAACTACAATTCCTCTGTCTGAGGAAGTTTTCGAATCTCTTCAGTACGGTCGGGCTCAGCTTGCGCATGGGCATCGGTTGCCATTTGGTGAATACCGAGAATGCATTCACCGCTGACTGGTAGATGTGTGCCGTTCCCCACCTGCCGCCTTCCCGGAGTTCCCCGATGACTGAGGAGAACATCTCTTGTAAGGTAATTTCATTTCTGCTCATTTCCAAATTATTTATAAAAAGGTTTATCCTGCAATTATAAATAAATTGAGAGCAAGTGCAAAGGCATCATTCTGAAATCTGCGAAACGGGAATGATGCCGTATCCGACAGCTTATTTGTTGGCTAACGTCTGTTTAGTGGCTGATATACGTATCCTGGAAGAACCGCTTGTTATCATTCAGGCTGCAAGTGGCATCCACTCCGGCTTGTTGCAGGCGTTCGGCAATCTCATTCAGTTTCTTCCTCGAAACCCTTCCGATATAGAACAGACGGTAGCGGTAATCGTTGTCCAGCAATTCCATGACGTGCGTGAAATTCTGTTCGCGGGCAAAGTCGAAGTTTACTTTTCTTAGGTTCTGGTACGGATAGCGGATAGTCCTGCCTACGCTGTGTATGATGAGGCCGTTATTGTCCAACGTCAGGTAGCAGAAGCGGGTCATCAGCATGCTGATGAAAAAAAGACTTAATGCAAACGAAATGATAGCCGGGATGAAGCCCCTGCCACTGATGGAATAATATCCCAATATAAGGAATATCAGGAATAAGACAAAGAACCAGAACATATAGAGTGACGGACGCTGGTATGTTTCTGTGGGAACCTCTGCGACTGTCCGTTCCCTCGGTGCGTAGTTGTCGAAGGGGATTTCTTGGGAGACCAGGTAGCGGATGACCGAGGAAGGGTGACGGAAAGGAGGCAGATAGATTACTTTTTCTTTTCCTTCCTTTAGATGTAAAGTCAGTATGCCCGGACCATATTTGTCTTTCGCAGCCAAGTTGCTTTTGCGGGGAACCTGGTGGTAACGCTTCATGAAACTGAAACTCTTGATTTGGTGCAGTCCGATGTGCTGGCTTTGCAGCAGTTGTTCGGCTCTTTTCTGTTCTTTACTGGTCACTTCCATAGTTCTTATTTTTTAAGTTCGGGATAACTGATGCGGGTATGGTATATAGTCTTCAGCTTCTCCTTGAATACGTTCTTCACGGTGGCAATATCCTTGAAGGTGATGGGGCATTCCTTGAAATAGCCTTCTGCCACTTGCGAATCGATAATCTTGTCTACCAGGTTGCTGATGCTCTCTTCCGTATATTCGGGCAGACTGCGTGAAGCGGCTTCCACCGAATCGGCCATCATCAGGATAGCCTGCTCTTTGGTGAACGGGTTGGGACCGGGGTAGGTGAATGCCTCCTCGTTAGGGTCTTCACCGGGGTGCTCGTTTTTCCAGGAGATATAGAAATACTTCGTTTTCCCACGGCCATGGTGAGTGGTGATGAAATCCTTGATTACTTTGGGGAGATTGTTCTTCTCGGCCAGCTTCAGCCCGTCCGTCACATGGCTGATGACGACTTGGGCACTTTGCTCATAGCCCAGATTCTTGTGCGGATTGACTCCACCCGACTGGTTCTCGGTGAAGAACACCGGATTCTCCATCTTGCCGATGTCATGATACAGCGCTCCGGTACGTACCAGCTGGCTTTTGGCTCCGATACGGTTGGCCGCTTCCGCCGCAAGGTTGGCAACCTGCATGGAATGCTGGAAGGTGCCGGGAACTGTCTCGGACATGCGGCGCAGCAGGCTGTTGTTGATGTTGGACAATTCGACCAGGGTGACATTGGAGGTAAAGCCAAACGTCTTTTCCACCAGGAAGAGCAGGGGATAGGTGAACAGCAGCAACACTCCGTTAATGACGAAATAAGTGTACATGCTTCCGTTGATTTTTGTCAAGTCGTTTTCTGTAATCAGCTCGAAAGCAAAGTAGACGGCAGCGTAGGTCAATATGACGAGGAAGGCTGTCCGGAACAGTTGCGACCGTTGTGAAAGTTCCCTCAGACTGAAGATGGCAACCAGTCCCGCCGAGAGTTGCAGAAGAATGAATTCATGCGGATAGCGCAGGCAGATGGAGCATATCAGTATGGTGGTGACTTGTGCGATGAAGGCCGTGCGTGAGTCGAGGAACACCCGGATGATGACCGGCAGCATGGCATACGGGATGATATAGACATTGAATATGTTGTTGGCAACCATGATGGCCGTCACCACGCAATAGAACATGATGAGGGCGAAGAGCAGGGAGAGGCTGCCCTTGCGCTTGTAGTAATCTTTACGGAACAAGTCGAGGTAGAGCATGAAACACAGCATGAAGATACTGACAAACAATACCTGCCCCGCCAGCATCAACCGTTTTTGCCCGATGGACTCACTGCGTTTGATGGATTCTTTCCGTAGACTCTCAAGGATGTTGTATGTCTCCTGGCTGACAATCTCGCCGCGGTCGATGATTTTCTGTCCGCTCAGTACGATGCCGTTGGCCCATGAATAGTTGTCGAGCATCTCCTTCTTAGCGGTTTCGGTCCGCTGCTCGTCATAGGTCAGATTAGGGAACAGATATTCGTTCAGCGAGCATTGCCGTAGAATGTCCGGGCGGTAGTGGGCGGTATCGGCCGTGAGTATATAGTTATAGGCATCCTTCACCGAATATACCTTGTTGATGTCCTGCTGGTTGGCCAGTTTGTCGTTAATGACCATGATGGCGGTTGTGCTGTCCTTATGCAGTTGGTTCAGCTCTTCGGTAGAAACGATGCCGGCGCGATATACTTCAGAGAGTTTCCTTTCCAGAAAGCGGACGTAGTCGGTGGAGGGAAGCAGGCCGCGCAGGTGGGTCTGATAGTCTGCCTTCAACTTGGCGAGCACACTTTTCTCAATGCTTTTGTCCAGCTGGAAATACGGCTGGAAGGCGGCGAGGATACTGTCTTGCTCGCGTTTCACCACTTCATCGGCCTTATAGATGGGGAAGTCGAAGGTGGCCATGAGCTGTCCGTACTTCCAGGGCTTGTCAATGTCGAACTGGTAGTTGAATTTACCGTCACGTGGCAGAAAATAGACAATAATCCCCACAGTGCCGATGAATATCAGTGCTCTGTATAGCAAATCTCTGAGCGAGAACTCTTTTTTTGTATTGAAATAACTCATATCGGCTGAAATTTTTGCGAAAAGTACAAAAAAAAACATTAGTGTGGAAAAAAAGGTTTAATTTTGCCGTCTAAAATATTCATAAGTAAGGTAGATTATGACAGAAAGAAAGGTCAGAGTCCGTTTTGCCCCGAGTCCTACGGGGGCGTTGCACATCGGCGGTGTGCGTACAGCTTTATACAATTATCTCTTTGCGCGTCAGCATGGAGGAGATTTTATATTTCGTATTGAAGATACTGATTCCAACCGGTTTGTACCGGGTGCGGAAGAATATATCCTGGAGTCTTTCAAATGGTTGGGCATCCCGTTTGACGAGGGCGTGAGTTTCGGTGGAGACCATGGCCCGTACCGTCAGTCGGAACGTCGGGAAATATACAAGAAGTATGTTCAGATTCTGCTGGAGGCCGGAAAAGCCTACATCGCTTTCGATACTCCTGAGGAGCTGGAAGCAAAGCGTGCGGAGATTGCGAATTTCCAGTACGATGCTTCTACCCGCATGCAGATGCGCAATTCACTGACCCTTCCTAAAGAAGAGGTAGACGCGCTGATTGCTGCCGGTAAGCAGTACGTGGTGCGTTTCAAGATAGAGCCGAACGAAGATGTGCATGTGAACGACCTGATTCGTGGGGAAGTAGTGATAAACTCTTCCATTCTTGATGACAAGGTTCTTTATAAATCGGCAGATGAACTTCCTACTTACCATCTGGCCAATATTGTGGACGACCATTTGATGGAAGTGTCCCATGTGATACGCGGTGAGGAATGGTTGCCTTCCGCGCCGTTGCATGTATTGCTCTACCGTGCCTTTGGGTGGGAGGATACCATGCCTGCCTTTGCGCATTTGCCCTTGTTGCTGAAGCCCGAGGGTAACGGCAAATTGAGTAAGCGTGACGGCGACCGTCTGGGCTTCCCGGTTTTCCCGTTGGAGTGGCATGACCCCAAGTCGGGAGATGTTTCTTCAGGCTACCGGGAATCTGGTTATCTGCCCGAAGCGGTCATTAATTTCCTGGCTCTGTTGGGCTGGAATCCGGGCAATGACCAGGAACTGATGTCTATGGATGAATTGGTGAAATTGTTTGATTTGAGCCATTGCAGCAAGTCGGGTGCCAAATTCGACTATAAGAAAGGTATCTGGTTCAACCATGAGTACATCATGATGAAACCGGATGCGGAGATAGCTTGTCTTTTCAGACCGGTGCTGGAGTCCAACGGCATAGACGCCTCCAACTATAGCGACGAGTTCCTTACGAAAGTGGTTTCACTGGTGAAGGGACGCGTCAACTTCGTAAAGGAACTGTGGGACCAGACCCGTTTTTTCTTCGTAGCCCCCACGGAATATGCGGCAAAGGATGTGAAGAAGCGTTGGTCGGAAGATACTCCCCGCATCATGACCGAATTGATGGATGTGTTGCGCGGCATCGGGGATTTCTCCTCCAAGCCTTCCGAAGATATTGTGATTGGTTGGATTACTGAGCGTGGCTATCACATGGGAAATGTGATGAATGCCTTCCGCTTGTCAGTGGTGGGCGAGTGTAAAGGCCCGCACATGTTCGACATTGCCGAGCTGATTGGCAAGGAAGAGACGTTGGCCCGTATACAGCGTGCTGTTGATGCTTTAAAGTGAATAAATCTTCTTCATCCTTAATCCATATAGTATGCTATATGACTTGGCAATAGCCATCTACGATATTCTGGTGCATCTGGCTGCTCCATTTAGCCGTAAGCCCCGAAAAATGATGAAGGGACACTGGGTGGTCTATGAACTTCTCCGGCAGCAGTTGGAGAAGGACGTGCGCTATATATGGTTCCATGCCGCTTCTTTGGGGGAGTTCGAGCAGGGACGGCCGTTGATTGAGAAAATTCGTGCCAAATATCCGGATTACGGTATTCTGCTGACTTTCTTCTCGCCGTCGGGCTATGAGGTCCGCAAGAATTATAGGGGGGCAGACGTTGTCTGTTACTTGCCTTTCGACAAGTCCCGCAATGTGAAGAAGTTCCTGGATATCGTGAATCCCTGCATGGCATTCTTCATCAAGTACGAGTTCTGGAAGAACTATCTGGACGAACTGCACAAGCGCCGTATTCCGGTGTACAGCATTTCTTCCATTTTCCGCCGCGGACAAGTATTCTTCAAGTGGTATGGCGGTACGTACAGACATGTGCTGCGCGACTTCGACCATTTGTTTGTGCAGAATGAACGCTCCAAACGCTATCTGGCGAAGATAGGTATCAGCCGTGTCACGGTGGTGGGGGATACCCGTTTTGACCGTGTGCTGCAGATTCGTGAGGAGGCCAAACATCTGCCTTTGGTGGAGCTTTTCAAGAACAACACGATGACTTTCGTGGCAGGAAGCTCCTGGCAGCCGGACGAGGATTTGTTTATTGAATACTTTAACCAGCATCCAGAGGTGAAGTTGGTTATCGCTCCGCACGTTATCGACGAAAACCATCTGGTAGAGATTATCCGTAAACTGAAACGCCCCTACGTGCGCTATACCCGTGCCGACGAGAAGAATGTCCGTAAGGCCGACTGCCTGATTATCGACTGCTTCGGGTTGCTCTCTTCCATCTACCGCTATGGCGAGATTGCCTATATCGGAGGTGGTTTCGGGGTGGGAATCCACAATACCCTTGAGGCTGCAGTTTATGGCATTCCGGTGATTTTCGGACCGAAGTATCAGAAATTCCAGGAGGCCATCCAGTTGCTGGAGGCAAAAGGCGCTTTCTCGGTGAAGGATTATGAGGAACTGAAAACTTTGCTCGACCGTATGCTGACAGATGAAGTCTTTTTGCGCGAATCAGGCATGAATGCAAGCAATTATGTGACCGGCAACGCCGGTGCAACGGATAAGATAATGAGTATGATAAACTTTTAGAAAAGTAAAGAGTGATAAAAGCGATAGGGCGGTAAAGGTGATGGAATGGCATCCCTTTATCGCCCTGCCTTTTTGGGGCGCCTTGTCTCCCTTTATTTGTACCAGTCGGAATACATCAGATAGTTGTGTGCAATCTTCTGGTTCAGCTCCTTGGCCTGCTCCGGATCTACTTTCTTGATGAACTTGGCGGGGACTCCTCCCCAGATGCTTCCCGGCTCGATGACCGTATTGCTCAATACCAGGGAACCAGCGGCGACAATAGCCCCTTCGCCCACTACTGCGTGGTCAAGGATGGTGGAACCCATCCCTACCAAAGCATAGTCCTTGATAGTGGCTCCGTGGATGGTCACGTTGTGCCCCACGGATACGTGGTCTCCTATCTCTATGGTCGATTTCTCGTACAAGGTGTGGAGCACGCTTCCATCCTGGATGTTTACTCCGTTCCCTATGCGGATTGAGTTTACGTCACCCCGCAGCACGGTGCTGAACCAGATGCTGCAATCCCGTCCCGTCTTGACGTCGCCAATGACAACCGCATTGTCCGCCAAAAAACAATTCTCCCCGATTTCGGGAGTGAATCCTCTTACTGATTTTATTAATGCCATTTTTTTAGTGATTAGTGGTTAGGTTACTGCATGCTTCCTTCAGCCATTCCCGTTCTCCTTCGTTCAGGCTTGGCGAAAGTGCCTCGTATACATGCTGGTGATAGTTGTCCAGCCATGCCGTTTCCTCTGCCGTCAGCATCTCTTTGATGATACCTTTCTTGCAGATGGGGCAGAGGGTAATGGTTTCGAACTTCAGGTAATTTCCGAACATGCCTTCACCGTCCTTCACGGTCAGCACCAGGTTTTCCGTGCGTATTCCATGGCTTCCGGCTTTATAAACGCCCGGTTCGTTGGAAGTGACCATTCCCGGCCGTAGGGTTACCGGATTCTCATTCATGCGGATGCTTTGCGGACCTTCGTGCACATTGAGGAAATGGCCTACGCCGTGCCCGGTACCATGCAGGAAGTTCATGTGGTATTGCCATATCGGCATGCGGGCCAGTACATCCAGTTGCGCTCCTCGCGTACCTTCCGGGAAGACAGCCATGGCGAGGTCGATATGTCCTTTCAGTATCAGGGTGTAGTCCGTCTTCTCTTCTTCGGTCAGTTTCCCCAGTGCGATGGTGCGGGTGATGTCGGTAGTGCCGTCCAGGTATTGCGCACCCGAGTCCAGCAGCAGGAATCCCTCGGGTTTCAGTGGCACGTCCGTTGCCGGAGTGGCTTCGTAGTGTACGATGGCTCCATGTTCCTTGTACCCGGCAATGGTGTCGAAGCTTTCTCCCATGTAGAGTGGCTGTGCGGCACGGAATTCGTGCAGTTTCTTGTCTACGCTGATTTCTGTCTCGTTGCCTGCGGGAACGGCCTCCTCCAGCCATTTCAGGAACTTCACCAGTGCCACTCCGTCGCGTTGCATGGCTGCGTGGATGCCGGCTATTTCCCGGTCATTGCGGACCGCTTTCAGCAAGGCTATCGGTGAGCGCTCGTCAAGTACCCGGCAGGAAGGGGGGAGGGCGGAATAAACGGCATAATTCGTCTTTCCCATGTCGAGCATGATGCTGCCGTCCGGTATTCTTGTCACAAAGGATTCGGTGTCCCCATAAGCATGGATGGTGACGCCGGCTTCTTCCAGATAGGCTGAAAGCTCTTCCGTTACTTTCTCGGGCTGGATGAAAAAGTGTGTTTCTTGTTCGTTGATTATCAGGTAGCTTACTACTACGGGGTTGCAATGCACATCGTTGCCGCGTATATTGAGTGTCCATGCTATCTCGTCCAATGCCGACACCAATAATACGTCCGCTTCACTCTTTTTCATCTCCCGGCGGATAGCAGCCAGTTTGTCCGGACAGCTTTTCCCGGCGTATTTCATCTCGTGGATAAAGGCGGGTGCTTCGGGCATGGGAGGGCGGTCTGTCCATATCTCATTCATCGGGTCGGCAATGCTCTTTACGGTGATGTCGTTTTTTGCCAGATCCTCTTGCAGGGCTATGGCTTGTGTGGTGGAAAATACCTTTCCGTCTATACCTACAACTGAATTTGCTGTAAGGTTCTCCCGCAGGAAATCGAGGATGCTGGGCGTTTCGGGTAGCATTTCCTTGTATAAGTCGATGCCGCTGCCTTCCAGCTGCTGCTCGGCTTGGAGAAAATAGCGGGAATCTGTCCACAGTCCCGCCTTGTCGCTGGTGATCACCGCCGTGCCTGCCGAACCGGTGAAGCCTGATATCCATTCTCTTGATTTCCAGTACGGTGCTACGTACTCGCTTAGGTGCGGGTCGGTACTGGGGATAATGAAAGCGTCTATGCCTTCTCTTTTTAACAATGCCCGTAGAGCATCTATACGTTGATTGATTGTCTGAGCCATATTTTTATAAATGTAATTAAGTAGGCGTGTAAATGAGTTTATAATCTCTCCATTCTCTGCTTTCAAAGTTACACATTCTCTTTTAAAAATGTGCTATGCTTCACGGATTTTAGCGGATTGGCTCAATAAAAACATCTTTCCCTTTGCTCATTCGTTTGATAATTAGGAATCATGGGTAATTTTTTTGCAGAAAGTTTTGTGAATAAAGAAAGTATGTGTAATTTTGCCGCTCAATTTAATCGTGAGATTTTTAAACCATTAACATTTAATTAAAAGAAAATGATTGTAGTACCTGTAAAAGAAGGCGAAAACATTGAAAAAGCGCTGAAGAAATTCAAAAGAAAGTTTGAAAAAACTGGCACAGTTAAGGAATTGAGACGCAGACAACAATTTGATAAACCGTCTGTGACTAAAAGACTTAAGAAAGAACGTGCTGTTTACGTTCAACAACTTCAGCAAGTAGAAGATTAATAATTCGTAAATTCCTTTGAATTATTGAATTCTTTTTCATACATTCGTTGCATGATTTTAGATATGTAGCGATATGTTGTTGACAGATTCTTTTCTTGACTATCTTCTGCACGAGCGGAACTATTCCAAAGGTACGGTTGAGTACTATCGGGCAGATATTCTTGAACTGCAGAGGTTTGGAGAAGAAATGTTGGGAGACTTGACTCCATTGGATGTAGATGCGGAACTTGTTCGTGAATGGATTGCTTCCTTGATGGACAAAGGACTTGCTTCTAATACGATAAACCGAAAGCTGAGTTCTGTCCGGACATACTATAAATTCCTTTTGAGGAGAGGCAAGGTCGCGGTAGATCCGTTGCGGAAAGTGACGGGGCCCAAGAAGAAAAAACCGCTTCCGGTATTTCTGAGAGAGGGTGAGATGAATAGGTTACTGGATGATATGGACTTTGGTGAAGGTTTTGAAGGGTGTCGCGACCATATGATTATTGAAATGTTTTATGCTACCGGCATGCGACTTTCAGAATTGATAGGGTTGGATGATAAGGATGTCGATTTTTCGGCTTCTCTCGTTAAAGTGACGGGAAAACGGAATAAACAACGTCTTATACCTTTCGATGAGGAGCTGGGACGCTCGATGCGAGAATATGTCAATGTGCGGAATGAAGCTGTCCCGGTTCGCTCGGATGCTTTTTTTGTCCGGAAGAATGGAAAGAGGCTTTACCGCGGTATCGTAGCATGCCTTGTGAAACGAAACCTTTCGAAGGTAGTGACTGTAAAAAAAAGAAGTCCCCACGTGCTGAGGCACACCTTTGCAACGGCTATGCTGAACAATGGTGCTGATTTAGGCTCGATAAAAGAACTCCTCGGACACGAGAGTCTGGCGACAACGGAAGTTTATACGCATACTACTTTTGAAGAGCTTAAAAAAGTGTATAATCAGGCTCATCCCCGAGCCTAAAGTAAAAAGGAGGTAAGTATGGAAGTAAGAATTCAATCGATTCACTTTGATGCGTCAGAGCAATTGCAGTCTTTCGTTCAAAAGAAAGTTGCTAAGTTGGAGAAATTTTACGACGATATAAAGAAAGTAGAGGTGTCATTAAAGGTAGTAAAACCAGAAACAGCCGAAAATAAAGAAGCCGGAGTGAAAGTATTGGTTCCCAATGGCGAGTTTTATGCAAACAAGGTTTGTGATACGTTTGAAGAAGCAGTGGATTTATGCCTGGAAGCTTTGGAAAAACAGCTGGTTAAGTACAAGGAAAAGCAACGGAGCAAATAATTTTCCGCTAAAATTTTGCGGGTAAAAAATAAATGCCTAAATTTGCAGCCGTTTCGCTCACACTATGAACGTTACGGTTGCATTTTTTAGCTTGCCTCTTTAGCTCAGTTGGCCAGAGCACGTGATTTGTAATCTCGGGGTCGTTGGTTCGAATCCGACAAGAGGCTCGCTCAAGGATGAGTGGAATGAGTCTTTCTTCACGAGGTGGAGATGATATGAGAACGGAAATCGTCCGGGTAAAGTTCACTCTGCGATGATTTAGTAAGGAAAAGAGTTCTTTTTGTAATGTAGGGGCAAATACCAGAGTGGCCAAATGGGGCAGACTGTAAATCTGCTGGCTTACGCCTTCGGTGGTTCGAATCCATCTTTGCCCACAACTCTTATTCTCCTTGCTGTTATAGCTCAGCGGTAGAGCACTTCCTTGGTAAGGAAGAGGTCCCGGGTTCAAGTCCCGGTAACAGCTCACAAAGATGTAAAAGCTGATTATTAATCAAATAAATAACAAGTAAAGCTATGGCTAAAGAGAAATTCGAACGTACCAAACCGCACGTAAACATTGGTACAATTGGTCACGTTGACCACGGTAAAACCACGTTGACAGCTGCTATCACTACAGTGTTGGCAAAGAAAGGTCTTTCTGAATTGCGTTCTTTCGATTCTATCGATAACGCTCCTGAAGAAAAGGAAAGAGGTATCACTATCAACACTTCTCACGTAGAGTATGAAACAGCTAACCGTCACTACGCTCACGTAGACTGCCCGGGTCACGCCGACTACGTAAAGAACATGGTAACTGGTGCTGCTCAGATGGACGGTGCTATCATCGTAGTTGCTGCTACTGATGGTCCGATGCCTCAGACTCGTGAGCATATCTTGCTGGCTCGTCAGGTAAACGTACCGAGACTGGTTGTATTCATGAACAAGTGTGACATGGTAGACGACGCTGAAATGTTGGAACTCGTTGAAATGGAAATGCGTGAACTGCTTTCAGCCTACGAATTCGACGGCGACAACACTCCGTTCATTCAGGGTTCTGCTCTTGGTGCGTTGAATGGCGTTGAAAAGTGGGAAGAGAAGGTTATGGAGCTGATGGATGCTTGCGACACTTGGATTCCTCTGCCTCCGCGTGATATTGACAAACCGTTCTTGATGCCGGTTGAAGACGTATTCTCAATCACTGGTCGTGGTACTGTAGCTACTGGTCGTATCGAAGCTGGTGTTATCCATGTAGGTGACGAAGTTGAAATCCTCGGTTTGGGTGAAGACAAGAAGTCTGTTGTAACTGGTGTTGAAATGTTCCGCAAGTTGCTGGATCAAGGTGAAGCTGGTGACAACGTAGGTCTGTTGCTCCGTGGTATCGACAAGAACGAAATCAAACGTGGTATGGTTCTTTGTAAGCCCGGTCAGATTAAACCTCACTCTAAGTTCAAAGCTTCTATCTACGTTTTGAAGAAAGAAGAAGGTGGTCGTCACACTCCGTTCCACAACAAATACCGTCCTCAGTTCTATCTGCGTACTATGGACTGTACAGGTGAAATCACTCTTCCGGAAGGAACTGAAATGGTAATGCCTGGTGATAACGTAGAAATCACTGTAGAACTGATCTACCCGGTAGCATTGAACGTAGGTTTGCGTTTCGCTATCCGTGAAGGTGGTCGTACAGTAGGTTCTGGTCAGATTACTGAAATTCTTGACTAATAACCAATATAATCTTAATCAGTTCCCGGTATACATCGGGAACTGATTATGTACAAACGGGAGTAGCTCAGTTGGTAGAGCACCGGTCTCCAAAACCGGGTGTCGGGAGTTCGAGCCTCTCCTCCCGTGCTAATATTTTTGAAATGAAGAAGATTGTAGCTTATTTTAAAGAAACTTACGACGAACTTGTTCATAAAGTGTCGTGGCCTACGTATTCTGAACTTACTAACAGTGCAGTAGTTGTTTTATATGCTTCCCTACTAATTGCAGTGGTAGTATTTGCGATGGACTTCTGTTTCCAGCATCTGATGGAATTTGTTTATCCACATTAAAAGTAAGGAGAAATGTCTGAGATTGAAAAGAAATGGTACGTTTTGCGTGCTATTAGCGGAAAAGAAGCTAAGGTAAAGGAATACCTTGAAGCTGATATTAAAAACAGCGACCTTGGTGATTACGTATCTCAGGTATTGATTCCTACCGAAAAGGTATATCAGGTTCGCAATGGTAAGAAAATTGTGAAAGAGAGAAGTTATCTCCCTGGTTACGTTTTGGTGGAGGCTGCTCTGGTGGGTGAGGTTGCTCATCATCTGAGAAATACTCCTAATGTGATAGGGTTCTTGGGTGGTTCGGAAAAACCCGTACCTCTGAGACAGTCGGAAGTGAATCGTATACTTGGTACGGTCGACGAATTGCAGGAATCAGGTGAAGACTTGAGTATCCCGTATGTAGTCGGCGAGACTGTAAAGGTGAATTACGGTCCGTTCAGTGGATTCAGTGGAATCATTGAAGAAGTGAACACCGAGAAGAAGAAACTGAAGGTCATGGTCAAGATATTCGGACGGAAGACTCCGCTCGAATTGGGCTTTATGCAAGTTGAAAAAGAATAGTGCAGGTGTTACGCTGTAGTATTCTTCATTAATGTTTATATATATAAATCAATTAGAAAATGGCTAAAGAAGTTGCTGGACTAATCAAATTACAGATTAAAGGAGGCGCGGCAAATCCATCACCCCCAGTAGGACCTGCATTGGGTTCCAAGGGTATCAATATCATGGAGTTTTGCAAGCAATTCAACGCCAGAACCCAAGACAAAGCAGGAAAGATTCTTCCTGTGATTATCACTTACTACGCAGACAAGTCTTTCGATTTTGTAATCAAGACTCCTCCCGTGGCTATCCAGTTGTTGGAAGTGACGAAGCAAAAGAGTGGTTCTGCTGAGCCTAACCGTAAGAAAGTTGCCGAGATTACTTGGGAACAGGTTCGTACGATTGCTCAGGACAAAATGGTTGACTTGAACTGTTTCACTGTAGAAGCTGCCATGAAAATGGTTGCCGGTACAGCTAGAAGTATGGGTATCGCTGTAAAAGGGGAGTTCCCGGTTAATAATTAATAAACTTCAATTAGAATGGGTAAACTGACAAAAAATCAAAAGTTGGCTGCAGAAAAAATTGAAGCAGGGAAAGCATACTCTCTCAAGGAAGCTGCTCAGTTGGTAAAGGAAATCACTTATACCAAGTTTGACGCTTCTCTGGATATCGACGTACGTTTGGGCGTTGACCCGCGTAAGGCCAACCAGATGGTGAGAGGTGTTGTATCACTTCCTCACGGTACTGGTAAGGTTGTACGCGTTTTGGTGCTTTGTACACCAGATGCTGAAGCTGCTGCAAAAGAAGCCGGAGCTGACTATGTTGGTCTTGACGAATATATTGAAAAGATCAAAGGTGGATGGACTGATATTGATGTGATTATCACTATGCCGTCCATCATGGGTAAGATTGGTGCACTCGGTCGTGTGCTCGGTCCTCGTGGATTGATGCCTAACCCCAAGAGTGGCACTGTAACTATGGATGTTGCTAAAGCTGTAAGAGAAGTAAAACAAGGCAAAATCGACTTTAAGGTTGACAAGAGCGGTATTGTTCATACTTCTATCGGTAAAGTTTCATTTAGCGCTGAGCAAATTCGCGACAATGCGAAAGAATTCATCTCTACTTTGAATAAATTGAAACCGACTGCAGCCAAGGGTACATATATTAAGAGTATTTATCTTTCTAGCACGATGAGTGCGGGCATCAAGATTGACCCGAAAACAGTAGAAGAAATCTAATAAAACGGAGTAATAATGAGAAAGGAAGATAAAAGTACGATTATTGAGCAGATTGCTGCTACAGTGAAGGAATACGGTCACTTCTATTTGGTGGATACCACTGCCATGAATGCTGCTACAACCAGCATGTTGAGAAGAGAATGTTTCAAGGCTGACATCAAATTGATGGTAGTTAAGAATACATTGCTTCACAAGGCATTGGAGAGCCTGGAAGAAGACTTTTCTCCGCTTTATGGTTCTCTGAAAGGTACAACTGCCGTAATGTTCAGCAACGTTGCTAACGCTCCGGCCAAGTTGATTAAAGATAAGGCTAAGAACGGTATTCCCGGACTGAAGGCTGCATATGCAGAAGAAAGCTTCTATGTTGGTGCTGACCAGTTGGATGCTCTCGTAAGTATCAAGAGTAAGAATGAAGTTATTGCCGATATCGTTGCATTGCTGCAGTCACCGGCCAAGAATGTTATTTCTGCTCTGCAATCAGGTGGTAACACCCTCCACGGAGTTCTCAAGACTCTTGGTGAACGTCCCGAAGCGTAAATTTCGGAAAAAGAATTATATCAATTTATTTAGTATTTAAACAATTAAAAATCATACAAAAATGGCAGATTTGAAAGCTTTTGCAGAACAATTAGTTAACTTGACAGTAAAAGAAGTTAATGAACTTGCAACAATCCTGAAAGAAGAATATGGTATTGAACCTGCTGCTGCAGCTGTAGCTGTTGCTGCTGGTCCTGCAGCCGGTGGTGCTGCTGCCGCAGAAGAAAAGACTTCTTTCGACGTAGTATTGAAGAGCGCTGGCTCAGCTAAACTTCAGGTAGTTAAAGCCGTTAAGGAAGCTTGCGGTCTTGGCTTGAAGGAAGCTAAGGACATGGTAGACGGTGCTCCTAGCGTAGTAAAAGAAGGTTTGGCTAAGGACGAAGCAGAATCATTGAAGAAAACATTGGAAGAAGCTGGAGCTGAAGTTGAACTTAAATAACATTAGCCTGTAAATCAGGTAATTCGGTTAGGAACCCTTCGTGAAAAGGGTTCTTAACCTTTTTGTGTATATATTTAAAATTAAGTTCTACAAATCCATTAACAGATGTCTTCAAATACTGTAAATCAAAGAGTTAATTTTGCTTCGACTAAGAATCCGCTTGAATATCCGGATTTTCTGGAAGTACAATTGAAGTCATTCAAAGACTTTCTACAACTGGACACCCCACCCGAGAAACGTAAGAACGAGGGACTGTATAAAGTATTTGCTGAAAACTTCCCCATTGCCGATACAAGAAATAATTTTGTTCTTGAGTTTTTGGACTACTATATTGATCCGCCGCGCTATACCATTGATGAATGTATAGAGCGAGGGCTTACATATAGCGTGCCTTTGAAGGCAAAATTGAAATTATATTGTACCGACCCCGACCACGAAGATTTTGACACGGTCATTCAGGACGTGTTCCTCGGTCCTATTCCTTACATGACGGATAAGGCAACATTCGTCATCAACGGTGCGGAACGTGTGGTTGTATCCCAGCTTCACCGTTCACCGGGCGTATTCTTCGGACAGAGCGTACATGCCAACGGTACCAAGTTGTACTCAGCCCGTATCATCCCGTTCAAGGGTTCGTGGATTGAGTTTGCCACCGACATCAACAACGTCATGTATGCGTACATTGACCGTAAGAAGAAATTGCCAGTTACCACTTTGCTGAGAGCCATCGGATTTGAGAATGACAAGGACATTCTCGAGATTTTTAATTTGGCGGAAGACGTGAAGGTGAACAAGACGAACCTCAAGAAGATGGTGGGACGTAAGTTGGCCGCACGTGTGTTGAAAACATGGATTGAGGATTTTGTAGACGAAGATACCGGTGAAGTTGTTTCCATCGAGCGTAACGAAGTCGTTATTGACCGTGAAACTGTAATCGAGCCGGAACATGTTGACATTATATTAGAGTCGGGCGTTCAGAATATCCTCGTACACAAGGAAGAACCGAACCAGTCTGACTATTCTATCATATATAATACTCTGCAGAAGGATCCGAGTAACTCGGAAAAAGAAGCTGTACTCTACATCTACCGCCAGTTGCGTAATGCAGACCCTGCCGATGATGCCAGTGCACGCGAGGTTATCAATAACCTGTTCTTCTCAGAGAAGAGATATGACCTGGGTGATGTAGGCCGTTATCGTATCAACAGAAAGTTGAACTTGACGACCGATATGGACGTGCGTGTCCTTACCAAGGAAGATATTATCGAAATTATCAAATATCTCATCGAGTTGATTAACTCGAAAGCGGATGTGGACGATATCGACCACTTGAGCAACCGTCGTGTGCGTACAGTGGGCGAACAGTTGTCCAATCAGTTTGCCATCGGTCTGGCACGTATGTCGCGTACTATCCGCGAGCGTATGAACGTCCGTGACAATGAAGTCTTTACTCCGATTGACCTGATTAACGCCAAGACAATCTCTTCCGTTATCAATTCATTCTTTGGAACGAATGCTTTGTCACAGTTCATGGACCAGACCAACCCGCTGGCCGAGATTACTCACAAACGCCGTATGTCTGCCCTGGGTCCCGGCGGTCTGTCACGCGAGCGTGCAGGCTTCGAGGTTCGTGACGTACACTATACTCACTACGGACGTCTTTGTCCTATCGAGACTCCTGAAGGTCCGAACATCGGTTTGATTTCTTCACTCTGTGTGTTCGCGAAAATCAACGAGCTTGGCTTCATTGAAACTCCGTACCGCAAGGTGGCAGAGGGTAAGGTTGATCTTTCTGACGAAGGTTTGGTTTACCTCACCGCAGAAGAAGAGGAAGCCAAGATTATTGCTCAGGGTAATGCTCCTTTGAACGATGACGGTACTTTTGTACGTGATAAAGTAAAATCCCGTCAGGATGCCGACTATCCGGTGGTTCCTCCTTCCGAGGTGGAATTGATGGACGTATCTCCCCAGCAGATTGCTTCTATTGCGGCTTCTTTGATTCCGTTCTTGGAGCATGATGACGCCAACCGTGCATTGATGGGATCAAACATGATGCGCCAGGCTGTTCCTTTATTGAAGAGCGAAGCTCCGATTGTAGGTACCGGTATCGAACGCCAGCTGGCACGCGATTCTCGTACGCAGATTACTGCCGAGGGTGACGGTGTGGTTGAATTCGTGGATGCAACGACTATCCGTATTCTGTACGACCGTACGGAGGAGGAAGAGTTCGTAAGCTTCGAGCCTGCATTGAAAGAATATAATATCCCGAAGTGGCGCCGTACCAACCAGAATATGACGATTGACCTCCGTCCGATTTGCGAGAAGGGTCAGCGCGTGACTGCAGGTCAAATCCTGACGGAAGGTTATTCAACCGAAGACGGAGAACTTGCACTGGGTAAGAACCTGCTGGTTGCTTACATGCCGTGGAAGGGCTATAACTATGAGGATGCTATCGTACTGAATGAACGTGTGGTTCGTGAGGACCTTTTGACCTCTGTACACGTAGAAGAATATTCTTTGGAAGTTCGCGAAACGAAGCGTGGTATGGAAGAGTTGACCTCTGACATTCCTAACGTAAGTGAGGAAGCGACTAAAGACCTTGACGAAAACGGTATTGTTCGTGTGGGTGCCCGCATCGAACCGGGTGATATCCTTATCGGTAAGATTACTCCGAAGGGTGAATCGGATCCTTCTCCGGAAGAGAAACTGCTCCGTGCCATCTTCGGTGACAAGGCCGGTGATGTGAAGGATGCTTCTTTGAAAGCCTCTCCTTCTTTGAAGGGTGTTGTTATCGGTAAGCGTCTGTTCTCCCGTGTTGTCAAGACCCGCAGCTCCAAGCTGGCCGACAAGGCTCTGTTACCGAAGATTGACGATGAGTTCGACGCTAAGATTGGTGACCTCAAGAAAGTGTTGATAAACAAGCTGTTGAAGCTTACAGAAAATTATACATCGGAAGGTGTGAAGGATTACATGGGTGCCGACATTATTTCCAAAGGCGCCAGATTCTCTGCTTCCGACTTCAGCGATTTGGACTTCACCGCTGTTCAGTTGAGCAACTGGACGAAGGATGAACATACCAACGGACTGATTCGTGCATTGGTGATGAACTTCATCAAGAAGTACAAGGAACTCGATGCCGAGCTGAAACGCAAGAAGTTCGCCATCACTATCGGTGACGAGTTGCCCGCAGGTATCATTCAGATGGCCAAGGTATACATTGCCAAGAAACGTAAGATTGGTGTCGGTGACAAGATGGCCGGTCGTCACGGTAACAAGGGTATTGTTTCCCGTGTGGTACGCCAGGAAGACATGCCGTTCCTTGCTGACGGTACTCCGGTAGACATCGTGCTGAATCCGTTGGGTGTGCCTTCACGTATGAACATCGGTCAGATATTCGAGGCCGTTCTCGGGCGTGCCGGAAAAAACCTGGGCGTGAAGTTTGCCACTCCTATCTTTGACGGTGCATCTTTGGACGATTTGAACGAATGGACCGATAAGGCCGGCTTGCCTCGCTACGGCAAGACAACGCTGTATGATGGTGGTACCGGTGAAGCATTCGAGCAGCAGGCTACGGTAGGTGTGACTTACATGCTGAAGCTCGGTCACATGGTTGAAGACAAGATGCACGCACGTTCCATCGGTCCGTACTCACTCATTACGCAACAGCCGTTGGGTGGTAAGGCACAGTTCGGTGGTCAGCGTTTTGGAGAAATGGAAGTTTGGGCACTCGAAGCGTTCGGTGCCGCACACATTCTGCAGGAAATCCTGACTATCAAGTCTGATGACGTTGTAGGACGTTCCAAGGCTTATGAAGCAATCGTGAAGGGTGAACCGATGCCTGCTCCGGGTATCCCCGAGTCACTGAACGTATTGCTGCACGAGTTGAGAGGTTTGGGCTTGAGCATCAACTTAGAATAATGGATAATTGATAATTGAGAGTGGATAATGCAAGTTACCATTCTCAATTATCGGTTTTCAGTTTTTCAATTTCAATTTTCCATTGTCAATTATCAATTAAATAAATTTATGGCTTTTAGAAAAGATAACAAGATAAAGAGTAATTTCTCGAAAATCTCTATCGGTTTGGCTTCTCCTGAGGAAATCCTTGAGAATTCGAGTGGTGAAGTTTTAAAGCCTGAAACCATCAACTATCGTACGTATAAGCCCGAACGCGACGGATTGTTCTGCGAGCGCATCTTTGGTCCTATCAAGGATTACGAGTGCCATTGCGGTAAGTACAAGCGTATCCGTTACAAAGGCATCGTCTGCGACCGTTGTGGTGTGGAAGTGACTGAAAAGAAAGTGCGCCGTGAGCGTATGGGACACATCCAGCTCGTTGTGCCCGTGGCTCACATCTGGTACTTCCGTTCACTTCCCAACAAAATCGGTTACTTGTTGGGCTTGCCCACCAAGAAGCTGGATGCCATTATCTATTACGAGCGTTATGTTGTCATTCAGCCGGGTGTACTGTCCGATGAAGTGGCACAGTATGACTTGCTTGAAGAAGGAGAATACCTGGACTTGCTGGAAAAGTTGCCGAAAGACAACCAGTTCCTCGAAGATTCAGATCCCAATAAGTTCATTGCCAAGATGGGCGCGGAAGCTATCTACGATTTGCTGTCACGCCTCGACCTTGACTCTTTGTCTTACGAACTGCGTAACCGTGCCGGAAGCGATGCTTCACAGCAACGCAAGACCGAAGCTCTGAAACGTCTTCAGGTAGTTGAGTCGTTCCGTGCATCACGCGGACGCAACAAGCCCGAGTGGATGATTGTACGCATTGTACCGGTTATTCCACCCGAACTTCGTCCGTTGGTCCCATTGGATGGCGGCCGTTTCGCAACTTCTGACTTGAATGACCTTTACCGTCGTGTCATCATCCGTAACAACCGTCTGAAGAGATTGATTGAAATCAAAGCTCCTGAAGTGATTTTGCGTAATGAAAAACGTATGTTGCAGGAAGCTGTCGACTCTCTGTTTGATAACTCCCGTAAATCGAGTGCAGTGAAGACCGACGCTAACCGTCCGTTGAAGTCACTTTCCGACAGTTTGAAGGGTAAGCAAGGACGTTTCCGTCAGAACTTGTTGGGTAAGCGTGTCGACTATTCCGCACGTTCTGTAATCGTTGTAGGTCCGGAGCTGAAGATGGGCGAATGCGGTATCCCTAAACTGATGGCAGCCGAGCTTTACAAGCCGTTCATCATTCGTAAGCTCATTGAGCGTGGTATCGTGAAGACGGTAAAGAGCGCCAAGAAGATTGTAGACCGCAAGGAACCCGTTATCTGGGACATTTTGGAACACGTGATGAAGGGGCATCCGGTGCTGTTGAACCGTGCCCCGACACTTCACCGTCTGGGTATCCAGGCATTCCAGCCTAAAATGATTGAAGGTAAGGCAATCCAGCTGCACCCGTTGGCATGTACGGCGTTCAATGCCGACTTCGACGGTGACCAGATGGCCGTGCACTTGCCGTTGAGCAACGAAGCGATTCTGGAAGCACAGATGCTAATGCTCCAGTCACACAATATATTGAACCCTGCCAACGGTGCTCCTATCACTGTGCCTGCTCAGGATATGGTACTTGGTCTGTACTATATTACGAAGCTGCGCAAGGGTGCCAAGGGTGAAGGCCTGACATTCTACGGTCCTGAGGAAGCGCTGATTGCCTACAATGAAGGTAAGTGCGACATCCATGCTCCGGTAAGCGTAATAGTGAAAGACGTTGACGAGAATGGTAACATTGTGGACAAGATGATGCACGATACCTCCGTGGGCCGTGTCATTGTCAACGAAATTGTTCCGGCAGAAGCAGGATATATCAATACGATTATCTCCAAGAAGTCACTCCGAGACATCATCAGTCACGTAATCAAGGTGTGTGGTGTTGCCAAGGCAGCCGACTTCCTCGACGGAATCAAGAACCTCGGTTATTACATGGCCTTCAAGGGTGGTTTGTCGTTCAACTTGGGCGATATCATTATCCCGGAAGAGAAGGAAGCATTAGTACAGAAAGGTTATGATGAAGTAGAGCAGGTAATCAATAACTATAACATGGGTTTCATCACGAACAACGAGCGTTACAACCAGGTAATCGATATCTGGACGCACGTGAACTCTGAGTTGTCCAACATCCTGATGAAAACCATTTCAAGCGACGACCAGGGTTTCAACTCTGTATACATGATGCTGGATTCCGGTGCCCGTGGTTCTAAGGAACAGATTCGTCAGCTCTCCGGTATGCGTGGTTTGATGGCGAAGCCCCAGAAAGCAGGTGCCGAAGGCGGTCAGATTATCGAAAACCCGATTCTTTCTAACTTTAAGGAAGGTCTGTCCGTGTTGGAGTACTTTATCTCTACCCACGGTGCCCGTAAGGGTCTTGCCGATACCGCTTTGAAGACGGCCGATGCCGGATACCTGACCCGTCGTCTGGTTGACGTATCGCATGATGTGATTATTAATGAAGAAGACTGCGGCACGCTCCGCGGATTGGTTTGTACGGCACTGAAGAACAATGATGAAACCATTGCCACTCTGTATGAACGTATCCTGGGTCGTGTATCCGTACATGATATTGTTCATCCTACAACTGGCGAACTGATTGTGGCCGGCGGTGAGGAAATTACCGAGGACATTGCACAACGCATTGAAGACTCTCCAATCGAGAGCGTTGAAATCCGTTCTGTATTGACCTGCGAATCCAAGAAAGGTGTTTGTGCCAAGTGTTACGGACGTAACCTGGCTTCCAGCCGTATGGTTCAGAAGGGCGAGGCAGTCGGCGTAATCGCTGCACAGTCTATCGGTGAGCCGGGTACACAGTTGACACTGCGTACATTCCATGCCGGTGGTACGGCAGCCAATATTGCTGCCAACGCAAGCATCGTGGCCAAGAATCCTGCCCGTCTGGAATTCGAAGAACTCCGTACGGTAGACGTTATCGACGAAGCAGGCGAACCGGCAAAGGTAGTGGTAGGCCGTTTGGCCGAAGTGCGTTTCGTGGATGTCAACACAGGTATTGTGCTTTCCACTCATAATGTACCCTACGGTTCTACGCTCTATGCAGCCGATGGTGAAATGGTAGAGAAAGGCAAGATGATTGCCCGTTGGGACCCGTTCAACGCGGTTATCATTACCGAAGCTACCGGTAAGATTGAATTTGAAGGCGTTATTGAAAACGTGACTTATAAGGTAGAGTCTGATGAATCTACCGGTTTGCGCGAAATCATCATCATTGAGTCTAAGGATAAGACGAAGGTGCCTACCGCACACATCATGACAGAAGACGGCGAACTGATCCGTACATACAACTTGCCAGTAGGTGGCCACGTAGTGGTTGAAGACGGTCAGAAGGTAAAGGCCGGTGAAGTTATCGTGAAGATTCCGCGTGCCGTAGGTAAAGCGGGTGATATCACGGGTGGTCTTCCCCGTGTCACTGAGTTGTTCGAGGCACGTAACCCGTCTAATCCCGCTGTGGTTTCAGAAATCGACGGTGAGGTTACCATGGGTAAGGTGAAACGCGGTAATCGCGAAATCATCGTTACTTCCAAGACCGGTGAAGTGAAGAAGTACCTCGTACCGTTGTCCAAGCAGATTCTGGTTCAGGAGAACGACTATGTACGTGCCGGTACTCCGTTGTCTGACGGTGCTATCACACCTGCGGACATCCTGGCTATCAAAGGTCCTACGGCCGTGCAGGAATATATTGTGAACGAGGTTCAGGACGTTTACCGTCTGCAGGGTGTGAAGATTAATGATAAGCACTTTGAAATCATCGTTCGTCAGATGATGCGCAAGGTGGAAATCGACGAGCCAGGTGATACCCGCTTCCTGGAACAGCAAGTTGTTGACAAGATGGAATTCATGGAAGAGAACGACCGTATCTGGGGAAAGAAGGTGGTAGTGGATGCTGGAGATTCCCAGAGTCTGCAGGCTGGCCAGATTGTGACGGCCCGCAAGCTGCGTGACGAGAACTCCATGTTGAAACGCCGCGACTTGAAACCCGTGGAAGTGCGCGACGCTGTACCTGCGACTTCTACTCAGATTCTTCAAGGTATCACCCGTGCTGCATTGCAGACTTCAAGCTTCATGTCGGCTGCTTCCTTCCAGGAAACGACGAAGGTACTGAACGAGGCTGCCATCAACGGAAAGGTGGACCGTCTGGAAGGTATGAAGGAGAACGTAATTTGCGGTCACCTGATTCCTGCCGGTACCGGACAACGCGAGTTCGAGAAGATTATCGTTGGCTCCAAAGAAGAGTACGACCGTATGCTTGCCAACAAGAAGACGGTACTTGATTATGCTGTAGACGAGAAAGTAGAGGGATAGCCTTACAACGTCAATATAATTCTATTAAATAGAGAGGGAATATCCTATAAGAAGGAGTATTCCCTCTCTGTTTTATCTTTGCCTCTTCCTTCTGTACTGCAATGCTTCTGTATGTTTGTTACAGTGCTACTGCAAAACGGTTGCAGTGGCTTGCTCCTTTTTCAGAACGGATTATTATGTGTCTTTTTGAATTTAAATGTATATCATCCGAAAAAAAAGAGTACTTTTGGTCTATCTTTTAAGAACATTTTAAAAACAATTGTGCAACATGGAAAATCAAGAAAACAACAACGGTCAACTCCAGATAGAATTGAAGGAAGAAGTGGCGCAAGGTACATATGCCAATTTGGCTATTATAACTCATTCCAGTTCGGAATTTATTCTCGACTTTATCCGCGTGATGCCTGGAATGCCAAAGGCTGGCGTGCAATCGCGCATAGTTTTGGCACCCGAACATGCCAAGCGTTTGCTGCGTGCACTCGAAGAGAATATTGGGAAATATGAACGCGCTTTCGGACTGATTCGCATGCCGGACGAACAAACATTTCCGCCTCTTCCCAACATCAAGGGTGAAGCGTAAAATCAAAAAAAAACTTGTAGTGCATTGATTATTCAAAACTTATTAGTATCTTTGCAGCCCAAAAGTGTATAGTTTTGAATTAATATAAACAATAATATATAACTAAAAACAATTAAAATGCCTACAATTCAGCAATTAGTAAGAAAAGGACGCGAAGTGCTGGTGGAGAAATCAAAGTCTCCAGCCTTGGACTCTTGTCCTCAAAGACGTGGCGTTTGCGTGAGAGTGTATACAACCACTCCGAAGAAGCCGAATTCAGCTATGCGTAAAGTAGCTCGTGTACGTTTGACCAATGGTAAAGAGGTGAACTCTTATATTCCGGGAGAAGGTCACAACTTGCAGGAACACTCTATCGTGTTGGTACGTGGTGGTCGTGTAAAAGACCTTCCGGGTGTGCGTTATCACATCGTACGTGGTACTTTGGATACTGCAGGTGTTGCAGGTCGTACACAAAGACGTTCCAAATACGGCGCAAAACGTCCGAAACCGGGTCAAGCAGCTCCTGCTAAGAAGAAATAATCTGGTGGCCTGATTCCCAAAATAGGAAAATTTAAAGTAATAACTTACGTTTTAGTTTGTTGGAAATGCTAAAGGTTGAGTAAATTCTCCGGAGGGAGAGTTGAAGAAGACAGAAGTAAACAACCAAGAACGAAAAACATTATTCTTTCAGACAAATGAGAAAAGCAAAACCAAAAAAACGCGTTATCCTTCCGGATCCCGTGTTCAATGATGTAAAAGTTTCCAAGTTCGTGAATCACTTGATGTACGATGGAAAGAAGAACACTTCTTATGAAATCTTCTATGCTGCGTTGGAAACAGTGAAGAACAAAATGCAGAACGAAGAGAAATCCGCTCTTGAAATCTGGAAAAAAGCTCTGGATAATGTGACTCCTCAAGTGGAAGTTAAGTCTCGCCGTGTGGGTGGTGCTACTTTCCAGGTTCCTACAGAAATCCGTGCTGACCGTAAGGAATCAATTTCCATGAAGAACTTGATTATCTTTGCACGTAAGCGTGGCGGTAAATCAATGGCTGATAAGCTGGCTGCCGAAATCATGGATGCTTTCAATGAACAGGGCGGTGCTTACAAACGTAAAGAAGATATGCATAGAATGGCAGAAGCTAACCGTGCATTTGCTCATTTCAGATTCTAATACTATAAGAGACTAACCAATTAGAAGATTAAAAAACTTAAAGTAAGGGAATTAGAAAATGGCAAAGCATGATTTACATTTGACACGTAATATCGGTATCATGGCCCACATCGATGCCGGAAAGACAACGACTTCTGAACGTATTTTGTTTTACACGGGTTTGACCCACAAAATCGGTGAGGTACACGATGGTGCCGCTACAATGGACTGGATGGAGCAAGAACAAGAACGTGGTATCACTATCACTTCTGCTGCTACTACCACTCGTTGGAAATATGCCGGTAATACTTATAAAATCAATTTGATTGATACTCCGGGACACGTGGACTTTACTGCTGAGGTAGAACGCTCTTTACGTGTGTTGGACGGTGCTGTCGCTGCTTATTGTGCAGTTGGTGGCGTTGAACCGCAATCTGAAACAGTTTGGCGTCAAGCAGACAAGTACAATGTGCCACGTATCGGTTATGTTAATAAAATGGACCGTTCCGGTGCAGACTTCTTCGAAGTAGTTCGCCAAATGAAGGACGTTTTGGGTGCTAATCCATGTCCTATCGTTATCCCTATTGGCGCTGAAGAAACTTTCAAGGGGTTGGTTGACCTTATTAAAATGAAAGCTATCTATTGGCATGATGAGACAATGGGGGCTGACTATACGGTGGAGGAAATTCCTGCCAATTTAGTAGACGAAGCCAATGAATGGAGAGATAAGATGCTCGAAAAAGTAGCTGAGTTTGACGATGCCTTGATGGAGAAATATTTCGATGATCCTTCTACTATTACAGAAGAAGAGGTTTTGAGAGCTCTTCGTAACGCAACAGTACAGATGGCTGTTGTTCCGATGCTGTGTGGATCTTCATTCAAGAACAAAGGTGTACAGACTTTGCTTGACTATGTTTGTGCATTCTTGCCTTCTCCGTTGGATACTCCGAATATCATAGGAACTAATCCTGATACTGGTTTGGAGGAAGATCGTAAGCCGGATGATGATGAAAAAACATCTGCTTTGGCATTTAAGATTGCTACTGACCCGTATGTCGGTCGTCTGACTTTCTTCCGTGTTTATTCAGGAAAAATTGAAGCGGGTTCTTATATTTATAATTCCCGTTCAAGGAAGAAGGAGCGTGTGTCCCGTTTGTTCCAGATGCATTCTAACAAGCAGAATCCGGTAGAAGTTATCGGTGCTGGTGATATTGGTGCTGGCGTAGGTTTCAAGGATATACATACTGGTGATACATTGTGTGACGAAACTGCACCGATTGTATTGGAATCTATGGACTTTCCGGAACCGGTTATCGGTATCGCAGTTGAGCCTAAGACTCAGAAGGATATGGATAAACTGTCAAATGGTCTGGCTAAGCTGGCTGAAGAAGACCCGACGTTCACAGTTAAGACTGACGAACAGACTGGTCAGACAGTTATCTCTGGTATGGGCGAGCTTCACTTGGATATTATTATCGACCGTCTGAAACGTGAGTTCAAGGTTGAATGTAACCAGGGTAAGCCTCAGGTTAACTATAAGGAAGCTATCACTAAGACAGTCAACTTGCGTGAAGTTTACAAGAAGCAGTCCGGTGGTCGTGGTAAGTTCGCTGATATTATCGTGAACATCGGCCCGGTTGATGAAGACTTCAAGGAAGGCGGATTGCAATTCGTCGACGAAGTGAAGGGTGGTAACATTCCTAAGGAATTTATCCCGTCTGTACAGAAGGGCTTCACTACTGCCATGAAGAATGGTGTGTTGGCAGGTTATCCGTTGGATTCACTGAAAGTAACCTTGATTGACGGTTCTTTCCACCCGGTTGACTCTGACCAGTTGTCATTCGAAATCTGTGCTATCCAGGCATATAAGAATGCTTGTGCTAAGGCAGGTCCGGTGCTGATGGAGCCTATCATGAAGCTGGAAGTTGTTACTCCGGAAGAGAACATGGGTGACGTTATCGGTGACTTGAACAAGCGTCGTGGCCAGGTGGAAGGTATGGAATCCAGCCGTTCCGGTGCACGTATCGTGAAGGCAATGGTTCCGCTGGCAGAAATGTTCGGTTACGTAACAGCATTGCGTACCATCACTTCTGGTCGTGCAACCTCTTCAATGGTATACTCTCACCACGCCCAGGTTTCCAACTCTATTGCCAAGGCAGTATTGGAGGAAGTAAAAGGTCGTACTGACTTAATCTAAAAAAAACTTGAAGTCCCGTAGGCTAGCGAATGACTCTTAGCCTGCGGAACTTCATCTTATATAACTATTTAATAATTAAAGACAGTAATGAGTCAAAAAATTAGAATCAAACTGAAATCTTACGACCACAACTTGGTTGACAAGTCAGCTGAGAAGATTGTAAGAACGGTGAAGACAACGGGCGCCATCGTTAGCGGTCCGATTCCTCTTCCTACGCACAAGCGTATCTTTACCGTGAACCGTTCGACTTTCGTTAACAAGAAGTCGCGTGAACAATTCGAACTCTCTTCTTACAAGAGACTGATTGACATCTATAGCTCAACAGCTAAGACAGTAGATGCTCTGATGAAGTTGGAGTTGCCGAGTGGTGTGGAAGTAGAAATCAAAGTGTAAGTATTAAAAATTAAGTGAAATGCCAGGATTATTAGGAAAAAAAATCGGAATGACATCCGTTTTCAGTGCCGAGGGTAAGAATGTACCATGCACTGTTATCGAAGCAGGTCCTTGTGTTGTTACTCAAGTGAAAACTGTAGAAAAGGACGGTTATGAAGCTGTTCAGCTGGGCTTCCAGGACAAGAAGGAGAAGCACACTACAAAGCCTTTGATGGGGCACTTTAAGAAAGCTGGAGTAACTCCCAAGAAACACTTGGCTGAGTTCAAAGAATTTGAAACAGAGTTGAATCTGGGTGACACTGTTACCGTAGAACTGTTCAATGACGCAACTTTTGTTGACGTTGTAGGTACTTCTAAGGGTAAAGGTTTCCAGGGTGTAGTAAAACGCCATGGTTTTGGTGGTGTAGGCCAGACTACTCACGGTCAGCACAACCGCGCTCGTAAGCCGGGTTCTATCGGTGCTTGTTCTTACCCTGCAAAAGTATTCAAAGGAATGCGCATGGGCGGACAGCTTGGTGGCGACAGAGTAACTGTTCAAAACCTGCAGGTATTAAAGGTAATCGCGGAGCACAATCTTCTTTTGATTAAGGGATCTGTTCCTGGTTGCAAAGGTTCAATCGTAATAATTGAGAAATAATGGAAGTTAACGTATATAACATTAAAGGTGAAGACACTGGGAGAAAGATTACGTTAAACGAGTCTATCTTCGGAATTGAGCCCAACGACCACGCTATCTACTTGGATGTTAAACAGTTTATGGCTAACCAGCGTCAGGGTACACACAAGTCAAAGGAAAGAAGCGAAATCAGTGGTTCTACTCGTAAAATCGGTCGCCAGAAAGGTGGTGGTGGTGCACGTCGTGGTGACATGAACTCACCGGTACTTGTTGGTGGTGGACGCGTATTCGGTCCGAAACCGAGAGATTACTACTTCAAATTAAACAAAAAAGTAAAGGCTCTGGCTCGTAAGTCAGCTTTGTCATACAAGGCTCAGAACAACGCAGTTGTAGTAGTAGAAGACTTCTCTTTTGAAGCTCCGAAGACTAAAGATTTTGTTGCAATGACAAAAAATCTTAAAGTTTCTGACAAAAAGCTGCTTGTGATTTTACCAGAAGCAAATAAAAACGTATATTTGTCGGCTCGTAATGTGAAGGGTGCTAATGTGCAGACTATCTCAGGGTTAAATACTTACAGAGTATTGGACGCTGGGGTCGTTGTGTTTGCTGAAAGTGCACTTTCTGCTATCGACAATATCTTAATGTAAAAAGGAGGCTTAAATAATGGGAATTATTATTAAACCGTTAGTGACAGAGAAGATGACTGCAATTACTGATAAGACGAATAATCGTTTCGGCTTTATCGTGCGTCCTGAAGCTAATAAACTGGAAATTAAGAAGGAAGTTGAAGCCCTTTACAACGTTACAGTAGTTGATGTGAATACAATGAAGTATGCCGGCAAAAACAAGAGCCGCTATACTCGTGCCGGTATCATCAACGGACGTACGAATGCGTTCAAGAAGGCTATCGTTACGTTGAAAGAAGGAGATACTATTGATTTTTATAGCAATATTTAATAAAAATGGCAGTACGTAAATTTAAGCCCACAACACCGGGGCAAAGACATAAAATTATTGGTACTTACGAAGAGATTACTGCACGGGTACCAGAAAAGTCTCTTGTATTTGGTAAGAAATCTTCAGGTGGTCGTAACAACGAAGGTAAGATGACTATGCGCTACATCGGTGGCGGTAGTAAGAAGATTATTCGTATCGTAGATTTCAAGAGAAATAAAGACGGTGTGCCTGCAGTGGTTAAAACAATTGAATACGATCCGAATCGTTCGGCTCGTATCGCTTTGTTGTTTTATGCAGATGGAGAAAAAAGATATATTATTGCTCCCAATGGATTGCAAGTTGGTACGACTTTGATGTCAGGTGAGACTGCCGCTCCGGAAATCGGAAACGCACTTCCGCTTCAGAATATTCCGGTCGGTACTGTAATTCACAACATCGAATTACGTCCGGGACAAGGCGCTGCCTTGGTTCGCTCGGCTGGTAACTTCGCTCAGTTGACTTCTAGAGAAGGTAAGTACTGCGTTATCAAGTTGCCTTCAGGTGAGGTTCGTCAGATCCTCAGTACTTGTAAGGCTACTATTGGTAGTGTAGGTAACTCAGATCATGGATTGGAAAGTTCAGGTAAAGCTGGACGTTCTCGTTGGTTAGGACGTCGTCCGCGTAACCGTGGTGTTGTTATGAACCCGGTTGATCACCCGATGGGTGGTGGTGAAGGACGTGCTTCAGGAGGACACCCGAGATCTCGTAAGGGATTGTACGCTAAGGGTCTTAAGACAAGAGCTCCGAAGAAACAATCGTCTAAGTATATTATTGAGAGAAGAAAGAAGTAATCTGATTAATTGAGTAAATTATGAGTCGTTCATTAAAAAAAGGTCCGTATATTAACGTTAAGCTTGAGAAGAAAGTGCTTGCCATGAATGAATCGGGCAAGAAAGTGGTAGTTAAGACCTGGGCCAGAGCTTCAATGATTTCGCCTGATTTCGTAGGCCATACTGTTGCAGTTCACAACGGAAATAAATTTATTCCTGTTTATGTTACCGAAAATATGGTAGGACACAAGTTGGGCGAATTTGCTCCAACTCGTACTTTCAGAGGACACGCTGGTAACAAGAAAAAATAAAACAGGATTTATCTGAAATAATAAAGTAATAATATAATGGGAGCAAGAAAAAAAATATCGGCTGAAAAAAGAAAAGAAGCCCTTAAGACCATGTATTTTGCGAAATTGCAAAATGTTCCTACTTCCCCCCGTAAAATGCGTCTCGTGGCTGACATGATTCGCGGGATGGAGGTGAACAGAGCACTCGGCGTTTTGAAGTTCTCTTCAAAAGAGGCTGCCGCAAGAGTGGAAAAGTTGCTGCGCTCTGCAATTGCTAACTGGGAGCAGAAAAACGAACGTAAAGCTGAAAGTGGCGAGCTGTTCGTAACCAAGATTTTTGTTGATGGTGGTGCTACACTCAAAAGAATGAGACCGGCTCCGCAGGGTAGAGGTTACAGAATTCGTAAACGTTCAAACCACGTAACGTTGTTCGTTGGTTCTAAAAGTAATAACGAAGATCAAAATTAAGGTAAATGGGACAAAAAGTTAATCCAATAAGCAACCGTTTAGGAATTATCAGAGGATGGGATTCCAATTGGTATGGTGGAAAGAATTACGGCGATTCTCTGCTGGAAGATAGCAAGATTCGTAAATATTTGAACGCTCGTCTGGCAAAGGCTAGTGTGTCAAGAATTGTAATTGAACGTACACTGAAACTCGTGACTATTACCGTTTGTACTGCACGTCCGGGTATCATTATCGGCAAAGGTGGCCAAGAAGTTGACAAGTTGAAAGAGGAGTTGAAGAAGGTTACTGATAAGGATATTCAGATTAATATCTTCGAAGTTAAGAGACCAGAGTTGGATGCTGTTATCGTGGCTAACAACATTGCCCGTCAGGTTGAAGGCAAAATAGCCTACCGTCGTGCCATCAAGATGGCTATTGCCAATACAATGCGTATGGGTGCGGAAGGTATCAAGATTCAGATTTCAGGACGTTTGAATGGTGCAGAAATGGCCCGTTCTGAAATGTATAAGGAAGGAAGAACTCCGTTGCACACTTTCAGAGCAGATATCGACTATTGTCATGCAGAAGCATTGACTAAGGTTGGTCTTCTCGGCATTAAAGTTTGGATTTGTAGAGGTGAAGTTTATGGTAAGAAGGAGTTGGCTCCGAACTTTACGCAAAGCAAGGAAAGTGGTCGTGGAAGCAATAGCGGAAACAATGGCGGAAAGAACTTCAAAAGAAAGAAAAATAATCGCTAACGAATTTGATTTTTAGGAATTATGTTACAACCGAAAAAAACAAAATTCAGAAGACAACAAAAAGGCCGTCAAAAGGGTAATGCCCAAAGAGGAAACCAGTTGGCTTTCGGATCTTTTGGTATTAAGGCCTTGGAAACGAAATGGATTACAGGCCGTCAGATTGAAGCTGCGCGTATTGCAGTGACAAGATATATGCAACGTCAAGGACAGATTTGGATTCGTATTTTCCCCGACAAACCTATCACCAGAAAGCCTGCTGATGTGCGTATGGGTAAGGGTAAGGGTGCGCCGGAAGGATTCGTAGCGCCTGTTACACCGGGTAGAATTATTATCGAAGCCGAAGGAGTATCTTATGAAATCGCTAAAGAAGCTTTGCGCTTGGCTGCACAGAAGCTTCCTATCACAACTAAGTTTGTGGTTAGACGTGATTATGATATTCAAAATCAAAATGCGTAAGAAGTATGAAAACAGCAGAAATTAAAGAGATGCCTACCAGTGACTTGGTAGAAAGAGTTGAAGCAGAAGTAGCTAATTACAACCAAGTGATTTTAAATCATTCTATTTCTCCTTTGGATAATCCTGCTCAGATCAAACAATTACGCAGGACTATTGCGCGTATGAAGACTGAATTACGCCAAAGAGAACTTAACAATAAATGATGAGCTTGATGGAAGCAAGAAATTTAAGAAAAGAAAGAACTGGGGTTGTGCTGAGCAACAAGATGGATAAGACCATTACAGTAGCAGCTAAGTTTAAGGAGAAACACCCCATATATGGTAAGTTCGTTAGCAAGACGAAGAAGTACCATGCTCATGATGAAAAGAATGAGTGCAATATCGGCGATACTGTACACATCATGGAAACTCGTCCTTTGAGCAAGACTAAGAGATGGAGATTGGTAGAAATAATTGAAAGAGCTAAGTAATTATGATACAAGTAGAATCCAGACTTACAGTATGTGATAATAGTGGGGCAAAAGAGGCTCTCTGTATCCGCGTTTTGGGTGGTACAGGTCGTCGCTATGCTTCAGTAGGGGACGTGATTGTCGTTTCTGTTAAGAGCGTTATCCCTTCAAGTGATATTAAAAAAGGTGCAGTGTCTAAAGCTTTGATCGTACGTACTAAGAAAGAAATCCGTCGTGCTGATGGCTCTTACATACGTTTTGATGATAATGCTTGCGTGTTGTTGAACAATGCAGGTGAAATTAGAGGTAGTCGTATTTTCGGTCCGGTAGCTCGTGAACTTCGTGCTACTAACATGAAAGTTGTGTCACTCGCTCCTGAAGTACTTTAATATTGTAAAAGATTTGAGTAATGAGTAAATTACATATTAAAAAAGGCGATACAGTTTATGTAAACTCCGGTGAAGACAAGGGTAAGACTGGTCGTGTATTGAAGGTTCTTGTTGATAAAAACCGCGCAATCGTTGAAGGTATCAACATGGTGTCTAAGAGCACAAAACCGAATGCTAAGAACCCGCAAGGTGGTATTGTGAAGCAAGAAGCTTCTATCCACTTGTCAAACTTGAACCCCGTTGATCCAAAGACTGGCAAAGCAACGCGTGTTGGTAGAAAAGTAAGTGCTGAAGGCACTTTAGTGCGTTATTCTAAAAAATCAGGAGAGGAGATTAAGTAATGAGTAATACTGCTAGCCTTAAGAAAGAATATGCAGAGCGTATTGCGCCTGCATTGAAATCACAGTTCCAGTATTCTTCTTCTATGCAGATACCCGTACTTAAGAAGATTGTTATCAATCAGGGTCTGGGTATGGCTGTTGCCGACAAGAAGATTATTGAAGTGGCAATTAATGAAATGACTACTATCACTGGCCAGAAAGCCGTGGCAACCATTTCTCGTAAGGATATTGCAAACTTTAAGTTGCGTAAGAAAATGCCGATTGGCGTTATGGTAACTCTGCGTCGTGAGAGAATGTACGAATTCCTTGAAAAGTTGGTTCGTGTAGCTCTGCCTCGTATCCGCGACTTCAAGGGTATTGAAAGTAAGTTCGATGGTAAGGGTAACTATACCCTTGGTATTCAGGAACAAATCATTTTCCCTGAAATTAATATCGATAGTATTACTAGAATTCTCGGAATGAATATTACCTTTGTAACCTCTGCGCAAACAGATGAAGAAGGGTATGCCTTGTTGAAAGAATTCGGTTTACCGTTTAAAAACGCTAAAAAAGATTGATAATATGGCAAAGGAATCAATGAAAGCACGCGAAGTAAAGCGTGCTAAATTAGTAGCCAGATATGCCGAGAAAAGAGCTGCGTTGAAGCAAATCGTTAGAACCGGTGATCCTGCTGAAGCTTTTGAAGCTGCACAGAAATTGCAGGATTTGCCTAAAAATTCTAACCCGATTCGCATGCACAACCGTTGCAAGCTGACAGGTCGTCCCAAAGGATATATCCGTCAGTTTGGCATCTCCAGAATCCAGTTCCGTGAGATGGCTTCTAACGGTCTTATTCCCGGTGTAAAGAAAGCAAGCTGGTAATTATTGTTTTTAAATATTGTCAGGGTAGGCCTGATTAATTTAATTTATTTTTTATATGACTGATCCAATAGCAGATTATTTGACGAGGTTGCGGAACGCTATTCAAGCGAAGCACAGAGTTGTGGAAGTTCCGGCTTCTAATTTGAAAAAAGAAATCACTAAGATTCTTTTTGAAAAGGGCTACATTCTTAATTATAAGTTTGTAGAAGATGGTCCTCAAGGTACAATCAAAGTTGCCTTGAAGTATGATCCGGTAAACAAGGTTAACGCAATCAAGAAGCTGGAGAGAATCTCTTCTCCGGGTTTGCGTCAATATACCGGTTATAAAGACATGCCGCGTGTTATTAATGGTTTGGGTATTGCTATAATATCTACTTCCAAGGGTGTAATGACCAACAAAGAAGCCGCTGAACTGAAGATTGGTGGTGAAGTTTTGTGTTATGTATATTAATAGGAGGAATTAGCAATGTCAAGAATAGGAAAATTACCCATTAGTATTCCCGCTGGAGTAACAGTTACTCTGAAAGATGACGTGGTTACCGTTAAGGGACCCAAAGGCGAAATGAGCCAATATGTAAATCCTGCTATCAATGTTACCATCGAAGACGGTCATGTTGTTTTGGCTGAGAATGAAAATGCAATGCTGGATAACCCCAAGCAAAAGCATGCATTCCATGGATTATACCGTTCATTGGTGCACAACATGGTTGTTGGTGTATCAGAAGGATATAAGAAAGAATTGGAACTTGTCGGTGTAGGTTACCGTGCCTCTAACCAGGGAAATATCATTGAACTGGCTTTAGGTTATACTCACAGTATCTTTATACAGTTGCCTCCTGAAGTTAAAGTTGAGACTAAGTCTGAAAGAAACAAGAATCCTTTGATTATATTGGAATCTTGCGACAAGCAGTTACTTGGTCAAGTTTGCTCTAAAATACGTTCTTTCCGTAAGCCTGAACCGTATAAGGGTAAGGGTATTAAGTTTGTTGGCGAAGAAATTCGTAGAAAGTCTGGTAAATCAGCTGGTGCTAAATAATCATTTAAATTGATATTATTATGACAACAAAAATAGAAAGACGAATTAAGATCAAATATAGAGTACGCAACAAAATTTCAGGTACTACTGAATGCCCGCGTATGAGTGTATTTAGAAGTAACAAGCAAATCTATGTTCAGATTATCGATGACTTGTCCGGTAAGACATTGGCTGCCGCTTCTTCGTTGGGTATGACTGAAAAAATGCCTAAGAAGGAACAAGCTGCTAAAGTAGGTGAACTGATTGCGAAAAAAGCTCAGGAAGCAGGTATTACTACTGTTGTTTTCGACCGTAATGGTTACTTGTATCATGGGAGAGTAAAAGAGGTGGCTGATGCTGCCCGTAACGGTGGACTTAAATTTTAATCATTATGGCAGGACTTAATAATAGAGTTAAGATTACAAACGATATAGAGCTGAAAGACAGATTGGTTGCTATTAATCGTGTAACCAAAGTAACCAAAGGTGGTAGAACTTTTAGTTTCTCTGCTATTGTGGTAGTAGGAAACGAAGAAGGCATCATCGGTTGGGGCCTTGGTAAAGCTGGTGAAGTAACCGCTGCTATTGCCAAAGGTGTTGAATCTGCAAAGAAAAACCTGACAAGAGTGCCTGTACTGAAAGGTACAGTTCCTCACGAACAGTCTGCAAAGTTCGGTGGCGCTGAAGTATTTATTAAACCGGCTTCTCACGGTACTGGTGTTGTTGCTGGCGGTGCAATGCGTGCCGTATTGGAAAGTGTTGGTGTAACAGACGTTTTGGCTAAGTCAAAAGGTTCTTCCAACCCGCACAACTTGGTAAAGGCTACTATCTTGGCATTGAGTGAAATGCGCGATGCTCGTATGGTTGCCCAGAACAGAGGAGTTAGTATGGAAAAAGTATTTAGAGGATAAGGAGGAAGAATATGTCGACTATAAAGATTAAACAAGTTAAAAGTAGAATTGGTGCTCCTGCTGATCAGAAGAGAACTCTCGATGCACTGGGACTTCATAAGTTGAATCGTGTGGTTGAACACGAATGCACTCCTTCAATTCTTGGAATGGTGGATAAGGTTAAACACTTGGTTACCATTGTTAAGTAATTATTTGTTGAATATAAAACGAATTACAATATGAACTTAAGTAATTTAAAACCTGCAGAGGGATCTACTAAAACAAGAAAGAGAATTGGACGTGGTCCGGGTTCTGGCTTGGGAGGTACTTCTACTAGAGGTCATAAAGGAGCTAAATCAAGATCTGGATACTCTAAGAAAATCGGTTTTGAAGGTGGTCAGATGCCTCTTCAACGTCGTGTACCTAAGTTTGGCTTTAAAAATATCAATCGTGTAGAGTATAAGGCTATCAACTTGGATACAATTCAGAAATTGGCTGAAGCAAAGAACTTGCAGACTGTAGGTATCAGTGACTTCATTGCTGCTGGTTTCATTTCTGCAAGCCAGTTGGTAAAAGTATTAGGTAACGGAACTTTGACTGCTAAGTTGGATGTACAAGCACATGCATTTTCTAAGACTGCTGTTGCTGCCATCGAAGCTGCTGGTGGACAAGTAGTAAAACTCTAATTCAATGAGAAAAGCTATTGAAACATTAAAGAATATATGGAAAATTGAGGATCTGAGACAACGGATCCTCATTACCATATTGTTTGTGGCAATCTACCGTTTTGGTTCGTATGTCGTTTTGCCGGGTATCAATCCGTCAATGCTGACACAATTGCATCAACAGACAAGCGAAGGTCTTTTAGCCTTGTTAAATATGTTTTCCGGAGGAGCATTTTCCAATGCCTCTATTTTTGCATTGGGTATCATGCCGTACATCTCTGCCTCCATTGTGATTCAGTTGCTGGGTATTGCGGTTCCGTATTTCCAGAAATTGCAGCGCGAAGGTGAGAGTGGTAGAAGAAAAATGAATCAATATACTCGTTATCTGACGATTCTTATTCTTTTGGTTCAGGCTCCTTCTTATTTGCTCAATCTTAAGATGCAGGCTGGTCCTTCTTTAAATGCTTCATTAGATTGGACTCTGTTTATGTTTACTTCTACCATTATTTTAGCGGCTGGAAGTATGTTTATTTTGTGGCTTGGTGAGAGAATTACGGATAAGGGTATCGGTAATGGTATTTCGCTGATTATCATGATTGGTATCATCGCCCGTCTGCCACAGTCCTTATTCCAGGAATTGATTTCCCGTATGACGGACAAGACTGGTGGTCTGGTAATGTTCTTGATTGAGCTTGTTGTTCTGCTGGTTGTTATTGCATTCGCTATTCTTTTGGTGCAGGGAACTAGAAAGATTCCTGTACAATATGCGAAGAAGATCGTGGGTAACAAGCAATATGGCGGTGCTAGACAGTATATTCCTTTGAAGGTGAATGCTGCTAACGTGATGCCTATCATTTTTGCTCAGGCTATCATGTTTATTCCTATCACTCTTGTTGGGTTCTCAAATGTAAATGATGCAAGTGGTTTCGTACGTGCATTGACTGATCATACAAGCTTTTGGTATAATTTGATTTTTGCAGTGTTGATTATATTGTTTACGTATTTCTATACTGCAATTACTATTAACCCGACTCAGATGGCTGAAGATATGAAGAGAAACAATGGTTTTATTCCGGGTATCAAGCCAGGAAAGCAAACTGCTGAGTATATTGACGTGATTATGTCGCGTATTACTTTGCCTGGTTCTTTCTTCTTGGCCTTGGTTGCCATTATGCCTGCGTTTGCCGGTATATTCGGTGTGAAAGCTGAGTTTGCTCAATTCTTTGGCGGTACATCTTTGTTAATCCTTGTGGGTGTGGTGCTTGATACTCTCCAGCAGGTAGAAAGTCATTTGTTGATGAGACACTATGACGGTTTGCTGAAATCCGGACGTATTAAAGGCCGCAGTGGTAATGTAGCTGCATATTAATCTTTTTTGAAGAATGATATTTCTTAAAACAGAAGATGAAATAGAGCTGCTCCGCAAGAGTAATTTGCTTGTTGGAAAGACGTTGGCTGAGATAGCTAAGGTTATAAAGCCCGGAGTGACAACAAAAGAGCTGGATAGGGTGGCGGAAGAGTTCATCAGAGACAATGGTGCTGTTCCAACCTTTAAAGGTTTTCCTAATCAATATGGCGATCCGTTTCCAGCTTCTATTTGCACATCTGTAAATGACCAGGTGGTACATGGTATTCCGGGAGATGATGTGGTACTGAAAGATGGTGATATCGTGTCTGTTGATTGTGGTACTTACATGAATGGCTTTTGTGGCGACTCAGCCTATACGTTTTGTGTAGGTGAAGTTGACGAAGAAGTCCGCAAATTACTGAAGGTTACTAAAGAAGCATTGTACATAGGGATACAGAATGCCGTTCACGGCAAGCGGTTGGGTGATATCGGTTATGCGATACAGCAGCACTGCGAATCTAATTCTTATGGTGTGGTGCGTGAGTTTGTGGGTCACGGAATAGGCAAGGAAATGCATGAAGATCCTCAGGTTCCCAATTACGGAAAGCGTGGTTATGGGACAATGCTGAAGAAAGGCTTGTGCATTGCCATTGAACCGATGATAACTTTAGGTAACCGACAAATACTCATGGAGCGTGATGGCTGGACGGTGAGGACAAAAGACCGCAAGTGTGCAGCTCATTTTGAACATACGATAGCAGTCGGCACTGGTGAAGCTGATATATTGTCATCATTCGAGTTCATTGAAGAAGTATTAGGAGATAAAGCAATTTAAGAAATTAATATGGCAAAGCAATCTGCAATAGAACAAGATGGAGTTATAGTTGAAGCATTGTCTAATGCAATGTTTCGTGTTGAATTAGAAAACGGACATGAGATTACTGCACATATTTCCGGTAAGATGCGGATGCATTACATCAAAATCCTGCCAGGGGATAAAGTAAGAGTCGAAATGTCTCCTTACGATTTATCGAAAGGAAGAATTGTATTTAGATATAAATAAAATTAAGATATGAAAGTAAGAGCATCCTTAAAGAAACGTACGCCAGAGTGTAAGATCGTTAGACGTAATGGCCGTTTGTATGTTATTAACAAGAAAAATCCTAAGTATAAACAACGTCAAGGATAATATTATTATTTTTGCAAAAAAAATAATTTAGTATATGGCTATAAGAATAGTTGGTGTCGATTTGCCTCAAAACAAGAGAGGTGAAGTTGCGTTGACCTATGTATATGGTATAGGTCGTAGTAGTTCAGCAAAAATTTTGGATAAAGCAGGTGTTGACAGAGACCTGAAAGTAAAAGACTGGACGGATGATCAGGCTGCCAAGATTCGTGAGATCATTGGTGCAGAGTATAAGGTTGAAGGTGATCTTCGTTCTGAAGTTCAATTGAACATTAAGCGTTTAATGGATATCGGTTGCTATCGTGGTGTTCGTCATCGTATTGGTCTTCCAGTAAGAGGTCAGAGCACAAAGAACAATGCCCGTACTCGTAAGGGTAGAAAGAAAACCGTTGCTAATAAGAAAAAAGCTACTAAATAATAATTGTTGATATGGCAAAAAAAACAGTTGCAGCAAAAAAGAGAAATGTGAAGGTTGATGCTAATGGACAGTTGCATGTTCATTCATCTTTTAACAACATTATTGTTTCTCTGGCAAATAGCGAAGGTCAGATCATTTCTTGGTCTTCTGCCGGAAAGATGGGTTTTAGAGGTTCAAAGAAGAACACTCCCTACGCAGCACAGATGGCTGCTCAAGATTGTGCTAAGATAGCATACGATCTTGGCTTGAGAAAGGTAAAAGCATATGTGAAGGGCCCGGGTAACGGACGTGAGTCTGCTATTAGAACTATCCACGGTGCAGGTATCGAGGTTACTGAAATCATTGACGTAACTCCGCTTCCGCACAACGGTTGTCGTCCTCCGAAAAGACGTAGAGTTTAAAATTTACCTTTAATAGAAGTGAGACTTGATTTTGTTATTGGATTGTAAACTTTCTCTCTGCAATCGCGGCTGCAACAAACCCAAGTTCATGAATAAACAATTAAATATTTAAAAGAAATGGCTAGATATACTGGACCAAAATCAAGAATAGCCCGTAAATTCGGTGAAGGTATCTTTGGAGCAGATAAAGTATTGTCAAAGAAGAACTATCCTCCCGGACAGCACGGTAATTCCAGAAAGAGAAAGACTTCTGAATACGGTGTTCAACTTCGTGAGAAACAGAAAGCCAAATATACTTATGGCGTTTTGGAAAAACAATTCCGCAACTTGTTTGAGAAGGCTGAGACTGCTAAAGGTATTACTGGTGAAATCCTTCTCCAATTGTTGGAGGGTCGCCTTGACAATATCGTATTCCGTTTGGGTATTGCTCCTACTCGCGCAGCTGCTCGTCAGTTGGTGAGCCACAAGCACATTACTGTAGACGGTGAGGTTGTGAATATTCCTTCTTATGCAGTGAAACCGGGTCAGGTGATCGGTGTTCGTGAAAGATCCAAATCATTGGAAGTTATCGCTAATTCACTGGCTGGCTTTAACCATAGCAAATATCCTTGGTTGGAATGGGATGATAACTCTAAGGTAGGCAAATTGCTGCATGTACCTGAAAGAGCAGACATTCCTGAAAACATTAAAGAGCATTTGATCGTAGAATTGTATTCTAAATAATAATTAATTTCATGGCGATATTAGCATTTCAAAAACCTGATAAAGTATTAATGTTGGAAGCGGACTCTAGATTCGGAAAATTCGAATTTCGTCCGTTGGAGCCCGGTTTCGGTATTACCGTGGGTAATGCACTGCGCCGCATCCTGCTTTCTTCATTGGAAGGTTTTGCTATCACTACTATCAAGATAGACGGTGTTGAGCATGAATTTTCCAGTGTTCCGGGGGCAAAAGAGGATGTTACTAACATTATCTTGAATCTGAAACAAGTGAGATTCAAGCAAGTAGTTGAAGAATTCGAGAGTGAGAAAGTAAGTATTACAGTCGAGAATTCAAGTGAATTTAAAGCAGGTGACATAGGTAAGTATTTGACTGGATTTGAAGTGTTAAATCCTGAATTAGTTATTTGTCATTTAGATTCAAAGTCGACTATGCAGATAGATATTACGATCAACAAAGGTCGTGGTTATGTTCCTGCTGACGAAAACCGCGAATATTGCACCGATGTGAACGTAATTCCTATCGATTCTATTTATACTCCGATACGTAATGTGAAGTATCAGGTAGAGAACTTCCGTGTAGAGCAGAAGACCGACTACGAGAAACTGGTACTTGAGATTACTACCGACGGTTCCATTCATCCGAAAGAAGCCCTGAAAGAAGCTGCAAAGATTCTGATTTATCACTTCATGCTTTTCTCTGACGAGAAGATCACGCTGGAAACAAATGATGTTGACGGCAATGAAGAGTTTGATGAAGAAGTATTGCACATGCGTCAGTTGCTGAAGACCAAGCTCGTTGATATGGATCTCTCTGTACGTGCCCTCAACTGTCTGAAGGCTGCAGATGTAGAGACTCTTGGTGACTTGGTACAATTCAACAAGACGGATTTGCTGAAATTCAGAAACTTCGGAAAGAAATCGCTTACCGAGCTTGATGATTTGCTGGAAAGTCTGAATCTGTCGTTTGGAACTGATATTTCTAAATATAAATTAGATAAAGAATAAAAAATGAGACATAATAAGAAATTCAACCATTTGGGTCGTACTGCCTCTCATAGAAACGCTATGTTGGCTAATATGGCGTGTTCTTTGATTAAGCACAAAAGAATCACTACGACCGTTGCAAAGGCTAAAGCTTTGAAGAAGTTTGTTGAGCCTTTGATTACAAAGGCTAAAGACGATACGACTAATTCCCGTCGTGTTGTATTTAGCAATTTGCAAGACAAGTATGCTGTAACTGAATTGTTTAAAGAAATCTCTGTGAAGATTGCTGATCGTCCGGGTGGTTACACTCGTATTATCAAGACTGGTAACCGTTTGGGTGACAATGCTGAAATGTGCTTCATTGAACTCGTTGACTACAACGAAAACATGGCTAAGGAAAAGGTTGCCAAGAAGGCTACTCGTACCCGCCGTTCAAAGAAAGCTGCTGCTACTGAAGCTACTCCTGCTGCAGAAACTGCTGCACCAGTTGCAGAAGCTCCTGCTGCTGAGGAAGCTAAAGCTGAATAATTCAACTATTCTTTTTATATATAGAAGCCGTTCCAATTTGTTTGGAGCGGCTTTTTATTTCCTATAAATCATCCAAGAAACATTAAAAGATGTGTGCATTAAACAAATTCCTGAAAGAAACTGTTATATTTGCACATAGATATGGCTAAATTCTTAAGATTCATAGGATTCATGGTGCTTGCATTGGCTTTATGGCAGACTGTAAGCGATACATTTGCCAATAAAGCGGCGAGTGGTGGGAATGTTGTGAGTGAGAATACTATTGCCGTACATGAGCAGACTGATGCCTATATTGCGATGCCTCAATTGCCTTATCTGCCGGATGCAGAGCTGGCGGGCATGGGTGGACAATTACATTCGCTGACGTACTCCCGTATACAGCGCATTTCTACCACGGAATATATATTTTCTTTAAAGGACTGGATTGACAAACTGGCCCAGCGAGCGGCTGTTTTGTCTCTGCATCGTGAGAAACTCTATGATGCCACTGCCTATTATCGTTGCCAGCCGGTGTGCGAATATTACATTTTCACACTAAGGCGTATTCTCATTTAGTGTTTTATTGAATCTTCCTTTTTCCCTTGTGTATGGTCAGACTATGTGTTTTTGCAGGGGAATACTGTATTTTCTATTTCTAATAAATTCATTAAAACATATTATAATTATGGCAACTCAAACTATTGACGCAACTCTTTTTGCGTCTTCACATCCCGATATTGTAAAGCGTACCAGTGTTTCAGGACTTATCTTTTCAGTAGCTATGCTGCTGGTCGGTGTTTTTATTTTTGCATCCATTTTTGAGATGAGTGATAAATCTTCCACTCTCAGCATGGCTTTGATGGTGCTGGGTACGGCATTCGTCTTGCTTGGCGTGTTCCGTCTGTTTTGGAAATCGAAGGAAGTGGTCTATTTGCCGACGGGCAGTGTGACCAAGGAACGCAGTGTTTTCTTCGATTTGAAATATTTGGGCAAACTTACAGATATGATTGAGAATGAACAGCTGAATGGCGAGACTGAAATAAAAAGTAGCGGCAGTGGAAATGTGCGCATGGATGTCATGATTTCGCAGGACAATAAATTTGCGGCTGTACAGTTGTATCAGTTTGTGCCTTACACGTATACTCCGGTAACTTCCGTACGCTACTATACGGGTAGCGATGCGGTTGCAGTGTCTACTTTCCTGGAGAAATGTAAAACAGCATAATCAGTCAAAGAGTTAGACTTGACTTTAACTGTGGTGGGGATTAGTCGGCAACGGCAATCCCCATTTTTTTCATCAGGAAGCAGGCGTTCATATTCTGGGCGATACCTGGGCGTAAGCGGTAGGAGAAGGTCAGTTCATTGTCTGTAATGTCTGCTTCGAAGCGATAGTTGCGGATGTCATCGGGGAAGAGGTCGATGAGTGTTCCCAGCAGCAGGTCGTGGGTGGCAATGATGCCATTGGCCTGCAAAGTCATGAATTGCTTGATAAGGGAAAAGGAGCCTTTCTGCTTGTCCATGGAGTTGGTACCTTTCAGAATTTCGTCGAGGATGATGAAAAGCTCCTCACCAGCCTGCAGCTTGTCTATGATGAGTTTCAGACGTTTGAGTTCGGCAAAGAAGTAGGACTCGTTGTCGTTCAGTGAATCCGAGGTACGCAGGCTAGTGATGAGCCGGGCCGGGCATATTTCCATTTGGCGGGCACAGACGGGGGCGCCGATGCAGGCAAGGAGGTAATTGATGCCCACCGTACGCAGATAGGTGCTTTTCCCTGCCATGTTGGCGCCGGTGACGATGATGAAAAACGGTCGTTTCACCATGTCGATGTCATTGCGGACACAGCGGTCACGGTTCATCAGCGGATGGCCCAGGGCTTCGGCACGGAGACGGAAGGAGGAAGGGGCATTGATGGGTGCTTCCGTTTCAGAATTGCTTTCTTCTTCTTTATTTAGGTTTCCTTTCCCCTTTCTTTCCGCTTGAACTATCTTTGGGTAAATATAGTCCGGATGATTATAGGCAAATGTTGCCAGTGAGTTGAGCGCATCCATTTGTCCGATGGCATCGAGCCACCCGGGCAGTTCAGCGGCATATTGCTCTTTCCAGGCTTCAATGCGCATGATTTGACGCAGTTCCCAGAAGAAGAGGCCGTTCAGAATGACGTACATAAAGACATTGTTGCGTTGGTCGAGTTCATCCATGAGCTTGTTCAGCCTGCTGATGGAGTGGGAGGCTTTCCGTTTTTCTCCGTCAATCTGTTGTTTTATCTCTTTGAGCAGGGTGGCTTGTGCAGGCTGCTTTTCCATGAGGTGGAGCAGGGCGGCGTAGGTGGAGAGGATTTGCAGTTTTTTGCCATAGATAGCCTGCATCTTGGTGACTTTGCCAGTGAAGCCGAAGCCGGCGATGACGAAGCAGGTCCAGATGATGCCGTAGATACTTGCGGACAGAATTCCTGCCATGACGAGTGCGAGGCAGATGAGGTTGGCTCCCGTCACCAGTACCGGCAGGAGGCGCAGTAATTTCCGGCTCCGGAAGATGCTCGGACTTTCCGCCCATTGGCACAGTTCTGTTTCATCGGCGGCTTTTCCTTTGTACAGCAGGCCGAGGATACGGAAGCGCTGACGGAATTTCAGTTCCGGAGCCAGTTCACTGACGGCTTCTTGTCGGCGGATGATTTCTTCCTTTCTCTCGAGATGTTTCCCCAGCCAGTGGGCGAGGCGGTGTTTCCCGGGCTGTGTGCAGGTACGGTTGATGTACTGGAAAAGGGAATGCGGACCGAAAACATCCAAATCATAGGTGTAGAGATGGGTGGGGTCTATGTATGCTTCGCCGTCATCGAAAGAAGACGTATCGTAATCCAGAGCGGCGAGTTCCTGCTCGTTGATTTCCATCTTCTTTTCCAGATAGTCCTTGCGATGGAACAGCCGGTTGTGGTATTTCATTAAAAATAGGAACGGCAGTAGGGTGATGAGGGCAATGCAGGCCAGTATACCCCAGCTCTCGCTCCAGAAATAGATAATTCCTACTACTCCTGCCACAAATAGCAGCAGGCGCAGGCTGCCGATGCGGTAAATCTTCTGTTGTACTTTATTCAGTTCTTGTCTTGCCTCTTCTGCCGTGTTGCGGTAGACGGCGCTGATTTTATCTATCGTATTTATTTGCTCCATACATGTTAAGTTTAAGGCAAAGATATACATTTCCAATTGTTTTTTCCGCGATTTTTTGTCTACTTCCGATAAAAAATGTACCTTTCGCTCACTAAAACAAAGTTTCAGAAAAGAGGAGGTTGGGATATGAAGAAGAGTTGGTTGTTAGGCGTTCTGATGTTGCTGGCGGTTTTGCCGGTGGGGGCGCAACAGGTAATGTATTCCAATCTGAAAGAGTTGGTGGAGAACCGTGGCGATACGGTTACCACACTGAAGATTGAGAAGCGTACAAAGAACCAGATTTACCTCATGGGCGGTGCCGATTATCGTATTACGGTAGACGACAATCCCGGTCTTTGCCGTTATTTGAAGTCCCGTTGTTATGCTGTACGGGTAGATACCTCGCTTTATGTCAATTGCCGTAAGATGCGCTATAAGCGTTATCGCTTCGGGCAGTGGTATGCACCTGCCATGTGGCTCGGTGGAAAGGTTTACTTCTGTGCACAGCCCGTGGGACAAGCAGCCACCAGTACCATGACTCCCGATGATGCCACACGATTGGGCGGTGAAGTGGGAGATGCCATCAATGCTTCGGGACTGGTGCATGCCCGCGTCTATTACGAACTGAATCCCGAAACCGGAAAGTCCGAGTTCGTGGGGCGTGAGCGAATGATGCAATTGCTTGCCGGATACCCGACACTGCACGCCGAATTCGAGAAAGAAACAAGCGAGTCGGCAGAGGTCATCGGCAAGTATCTGCGTGCACTCCGTCCATTAATCACTAACCATTAATCATTAATAAGATGATATTATTGCAAGACGTGCCCGATGGGTACGAATACTGCTTTGCGGGTAACGGGAAGTGCCCCAAAGCCTCTTCCTGTTTGCGGGCGATAGCGGCACAACTGTTGTCCGAGAGTGAAGCCCCCCAGCCACAGTCCGTTCGTGCGGTGAATCCTTTTTATGTCGGCAGCTTGTCCGGGTCCTCCACTTGTGCCCGTTACCGCTCCAGCGAGCAGCTGCACTATGCCCGCGGTATGACGCACCTTTTCGACGAAGTACCCACCAAGCTGCTTTTCACCGTGCGCCATCGCGTGATGGGATGCTTCTCTTGTGAACGCTATTACTATCATTGCCGCAAGGGCGAGCGCCCTATCTCTCCCGAAGAACAGCAACGGATAGCCCGGGTATTCAAGGCAGTAGGCATAAGCACCAAGCCTAAGTTCGACCGCTACGAGTATGCGGTAGCTTGGTGACCGGCTGCAAAGTCACTGCACACCTTTTGCAGCGTCACTGCAAACCCGTTGCAGTCGCGCTGCAAAGCAGTTGCAGTATCACTGCAAATAGGTATGCAGTGACGCTGCAAACGGTATGCAGTGGCACTGCAAAAAGCATGCACTCACTTTGCAGTGAGAAGTCGTTGTTGTTCACGTTGTTACAGTATGAATACAATGAGGCCTTATCCCCTTTTTCGGCCCGCTGTTTACAGATTGCAGAAGAAGGATACGAATACCGGTACACTCATATCAATTAATATTCCGTGGAATATAGCGATAGGAATCACGTCCTTTCCGGAATATTGGGTGATGGAGGGTAGAAGTACATCCATCGAATTGACCCCTGCCGCCGATATAGGTGCCAATTTGCCGAAATATTTCCGGATGAGCGGTGCACCCAGCAAAGCCATCATTTCACGGAAGATATTGGCAAGCAGGGCGATGGTGCCCAGCTCCGTGGCGAGTTGCAGGCCTATGGAAGGTTCCTTGAATTGCGTAATCAGAATGGAGGAAAGCGAATAATAAGCAAATCCGCTACCCACCGCCATGCAGTCGAACACACTCCATTGGCTCAACAGCAGACTGGCGAAGGCAGAGAACAACAGCGTTCCCACAATGGTGGCCATCGGCACCAAAAGCATTTTGGGCCGCAGGCTCTTGACCAGCTCCTTCAGTTTCTTGTTGCTCCCGATGCCGATGCCCACCTGGAACATCAATGCATAGAGCACATACATGGATAAGTCGTGCAGGTCGAACTGAAAATCATTGGCTACTCCCATCAGGCAGCCGGCACAGAAAAATGCAACAACCGTCAAACTTCCCTTCATCTCTTCTCTCCTTTCTTGAAAAATAGGTGAAACACCATCAGTGAGGCCAACATGCTGCCTGTAATGCTCAGTGAGGCCAGTACGGCAGCCTGCCACCCGAATCTTCCCAGATTGTCAACAATCAGACGGTTGGAGCCGATGGATACACCGAGTACAAAGAGCAGCAGTAAGATGGTGAGCGAGGCGCTTTTCTCCACTTTTTGCAACATTTGTACGTTACGCATCAGGTATCCGATACCGATTCCTATAAACATGATAGATATAATTGTAAACATAAGTTTTCTTCTTCTTTTTGGTGAATACATAGGTTAGTCCGGTTTTTCCGAATGGAAACCCCATACACGGCATTTCTCCCTCCTTTTCTCTGTAAGGGAAGTGCAAAATAGTAAAATGTAAATTGCAGGGTAGTTAAATGAATCCGCTGAACCAATGTACGTGCACTATGAAATGGCCGCATAAGGTCTTGTTGCCCCATGCAGCATTGCGCGTATTGTATGTTGTAGTTAAAGACTGGTTCATATCGTTTTTTGAATTTCGGTACAAAGGTAATGCTAGCTTGAATAATTTCCAAATAAATATTCACAATTTGTTTTGTGAAAAGACTCTTCAATATATGGAAGCTCCCGTAAAAACATTATTTTGCAGGAACATAGAGGAAATACAAGAGTTCCTTTGTTTAGAAATATAGTTTTAGAAAGAAAAGAGACATGAAAAGATTGAGAGATTTAACTGCTGTTCTTGGCATGGTTGCTTTAACTGCTTGCAACAACGCCTCCATTGAAGGCTCCTGGGTGGAGCCGGTTCCGGGAATGCCCGGCATGCAGCAAGGTTTCGTTCTTGATGGGGACGGAAGCGCTTCTTCCATTAACATGGCCACCTTGAAATATGAGGCATGGAAAAAAGTAGGAAACCGGTTGTTGCTTTCAGGTACCAGCATCGGCAATCACCAGAATATTTCCTTCACGGATACGCTGACAATAGAAAAACTGACGCAGGACAGCCTGATTCTCAAAAGAGGAGAGTTGCTCTTGAAATATGCCAGGAACAATGAAGCACTGAATCAAGAAACAATACCTGCCGCGGTGCTTACCCCTGCCAAGAAACTTTTGTCGGTAAAAGGCGAGCTGGTCATCGGCCATGAGGTGCGTTCCTTCAAAGCCGAAGGAGATTCTGCCGATTATTAGATTGTGGATGAGACCGGAGAACTCATGCAGAAATATGATGATATGACGAAAGGAATTAAAAACGGAAAACCGGTATACGTAGAGTTGGAAGTAGTCGATATGGGCAAAGCCGATGACGGATTTGCCGCCGATTATGAAGGTGTCTATCAGATAATGAAAATCAATAAAATGGCTTTAAAATAGAATTCCTCTTTGTCGGTTTCTGACTAAAAGATAAATAATCCCGGCATTCCATTGTGAATGTCGGGATTTATTTCTATATTGCGGCAAATATAACCTTTGTGGGCTGACACTTTGTAAATCCTTAATCTTTATATGTCATGGAGATAACCTTAAGTAAAACATTGCCTGCCTATCCTTCCTTTGTCGAGGGTATCCGGCGGGCACCCGACCGTGGCTACACCCTTACCCCTGCGCAGACGGCTACGGCATTGAAGAACGCTTTGCGTTACATCCCCAAAGAGCTGCACGAAACCCTTGCTCCGGAGTTCATGGAAGAGCTGCGTACACGCGGACGTATCTACGGCTACCGCTACCGCCCGCAGGGCGACCTCAAAGCGAAACCCATCGACGAATACAAGGGGAACTGTATTGAAGGCAAGGCATTCCAGGTGATGATTGACAATAATCTTTGTTTCGACATCGCCCTTTATCCGTATGAATTAGTTACCTATGGTGAGACGGGACAGGTCTGTCAGAACTGGATGCAATACCGGCTCATCAAGCAGTACCTCGAAGTGTTGACACGCGAACAGACACTGGTCATCGAAAGCGGGCATCCGTTGGGGCTTTTCAAGTCCAAGCCCGAGGCGCCCCGTGTCATCATTACCAATGCGTTGATGGTGGGGCTCTATGATAATCAGAAGGACTGGCACACCGCTATGCAGATGGGCGTTGCCAACTACGGGCAGATGACTGCCGGCGGCTGGATGTACATCGGTCCGCAGGGCATCGTGCACGGCACGTTCAACACGTTGCTGAATGCAGGCCGTCTGAAACTGGGCATTCCGCAGGACGGCGATTTGCGCGGACGCTTGTTTGTTTCTTCCGGTCTGGGAGGCATGAGCGGTGCGCAGCCCAAAGCTGCCGAGATGGCAGGGGCGGCGGCAATCATTGCCGAGGTGGATGCTTCCCGCATCGAAACCCGCCATACCCAGGGCTGGGTGGGACACGTTACAGATTCTCTGGAAGAAGCCTTCTCGCTGGCTCGACAAGCTATGGACGAGTGTCGCCCGGTTTCTGTGGCCTATCACGGCAATGTCGTCGATTTGCTGGAATATGCGGTGCAGAAGCAGTTGCACATAGATTTACTTTCCGACCAGACTTCCTGCCATGCCACCTATGAGGGCGGTTACTGTCCCGTCGGACTGACGTTTGAGCAGCGTACCCATATGCTGCACGAGAATCCGTCGAAGTTCCGGTGTCTGGTGGATGCTTCCTTGGAGCGTCATTTCAAGGCTATAAAAAGGCTGGTGGAACACGGCACGTACTTCTTCGATTATGGTAACTCCTTCATGAAAGCCGTCTACGATGCCGGCGTGAGCGAAATTGCTCGGGACGGAGATGATAAGAACGGCTTCATCTTTCCCAGCTATGTGGAAGACATAATGGGACCGGAACTGTTTGATTATGGTTATGGTCCGTTCCGCTGGGTGTGCCTCAGTGGAAAACATGAAGACTTGGTGAAGACCGACCGTGCGGCGATGGAATGTATCGACCCCACACGTCGCGGGCAGGATTTGGATAACTACAATTGGATTCGCGATGCGGAGAAGAACAATCTGGTAGTCGGCACGCAGGCGCGTATCCTTTATCAGGATGCCGTGGGACGCATGAATATAGCCTTGCGCTTCAATGAGATGGTACGCAACGGAGAAGTCGGCCCCATCATGTTGGGACGCGACCATCACGATGTCAGCGGTACGGACTCTCCGTTCCGTGAAACGTCCAATATCAAGGACGGCAGCAATGTCATGGCAGATATGGCAGTGCAGTGTTTTGCCGGAAACTGCGCGCGCGGCATGAGCCTGGTTGCCCTGCACAATGGCGGCGGCGTAGGTATCGGAAAAGCCATCAACGGCGGTTTCGGCATGGTGTGTGACGGCAGTGAGCGGGTAGACGAAATCCTGCGTTCCGCTATGTTGTGGGATGTGATGGGTGGTGTGGCACGCCGTTCGTGGGCGCGTAACCCTCATGCCATGGAGACGAGTGAGGAGTTTAACCGCACGCATGCAGACGGCTATCATATCACGATGCCGTATGTGGCTGATGAGAAGTTGGTGCAGAAAGTGGTGAAGGAGTAAGTAAAGTGATGATTTCATTTTTTAGACGCGGATAACGCGGATTTTTTCTTTCAAAAGAATCCCGACGTCTCTGTATTCCGATAAAAAGAATCCGCGTCATCTGCGTCTGAAAAATCAGAGTATATATATTTTTTTTAAAGAGCATTATGAATAAGATTATGGAATGCGTCCCCAATTTCAGCGAAGGGCGCGATTTGCAGAAGATAGATAAGATAGTAGCTCCTTTTCGGGGCAAACAAGGTGTGAAACTGTTGGATTACAGTAACGATGAAGACCACAACCGCCTTGTGGTGACCGTAGTGGGCGAGCCGGAACCGCTTCGTGATGCTGTGCTCGAAGCTATCGGCGTGGCGGTAGAGCTGATAGACCTCAATCACCATCAGGGACAGCATCCTCGTATGGGTGCTGTAGATGTAGTACCTTTTATCCCCATCCGGAATGTGACGATGGAAGAAGCCGTTGCCCTCTCCAAAGAAGTGGGCAAGGAGGTTGCAAAACGTTACAATCTTCCCGTCTTCTTATATGAAAAGTCTGCTTCTGCCCCTCATCGGGAGAATTTGGCTGCTGTCCGTAAAGGGGAGTTCGAAGGTATGGCCGAGAAGATAAAGCAACCGGAATGGCATCCCGACTTCGGACCGGCCGAACGTCATCCCACCGCAGGCACAGTGGCTATCGGTGCCCGCATGCCTTTGGTGGCTTATAACATCAACCTCAATACCCCCAGTCTGGAGATAGCCCATGACATCGCTAAGAAAATCCGTTTCATCGGCGGAGGACTGCGTTATTGCAAGGCAATGGGAGTGGAGTTGAAGGACCGCGGCATCACGCAGGTATCCATCAACATGACGGACTATACCCGCACCGCCCTCTACCGTGCCTTCGAGCTGGTGCGTGTGGAAGCCCGCCGCTACGGCGTCAGCATTGTGGGCAGTGAGATTATCGGTCTGGTGCCGATGGAGGCCTTGATAGATACAGCGTCCTACTATCTGGGATTGGAGAACTTCTCCATGGAGCAAGTCTTAGAAGCACGAATGTAACCGAATTAAATAGTACTAACTTAATTCCCCTCCCTACGGGGGAGGGGTTAGGAGAGAGGCTTTATGACAGAAAACCTTATTATATTCAATACCCGTGTAGTGACCCCCCTCGGCTTTTCTGCCCGTTGCGGCAAGGAGATGGAGCAACTGAGCATCATCGACAATGCTACGGTGGAAGTGACCGATGGCATCATCACCTACGTCGGACCTAACCGTGGAGAGGAGCGTGACGGCTATTATCAGCACTACTGGCATTACAATGCCCGCGGCAAGTGTCTGCTACCCGGCTTTGTGGACTCACACACACATTTTGTGTTTGGTGGCGAGCGTGCCGAGGAGTTCTCCTGGCGTTTGAAGGGAGAGAGTTACATGTCCATCATGGAACGTGGAGGAGGCATCGTGAGTACGGTGAAAGCTACCCGTGCATGTAATTTCATCCAGCTGCGCAGCAAGGCGGAGGGCTTTCTGAAGCAGATGAGTGCTATGGGAGTGACTACCGTAGAGGGAAAGAGCGGCTACGGTCTGGACAAGGAAACCGAGCTCCTGCAGCTTCGGGTGATGCGTAGCCTTAATAATGACGAGCACAAGCGTGTAGACGTTGTCTCCACTTTTCTCGGTGCACATGCTGTGCCTGCAGAATACAACGGACAGACGGACGAGTACGTGGACTACATTATCCGCGAAGTGATGCCCGTAGTGGTTCATAATAATTTGGCAGAGTTCTGCGATGTCTTCTGTGAGCAGGGCGTTTTCTCCATCGAGCAGTCCCGTCGCCTTTTGCTGGCAGCCAAGGAAATGGGACTTGCTTTGAAACTCCATGCCGACGAGATTGTACCATTAGGGGGTGCCGGACTGGCTGCTGAACTTTCTGCCGTCTCTGCCGACCATCTGCTGCATGCTTCGGATGCGGACATCCGCGCCATGGCCGACAAGGGAGTTGTGGCGACCCTTCTTCCGCTGACAGCCTTTGCTTTGAAGGAACCCTATGCTCGTGGGCGCGAAATGATTGATGCTGGTTGTGCCGTGGCCCTTGCCACCGACCTCAATCCGGGCAGTTGTTTCTCCGGTTCCATCCCCCTGACATTTGCCTTGGCGTGCATTTATATGAAAATGAGTATTGAAGAGGCCATCACTGCTCTGACCTTGAACGGTGCGGCCGCTCTGAACCGTGCGGACAGCATTGGTAGTATCGAGGTGGGCAAGAAAGGAGACTTCGTAGTGCTCAATACGGATAATTATCACTTTTTACCTTATTATGTAGGTATGAATTGTGTCAATACCACCATAAAGGGGGGAGTGCTTTATCCTGTACTTTAAGAAGTGCTGATATCCCCTCTTAATCCTTAATCTTTAATATTTAATATCATGTTAGTTGATTTGACAGTAAAGGAATTTTTGAATAAAGTGGCGGGTAGCGATCCCGTCCCCGGTGGCGGTAGTATTGCCGCTTTGAACGGTGCTATTGCTTCTGCTCTTGCCGCTATGGTTGCTAACCTCACCATCGGTAAGAAAGGTTATGAACTTCACGAAGAGCTGATGCGCCATATCTCCGGAGTTGCCTTGCAGCAAAAGGGGGCTTTTGTAGAAGATATAGACCGCGACTCTGAAGCCTACGACAAGGTGTTTGCCTGCTTCAAGATGTCGAAAGCTACGGATGAGGAAAAGGCGGCGCGCAGTACTGCCATCCAGGAGGCTACCAAGTTTGCCGCCCTTGTTCCCATGCAGGTGGCACGCAATGCGTATGAGCTGATGACGGTTATCATGGATGTAGCTCGCCTGGGCAACCGCAATGCCGTTACGGATGCTTGTGTGGCCATGATGTCTGCCCGTTCGGCTGTGCTGGGCGCACTGATGAATGTACGCATCAACCTGGGTTCGCTGAAGGACAAGGAGTTTGTGTCCAAGCTCCAAAGTGAAGCCGACGAATTGGAACACTTGGCTTGTGCGAAAGAAAAGGAATTGTTGGACGAAATCAATCAAGAGCTGAAAGTATGAACAATGTCTATTATGTAGGTTCCGGTGAGTTGACCTTCGATCTCATCGAACGTATCATCAATGAAAATCTGAAACTGGAGCTGGCTCCGGAAGCCAAGCTGCGGATACAGAAGTGCCGCGATTATCTGGACAAGAAGATTGCGGAGTCGGAAGAACCCTTGTATGGCATTACCACCGGTTTCGGCTCGTTGTGCAGTAAGAGCATTTCGTCGGACGAGCTGGGCACCTTGCAGGAAAATCTCATCAAGAGCCATGCTTGCAGTGTGGGCGAGGAGATACGCCCGGTCATCATCAAACTGATGATGTTGCTCAAGGCGCATGCCCTCTCTTTGGGGCATAGCGGTGTGCAGGTCATCACCGTGCAGCGCATCCTCGATTTCTTCAATAACGACGTGATGCCTATCGTTTATGACCGTGGCTCACTGGGCGCCTCCGGCGACCTGGCTCCTCTGGCCAACCTCTTCCTGCCGCTTATCGGTGTGGGCGATGTCTATTATAAAGGAAAGAAGCGCGAGGCTATCAGTGTGCTCGACGAGTTCGGTTGGGAACCGGTGAAGCTGATGAGTAAAGAGGGATTGGCATTACTCAACGGCACCCAGTTTATGAGTGCCAACGGTGTCTTTGCTCTTCTCAAAGCCTTCCGTCTCTCCAAGAAAGCCGACTTGATTGCCGCCCTCTCCCTGGAAGCTTTCGACGGGCGTATAGATCCGTTTATGGACTGTATCCAGCAGATTCGTCCACACAAGGGCCAGATAGAAACGGGTGCCAACTTCCGTAAACTATTGGAAGGCAGCGAGCTGATAGCCCGTCCCAAGCAGCATGTACAAGACCCTTATTCGTTCCGTTGCATCCCTCAGGTGCATGGGGCCACGAAAGACGCCATCCGTTACGTGGCTTCCGTCCTGCTGACGGAAATCAATTCTGTGACGGACAATCCCACCATCTTCCCCGATGAGGACCGTATCATCTCGGGCGGTAACTTCCACGGCCAGCCGCTTGCCATTTCCTACGACTTTCTCGGCATTGCCCTGGCAGAGCTGGGCAATATATCCGAGCGGCGTATCGCCCAGCTTATCATGGGGCTGCGTGGACTTCCGGAATTCCTTGTGGCCAATCCCGGTCTGAACTCTGGTTTCATGATTCCGCAATATGCTGCCGCGTCTATGGTAAGCCAGAATAAGATGTACTGCTATGCCGCCAGCAGCGACTCCATCGTTTCCTCCAACGGGCAGGAAGACCATGTCAGCATGGGTGCCAATGCAGCTACTAAGCTTTATCGCATTATGGACAATCTGGAGCATATCCTTGCCATCGAACTGATGAATGCCGCTCAGGGCATCGACTTCCGCCGTCCGGCAAAGACTTCTCCCGTTCTGGAGCGTTTCCTGCACGAATATCGCAAGGAAGTCCCCTTTGTGAAGGAAGACATCGTGATGTATAAGGAAATCCATAAGACAGTCGCTTTCCTCAACCGGACAAAGTTTGATTATTAGGAACTTCCCAATAAATCTGCCAGAAACATAATAATTATTAATCTGTTAACAATAAGAAAGGAAACTTAATTGGCGAATTGAGTTTTCTTTCTATATTTGTCCCGTTTTATTCCGATAATGAATAAAAATAGTTTTAGTTTAGAAAGGGAAGAAAAATGGGCGAACACACGAAGCATTCAACATCACGGGTGGAACTGAGGGAACGTATCATTCTGGCCGCCGTAGAATTATTTACAACAAATGGAATAAAAAGTATCACGATGGATGAGATTGCCGCATCTTTGGGTATCTCTAAGCGCACTCTCTACGAAGTTTTTCCGGACAAGGAAACCTTGTTGGAAGAATGTATCCTGAAGTCCCAGAAGGATGGTGATATTTTTGTGAAAGGAGTAATAGAGACTTCCGGTAACGTATTGGAAGTTTTGTTGAGATGTTATCAGTGGAGCATAGAGCGTTTTCATGCCACGAACAAGAAGTTTTTTGAGGATATCAAGAAATATCCCAAGGCTTATCAGCTGATGAAGAACAACCGGAACCGGAGCTCGGAAGATACAGTGAACTTCTTCAAAGAGGGCGTGAAGCAAGGCATTTTTCGTGATGATGTGAATTTCGCCATTATCAATCTGCTCGTGCGCGACCAGCTCGATTTGCTGATGAATTCGGACATCTGCAATGAGTATTCTTTCCTTGAAGTGTACGAATCTATCATGTTCACTTTCTTGCGCGGTATCTCTACGGAGAAGGGTGCCCGTGTTCTGGAGGACTTTATCTGCGAATATCGCAAGAATCAGGTAAAGCCGGATGAAACGAAGGAGTAGTTTTAATAAATAATCTATTTTTGATTTATGAAGATGCAGAGATTTTGGGTAGGCAGAGCACTACTGTTGGCAGTTGCTGTGCTGTATGCCGGCGGCTATGTGCGCGCACAAGAGGCAAAGGATACCCTGACCCTGACCCTTGACCGTGCCTTGGAGATTGCTTTAAGCGACAATCCTACCATAAAGGTGGCGGAGGAAGATATTGCTTTGAAGAAAGTGACTCACAAGGAGACCTGGCAGAACTTGCTTCCGCAGGCAAGCATTGACGGTACGTGGAATCATACCATCAGTGCGGCACAGATGAATCTTGGTGGACAGTCGTTCAAGATGGGTATGGACAATTCGAATACGGTAAGCGGGGTGCTGAATATCAGTTTGCCCATATTCGCCCCTAGCGTATATAAGGCCATGTCGATGACGAAGACAGACATTGAACTGGCTGTGGAAAAGTCACGGGCTTCTAAGCTGGACTTGGTGAACCAGGTAACTAAGGGTTACTATCAGCTGATGCTGACGCAAGACTCCTACGATGTGTTGCAGAAGAGCTATAAGCTGGCAGAAGACAACTACAACATTGTCAATGCCAAGTATCAGCAGGGTACCGTCAGCGAGTTCGATAAAATCAGTGCCGAGGTGCAGATGCGCAGCATTAAGCCGAATGTGATTTCAGCGGGTAATGCCGTGACGTTGTCCAAGTTGCAGTTGAAGGTACTGATGGGGGTAACGGCCGATGTGGATATAGAGATTGCCGACAATCTCGGCAACTATGAGACGGAGCTGTTTGCCAATGAACTGAATCAGCCCGCTGCCAATCTGAACAATAATACGACGATGAAGCAGTTGGACTTGAACCGGAAGATGCTCAATCAGAACATCAAGTCACTCCGTGCCAACTTCATGCCTACTTTGGGTATGAACTATTCTTACCAGTACCAGTCACTCTACAACGAGGATTGGAACATCCTCGATTATAATTGGAGCGGAAGTTCCGCACTGATGTTTACGCTGAGTATTCCTTTGTATAAGGCAAGCAATTTCACCAAGCTCAAGTCCAACCGTATTCAGATACGTCAGTTGGAGCAGAACCGTCTGGACACAGAGCGAAAGCTGAACATGCAGATTACCAGCTATCAGAACAACATGGCTGCCAGTTCTGAGCAGGTTGTCAGCAACCGCGAGAATGTGATGCAGGCACAGAAAGCTGTGCAGATTGCCGGTAAACGCTATGAGGTAGGCAAAGGTACGGTGTTGGAGCTGAACACATCGCAAGTGCAGCTTACGGAGGCTGAACTGACTTACAATCAGTCCATCTATGATTATCTGGTAGCGAAGGCTGACCTTGACCAAGTGCTGGGAAAGGATTATATTGCAGAGAACGAAGAATGAAGAACTAAGAATGAAGAATAGAAATAAGAACAACGATATGAAAAAAGGTTTTCAATGGATGGCCCTGCTGGTTGCTGCCATGCTGGGGGCATGTAGCGGAGGTAGTGATAAAGCTGCTGCTGAGAAGGTGGACGAAAAGCCGAGGGTGAAACTGGCCGAGGTGTCGTCCCGTCCCGTGGAACAGATTCAGGAATACACCGCTACGGTGGAAGCCGAAGTAAAAAACAATATTGCTCCCTCTTCTCCGGTGCGTATAGACCGCATCTTTGTGGAGGTGGGCGACCGCGTGTCGAAAGGCCAGAAGCTGGTCAGCATGGATGCTGCCAATCTGAAGCAGATAAAATATCAGCTGGACAACCAGCAGATAGAGTTCAAGCGTATTGACGAGTTGTATAAGGTAGGCGGTGCCTCCAAATCGGAGTGGGATGCCGCCAAGATGAATCTCGACATCCGTGAGACTTCCTATAAGAATCTCTTGGAGAACACCTCGTTGCTCAGTCCCATTAACGGGGTGGTGACGGCACGCAATTACGATAACGGAGATATGTATAGCGGTGGAGAACCGGTACTGGTAGTGGAGCAAATCACTCCGGTAAAACTATACATCAACGTATCCGAAGGCTACTTTACCAAAGTGAAGAAGGGCGCTCCCGTATCCGTGAAAGTGGATGTCTATGGTGACGAGGAGTTCGAAGGCAAAATCAGCCTTGTTTATCCTACCATCGACCCGGCTACCCGTACTTTCCCGGTAGAGATACAGCTTGTCAACCGTGACCAGCGCGTACGTCCGGGAATGTTTGCCCGCGCCACGCTGAACTTCGGGACACAGGACCACGTGGTTGTTCCCGACCTGGCCATTGTGAAGCGTGCCGGTTCGGGCGACCGCTATGTCTATGTCTACAAGGACGGCAAGGTGTCTTATAATAAGGTGGAGCTTGGCCGTCGTATGGATACGGAGTATGAGTTGATTTCCGGTGTAGACAACAACTCTCAAGTTGTTATTGCCGGACAGTCTAAATTAGCCGATGGTGTGGAAGTCGAAGTAGAAAAATAATATGGTAATGTGATAATATGCTAATGTGCCGATGTAGCTACATTGCGCAGCCAATTAGCATATTAGCACATTGGCAAATTAAAGAATTAATCTTATGAGTTTATACGAAGGAGCGGTTAAGAAACCGATTATGACCTCGCTCTGCTTCCTGGCAGTGGCTATATTTGGTCTGTTCTCTCTGTCGAAATTGCCGGTAGACCTTTATCCGGACATCGAGACCAACACCATTATGGTGATGACGACCTATCAGGGTGCCAGTGCCTCGGACATCGAGAATAACGTGACCCGTCCGTTGGAAAACGTGCTGAATTCGGTCAGCAACTTGAAGCATATCACTTCCCGTTCGTCGGAGAATATTTCCGTGATTACGCTGGAGTTTGAGTATGGGTATGACATAGACGTGCTGACGAACGACGTGCGTGATAAACTGGACATGGTGAGCTCCATGCTGCCCGATGAGGTCGAAACTCCCATCATCTTCAAGTTCAGTACGGACATGATTCCTATCCTGCTGCTCTCCGTGCAGGCGGAGGAGAGCCAGCCGGCTCTTTACAAAATATTGGATGACAACGTGGCGAATCCCTTGGCGCGTGTGCCCGGTGTCGGTACGGTGTCCATTTCGGGTGCCCCCAAGCGTGAGGTCAATGTATATTGCGACCCCAATAAACTGGATGCCTACAACCTTTCTGTAGAAACTATCAGCTCTATTATCAGTGCCGAAAACCGGAATACGCCGGGCGGTACGTTTGATGTAGGTAGCAATACCTATTCGCTGCGTGTGGAAGGTGAGTTCAAGGATCCCAAAGAGATGGAGAACATCGTGGTAGGTACGCACAACGGTGCTTCCGTCTATCTGCGCGATGTGGCAAAAGTTGTGGACTCTGTGGAGGAACGTGCACAGAAGACGTATAGCAACGGTGTGCAGGGCGCTATGATTGTGGTGCAGAAACAATCGGGTGCCAATTCTGTAGCCATTTCGCAGAAGGTAATTGATATGTTGCCACAGTTGCAGAAGTCACTGCCGAGCGATGTGAAGCTGGGGATCATTGTCAATACTTCCGATAACATCTTGAATACGATAGACAGCTTGGAGGAAACCATTATGTACGCTATGCTGTTCGTTATCTTGGTGGTGTTCGTTTTTTTGGGGCGTTGGCGTGCCACGGTCATCATCTGTATCACCATACCGATGTCACTGGTTGCCTCGTTCATCTATCTGGGTATCATCGACGGCGGTTCACTGAATATCATCTCGCTCTCTTGTCTCTCTATTGCTATTGGTAACGTGGTGGACGACGCCATTGTGGTACTCGAGAATGTAACGACCCATATTGAACGGGGTTCCGAACCGAAGCAGGCAGCGATACATGCCACGAATGAGGTGGCCATCTCCGTAATTGCATCTACGCTGACTATGATTGCGGTATTCTTCCCATTGACGATGGTAAGTGGTATGTCCGGTGTGTTATTCCGTCAGTTGGGATGGATGATGTGTGTGATTATGACGGTTTCCACAGTTTCAGCCTTGTCATTCACCCCGATGATGTGTGCGCAGCTTCTGCGTTTGCAGAAAAAGCAGAGTAAGATGTTCGTTACGCTCTATACGCCGATTCAGCGTGCGCTGGATGGTCTTGACGTGTGGTATCAGAACCGGTTGAACTGGGCTGTGCGCCATCGTCTGACGGTTATGGCAGGCTGTGCCGCATTCTTTGTGGCAAGTCTGTTCTGTGCCAAGTATATCGGTACCGAGTTCTTCCCGGCAGCAGACAATAGCCGCATCGGTATCAACCTTCAGTTGCCCATCGGGGCCCGTGTGGAGCGTGCGGAAGCGTTGGCTTCGGAACTGACAAACAAGTGGATGACGCGCTACGGAGATATGATGAAAGTTTGCAACTACACTGTGGGGCAGGCGGACTCTGACAATACGTTTGCTTCCATGCAGGACAACGGTAGTCATATCATTAGTTTCAATATCAGTCTGGTGAGTCCGGGAGACCGTGACGTGACACTGGAAACCGTTTGCGACGAAATGCGTGAGGACTTGAAGGGGTATCCCGAATTGGACAAGGCGCAGGTTATTCTGGGCGGTAGCACAGGCGGCATGAGCGCCCAGGCAAGTGCCGACTTTGAGGTTTATGGTTACGACTTCACCGCTACGGACAAAGTGTCAGCCGAACTGAAAGAGAAATTGTTGCAGGTGAAAGGTGTGAGTGAAGTGAACATCAGCCGTCAGGATTATCAGCCCGAATATCAGGTGGACTTTGACCGTGAGAAGCTGGCATTGCATGGCTTGAATCTTTCTACTGCCTCCAACTATCTGCGTAATCGTGTAAATGGTGCTTTGGCATCTTATTATCGCGAAGATGGTGACGAGTACGACATCCGTGTGCGTTACGCTCCCGAATTCCGTACAAAGATTGAAGATTTGGAGAACATCCTTATTTATACGCCTTCCGGTGAGGGTATCCGCGTGAAAGACCTCGGCAAAGTAGTCGAGCGTTCTGCTCCTCCTACCATCGAACGTAAAGACCGTGAGCGTATTGTTACTGTATCTGCGGTTATTTCGGGAGCACCTTTGGGCGATGTGGTGGCCGATGGTAATGCTATAATTGATAAGATGGACTTACCAAGTGGTGCTTCTATCCAGATTTCGGGTTCGTATGAGGACCAACAGGATTCATTCTCCGACTTGGGAACGCTGGCTGTATTGATTGTTATTCTCGTATTCATTGTGATGGCAGCTCAGTTTGAGTCTTTGAGCTATCCGTTCATCATCATGTTTTCCATTCCATTTGCATTCAGCGGTGTGTTGATGGCATTATTCTTTACGGGAACCAATTTGAATGTGATGTCGCTTTTGGGTGGAATCATGTTGATTGGTATTGTGGTGAAGAACGGTATCGTACTCATCGACTACATCACGCTTTGCCGCGAACGTGGTCAAGCGGTGCTTCACTCTGTAGTCACGGCAGGCCGCAGCCGTTTGCGTCCGGTATTAATGACTACACTGACCACTATCCTCGGTATGGTGCCGATGGCTGTAGGGCAGGGTGAAGGTGCCGAGATGTGGCGTCCGTTGGGTGTTGCCGTAATTGGCGGTCTGACGGTATCTACCATTCTGACATTGATTCTTGTCCCCGTACTCTATTGCTCGTTTGCAGGTGTTGGTATCCGCCGCACGCGTAAGAAGATTAAGAAAGACCGTGAGCTGAATGATTATTACCAGTTGCATAAGGAGAAGATGACGAAACCACGTAAACAATGATTAATCATTATCCGTTAATCATTAAACATTAATCACTAAACATTATATAGCGTGAAATCAGTATTTATAACATTCGACCAAGCGTTCTTTGAACGTATCATGGCATTGCTTGACCGCCACAACTGCCGCGGCTTCAGCTATTGGCAGCAAGTACAGGGGCGTGGCAGTAAGACGGGGGAACCGCACTATGGCAGCCATGCCTGGCCCAGTATGTGTTCCGCCATCATCACTATCATAGATGAGGCTAAGGTGGCTCCGTTGCTCGAAGCGCTCCACCGGATGGACAAGGAGACCGAGCAACTCGGACTCCGTGCTTTTGTTTGGAATATCGAACAGACCATTTAATCGGGTCTGCTCTGTCTATAACCGTTATCCCCGGAGAAAAAATCTTGTTTCTTTGGGGATAATTCTTTTTTGTCCGGAGAGATTTTTTCAACCTATATCTATATCTTTGCGGCCACATTAGGTATGGAAAAGAATTCATTGAAATATACGGGTCTGTTGGCGTTTATCGTATGGGGTGCATTGTTGCTGATGCATCTGTTGCCAAGTATTACGATGGGTGGCCGTGTGCTGAGGCGTGTGGATATCTTGGGGGACGTGCGTCGTCCTTCCAAGCCGGTGAGTGAGCCGGACAGCCTGCTGCCTCCGCCCCCGAAGGTGAAGCCCGCCTTTGTGGACACCTGCCGTGCGGGCATGACGTGCATTGAAGATTACAGCGATTCTACCATGCGTGGCATGACGCGGTTCTATCAGGCGCTCGACGAGCTTGCCAAAGCACCCCGTCCGGTTCGTATCGCCTACTTCGGCGACTCCTTTATCGAAGCGGATATTCTGACAGCCGATTTGCGTGAGATGCTCCAGAAAAGATATGGCGGTTGCGGAGTAGGTTTTGTCACCATCACCTCCATGACCAGCGGTTTCCGCCCTACGGTGCGTCACTCCTTCAGCGGATGGCAGAGCCATTCTGTCATGGACTCCGTGTTCTTCGACCGTAGCAAGCAGGGAGTCTCCGGACATTACTTTATTCCGAATACCGGTGCTTATGTGGAACTGCGGGGGCAGAAGAACTATGCTTCCCGTCTGGATACTTGCCGGCGTGCCAGTATCTTTTTCTATAACCGCGGCACGACCACCCTTTCTGTCCGCGTCAATCGCGGCGAAGCGACTACCGAGACTTTTGAGCCGGTTGGCGATTTGCAGGAAATGACGGTAGAGGGAAATATCGGTTCCGTCCGTTGGACGGTGGAGAGTGCAGATTCCACCTTGTTCTATGGTCTTGCCATGGACGGCACTTCGGGCATCGTGCTCGACAACTTCTCATTGCGTGGCAGCTCCGGCCTCTCCCTCCGTTCTGTTCCCGTGTGGATGATGCGTGAGTTCAACGAACAGCGCCCTTACGATTTGATAATCCTGCAGTACGGACTGAATGTGGCTACGGAGCGTGGGCGGAATTACGACAAGTACATTGCGGGCATGCAGACAACGGTGCAGCATCTCAAGGAAGCCTTTCCGCAAGCTGCCATCCTCATAGTCAGCGTGGGCGACCGTGACTATAAGACCGAAGAAGGCGAATTGCGTACCATGCCCGGCATCAGGAACCTGGTTCGTTATCAGCAGAATCTGGCGGCGGATGAGGCTGTCGCTTTTTGGAACATGTTCGAGGCCATGGGTGGGGAAGGCAGTATGGCAGACATGGTGCATGCCAAGCCGTCATTGGCCAATTATGATTATACGCACATCAACTTCCGTGGTGGAAAGCATCTTGCGGGATTACTTTATGAGTCTTTGATTTATGGCAAGGAACAGTATGACAGAAGGAGGGCCTACTATGAAGAGGAGCCATAAGGAGGATTCACGATTGTACGATTTACGATGTACGATTTGCTGCGCGGTGCTGGTGCTGATTGCGGCGATACGGCCGCTCCATGCACAGGACATACTGCCAGGCAGCCTTTCGTGTCATGCCGGTGGAGCGGATTGTGATACTCTCTGCCTCTATTCCCAACGTACGGATACGGTGTCTGTCCCTTTGATAACTTTTCCCGCCGCATTCCGGCAAATGAAGGAGAATGTACTTACCGACAGTCTGGGTATTCTTAATCCTTTCTGGGAGAAGTTGCGTCTGTCTCGGCTGGGCGCTTCCGCTGATACGCTTCGCATCGTACATGTGGGCGACAGCCATATACGCGGCCATATCTTCCCCCGTACCACCGGTGCGTTGATGCAGGACACTTTCGGGGCAGTCTCTTATACCGATGTAGGTATCAACGGTGCATTTTGTACTACTTTCACCCGTCTGGACCGTATTGCTGATATTGCGGCTCTGCATCCCGACCTGCTTATTCTTTCCTTCGGGACGAACGAAAGCCATAACCGCCGTTACAATACAATGCTGCACTATCGCCAGATGGACGACCTTGTACGCATGCTTCGCGAGAAACTGCCGAATGTACCGATGTTGATGACCACTCCTCCGGGCTCTTACGAGAGTTTCCGGCAGCGTCGCCGTCGTCGGACCTATAAGATTAATCCGCGTACTGCCGTTGCCGTGCAGACCATCCGCCGCTATGCCGATGAAAACGGATTGGCGGTATGGGACATGTACGAAATACTTGGCGGTACCCACCGTGCCTGCCTCAACTGGCAGGAAGCCGGATTGATGCGTCCGGACCATGTACACTATTTGCCGGACGGTTACCGCCTGCAAGGCGAGCTGTTCTACCAGGCCTTGTTAAAAGCTTATAACGATTATGTGGAATATTGACGAATTTTTATCCGGATTGAATATAGACTTGGACCGTTTGCGCGATGTCTTCACTTATGACCCGCAAGCCCCGATGATATTCAGCAGTGGTATTTTCCTCTGGCTGTTTGTCGCTTTTATATTGGTTTATCTGTTGTTGCAACGCCGGACGACGGCGCGTTTGCTGTTTGTCACCTTGTTTTCCTATTACTTCTATTATAAAAGTAGTGGCACTTATTTCTTCCTGCTTGGACTGGTGACGGTCTGTGACTTTTTCATTGCACGCTTGATGGCACGCGAGGCTATTCCCTGGCTACGTAAGGCATGGGTTGTGTTGAGTCTGTTCATCAATTTGGGATTGTTGTGTTACTTCAAGTACACCAATTTTCTGGGCGAAACTTTTGCCTCGCTGACGGGAGGCACGTTCACGACAATGGATATTTTCCTTCCGGTGGGCATCTCTTTTTTCACTTTTCAGTCGTTGAGCTATACGATAGATGTGTACCGTCGCCAGATAACGCCTCTGACCAGTTTGTTGGATTATGCTTTTTATGTTTCTTTCTTTCCCCAGTTGGTGGCGGGTCCTATTGTACGTGCCCGTGATTTCATTCCGCAAATCCGCCGCCCGCTGTTTGTCTCCAATGAGATGTTCGGACGTGGAATCTTCCTCATCGTGAGTGGGCTCTTCAAGAAAGCGGTTATATCGGACTATATCAGCGTTAACTTTGTAGAGCGTATTTTTGATAATCCTACTCTTTATTCGGGGGTGGAGAATCTGATGGGTGTTTATGGCTATGCCTTGCAGATTTATTGCGACTTCTCCGGTTACAGTGATATGGCTATCGGCATTGCCTTGTTGCTGGGCTTCCATTTCAATATCAATTTCGATTCCCCTTATAAGTCCGCTTCCATTACGGAATTTTGGAGGCGGTGGCATATTTCGCTTTCCAGCTGGTTGCGCGATTACCTTTATATTTCTTTGGGAGGCAACCGGAAGGGGAAAATCCGCCAATATGCCAATCTCATCATTACCATGTTCCTGGGCGGCTTGTGGCATGGCGCTTCGTGGAATTTTGTACTTTGGGGAATGATGCATGGCGTTGCGCTTGCAGCCCATAAGTTCTGGATGACGCTTACCGGGCGTAAGAAGGGGACGGAGAGCCATGGCATCCACCGCTTCTTCGGAGTGCTTGTCACTTTCCATTTTGTTTGTTTCTGCTGGATATTCTTCCGTAATGCGGAGTTCTCCACATCAATGGATATGCTGAAGCAGATATTCACTACTTTCCGTCCGCAACTCTTCCCGCAGCTGGTAGAGGGTTATTGGGAAGTGTTTGCACTGATGGCATTGGGCTATCTGCTGCATTTTGTGCCCGACAGTTGGGAACGTGCTTGCACAAAAACAGTAATCCGCCTCCCCTTGTTGGGAAAGGCGGTACTGATGCTTGCTGTAATCTATCTGGTCATTCAGATGAAAAGTTCGGAGATACAGCCGTTTATCTATTTCCAGTTCTGATTACTTCTTCTCGGTCGCTGTGGAGTCTGCCTGCTGTCGGAAGGGTTCCCGGTAGTTGAGCCCGTCTCTCCGGTAGAGGCCGATGAGTCCGGCCAGTCGGGTAGTGAAGTTTGTATAATCTTTCTTTTCCAGTTGTGTCCATTGTACTTCGGCAAGGGCGGCCATACGGGGGAGAACCATATACTCTACCTGTTCGCTGGTCGGGATGTATTCTGTCCAAAGGTTGGCTTGTGTGCCGAGTATGTGCTTAGCTTGTTCTTCGGTCAGTGAGGCGGTAGGATTCAGACTGTATACTTTCTCCAATGGGACAAAGCCTCCGATGGCAAATGGTTCGTGCCGGGTATCCTCACTTTGGTAATAATCAAAGTAGCAATAGTCATTGGGTGTCATTATCACGTCGTGTCCCAGTTGGGCCGCCTTGATTCCTCCTGCCGAGCCACGCCATGACATAACAGTTGCGTTGGGGGCGACGTCGCCTTCCAGAATCTCATCCCAGCCGATAATCTGGCGTCCTTTACTATTGAGGAGCTTTTCGATACGTGTCATACAATAGCTCTGCAGACGGTCTTCGGCAGTATGGTTCTTGTCGGCTTTCAATTTTTCGGTTCTGATACGTGCCTGGCATTTGGGACACTTTTCCCAACGGGTGCGGGGAGCTTCGTCACCGCCGATGTGGATGTATTTGGAAGGGAATATGTCAATGATTTCGGCCATGACATCTTCGAGGAACTGCATGGACTTTTCGTTGCCGATGCACAGCACATCTTCGAATACGCCCCAATGTGGGCACACTTCATACGGTCCACCGGTACATCCCATTTCGGGATAGGCGGCCAGTGCGGCAAGCATGTGTCCGGGCAGGTCTACTTCGGGGATGACCGTGATATAGCGCTCCCCGGCATATTTTACGATTTCTTTGGCTTGCTCCTGCGTATAGAAACCGCCATACCGGGTGTTGTCATACTCTTCGGTGTTCCGGCCGATAACGGTACGGTCGCGCCAGGCGCCAATTTCCGTCAGCTTGGGATACTTCTTTATTTCTATTCTCCAGCCTTGGTCTTCGGTGAGGTGCCAGTGGAAGGTATTCATATTGTGAAGTGCCAGCAAGTCTATGTATTTTTTTACGAACTCAATGGGAAAGAAGTGGCGGCCCACATCGAGGTGCATGCCCCGGTAGCTGAAGCGGGGTTCATCCTGGATGCTGCCGGCAGGCAATAGGATAGAGGTGGCTTTGGTTTCGGCGGGGATTGATTTACGCAGGGTTTGTATACCGTAGAACACCCCGTTCTCGGTCTGTCCGTTTAGGGTCACCCGGTCGGCTTTGACGGTCAGCACATAGCCTTCCCGGTTGCCGATGGCCGGATCCAGTCCCAATGTGATGGCGCCTTTGGGCGCTTCGCTCCCCGGGGCAAGGGCTTCTGTCTGGAGGGTGTGGCCGGTGGACTGGCTGATGTATTCGGCCAAAAACTCGGCATTGCGTTTCAAAAGTTCATTGTGTTCGGGGTAGGCGATGATGGTACCGTCATTCAGGTTGAAGGGGGATTCCTGACTCAAGGCAACCTCCTGGGGCAGGGGAATGACTTGATAGTTGGCTGTTGTTTCTACTCCGCATGAAGAGCAGGCCAGGATGAGAGTGCCTGCAAGGAGCATGTGTGTAAGTTTTCTCATGGTATTGAACTGATTAAATTAGTGTCTGACAAATATACTAAAAAAATACTAAAGAGGCAGAGGAGAAGGGGATAAATGCATGCTCATACCTCAGTTCTTCTTTGCTCTGTACTCCTTGGGTGACATTCCCGTGTGTTTCTTGAAATATCGTCCGAAGAAAGACTGGTCGGGAAAATGATATTTGTCGGCAATCTCTTTCAGTGACATGCCGGTGGATTGCAGTGCCATTTTCAGTTCCAATATCAGGTTTTCGTCAATGATTTCTTTGGCAGAATCTTCTGCCACTTGTTTGGTGATGGCAGATAGGTAGCGGGTCGAAATGCAGAGTTGGTCAGCATAAAAAGCGACATCCCGCTGGGTAGTACAGTACGTATGTACCAGATTTATGAACTTTTTGAACAATTCTTCTTTCCGGTTACTGCCATTGATTTGCTCTTCCGTAAAGTAACGTTGAACCTTGTCGTAGGTGTCGAGAAAGAAAATTTGCAGCAGGTTTTGTGCAATGGCTTCGCGATACAGATTTTCAGAATCGCGGTAGATGGCATTGCTTGCCGTGATGAGTCCTGTGATAGCACGAACCGGTTCGTCTTCGGTATGCGTATAGCATGCATTCTCCTTTATAAAATGTATGAAGGGCGGCTCTAAACGGAAGCATGCCGTCTTGAACATTGTCTCGGAATAGGCAAAGAAGTCCACCAGGAAATCTTTACTCGCACTTGTCAGTGAAATAATGGAACTTGGAAGCAGCGTAATGTGCGTATTGGGTACAATATGATATTTTCTTAAATCTATTGTGATATTTGCTTCTCCACGGGTGCAGAACATCAGTGCTCCATTGTTCATTTTCAGAAGACGTTCCCGGAAGAATTCCAGCTTGTCTGTTCCGGCTCTGAACGTTTCTTGTTTGGTAGTCAGTAATGGGTTCATATGTTAGATTGCTTATGATTTGCGGTTACAAAGGTACGAGTTCTTTTTGGATTGTTAAATGGCATGTTCCGAAAATGAACAGTCGTGTACCTTCAATGAAACAAATGGTTGTTCAAAAACGGCATACCTTTGCTGCCGGCTTAAAAAATGAAAGAGAAAGCCGACGTATTATTTTTTTAAGATAAAAAGTATGATAACAAAAAAGAGTATGATGAAACAGATGATGACCGTCATCTGTAGTGCAACACTGGCAGCCTGCGGCAGCGCGCCTGTCGTGCAACCCCAGTCGGAATATCAGGTGATGACTATTTCGACTACCGACAAAGAACTGCAGACAATTTATTCCGCAGCCATCCGCGGACGGCAGGACATTGACATCTATCCGCAGGTGTCCGGTACACTCACCAAACTTTGTGTGGAGGAAGGACAGACCGTGCGTCGGGGGCAAGTCTTGTTTATTATCGACCAGGTGCCCTATCTGGCAGCCTTGCGCACAGCAGAAGCCAATGTGGAAGCTGCCCGTGCCGGCGTGGCCACTTCGCAACTGACATATGACAGCAAGAAGGAGCTTTATGCCCAGAAGGTGATTTCCGAGTTTGACTTAAAGACTTCCTACAACAGCCTGCTGACAGCGAAAGCCCAGTTGGCCCAAGCCGAGGCGCAGCAGGTGAATGCCGCCAATAACCTCTCTTATACAGAAGTGAAGAGTCCGGCAGATGGAATGGTAGGTACGCTCCCTTATAGGGTGGGGACGTTGGTCAGCGCCAGTTTGCCCAAACCACTGACGACCGTATCCGATAATTCTAATATGTATGTCTATTTCTCCATGACAGAGAATCAGTTGCTTGACCTCACCCGCCGCTACGGCTCCAAGGATAAGGCGCTGGCAGAGATGGACTCTATCGAATTACAGCTCAATGACCGTTCTGTCTATCCGCAAGAAGGTAAGATAGAAACTATCAGTGGTGTAATTGATACCTCTACGGGTACAGTCAGTCTGCGTGCCGTGTTCCCCAATAAAGAGGGATTGCTGACCAGTGGCGGTTCGGGCAACGTCATCATCCCGGTACGGAAAGAGAACTGCATCGTTGTTCCCCAGAGTGCCACTTACGAAGTACAGGACAAGGTCTATGTATATAAGGTAGTTGACGGCAAGGCGCAATCAGTTCCCGTGCAAGTGACCCGTGTGAATGGAGGTCAGGAATATATCGTAGAGAGTGGCTTGAAAGTGGGGGACACAATTGTGGCCGAAGGCGTGGGTTTGCTGCGTGAAGGTACCTCCGTCCAACCCAAAACGAATGAATGATAATTTTTAACCGATAGAATATGAACCTCAGAACTTTTATAGAACGCCCCGTTTTTTCGGCAGTCATCTCCATTACGATTGTCATTCTGGGCATCATCGGATTGTTCACCTTGCCCGTTGAGCAATATCCCGACATTGCGCCGCCCACCATCATGGTGAGCACCACTTACTATGGTGCCAGTGCGGAAACCCTTCAGAAAAGTGTTATCGCTCCGTTGGAAGAGGCCATCAACGGTGTGGAGGACATGACTTACATGACTTCTACCGCCAGCAATGCAGGGTCGGTTTCCATTACTGTTTACTTCAAGCAGGGTACAGACCCGGACATGGCGGCGGTCAATGTGCAGAACCGTGTGTCCAAAGCTACGGGGCAGCTTCCTGCCGAAGTAACCCAGGTGGGTGTCACCACCAGCAAGCGGCAGACCAGTATCTTACAGATGTTCTCTTTATATAGCCCTGATGACAGCTATGACGAGAACTTTCTTGCCAACTATATCAGTATCAATCTGAAGCCGCAGATTCTCCGTATCTCCGGTGTGGGCGATATGATGATTATGGGTGGTGACTACAGCATGCGTATCTGGATGAAACCGGATGTCATGGCGCAGTACAAGCTGATACCTTCGGATGTGACGGCTGTGCTGGCAGAGCAGAATATCGAATCGGCCACCGGGTCGTTTGGTGAGAACTCGGATGAGACGTATCAATATACCATGAAATATACGGGACGCCTCATTACTCCTGAGGAGTTCGGCGACATCGTCATCCGTTCTACCGAAGACGGCGAGGTGCTGAAACTGAAGGACATCGCCGATATAGAGCTGGGTAAGGACAGTTATGCCTACAAAGGTACCATGGATGGACATCCCGGTATCTCCTGCATGGTGTTCCAGACCGCGGGCTCCAATGCCACGGAAGTGAACCGGCAGATTGACCGGCTCCTTGAAGAAGCACGCAAGGACTTGCCGAAAGGCGTGGAGCTTACCCAGATGATGTCCAGCAACGATTTCCTCTTCGCCTCTATCCACGAAGTGGTGAAAACGCTGATTGAGGCTATTATCCTGGTTATCCTGGTGGTTTATGTCTTTTTGCAAGACATCCGCTCTACGCTGATTCCGCTGGTAGGTATCGTTGTTTCACTGATTGGTACGTTTGCTTTCATGTCCGTTGCCGGATTCAGTATCAATCTGATTACGCTGTTTGCGCTGGTATTGGTGATTGGTACGGTGGTGGATGACGCCATTGTCGTGGTGGAGGCGGTGCAGGCACGGTTTGATGTGGGCTATAAGTCCTCCTACATGGCAAGTATCGATGCGATGAAGGGCATCAGCAACGCGGTTATCACTTCTTCACTGGTGTTTATGGCGGTGTTTATTCCGGTATCGTTCATGGGAGGGACTTCCGGTACGTTCTATACCCAGTTTGGGCTGACGATGGCGGTGGCCGTTGGCATTTCGGCGATTAATGCGTTGACACTCAGTCCCGCACTTTGTGCCTTGCTGCTGAAGCCTTATATCAATGAGGACGGAACGGAGAAGAATAATTTTGCTTCGCGCTTCCGCAAGGCATTCAACACGGCTTTCGAGGCGGTGGTCGAGAAGTATAAGAAGATAGTGCTGCTGTTCATCAAGCGCCGCTGGCTGGGTTGGTCGTTGCTGGCACTTTCGGTAGTGCTGCTGGTATTCCTGATGAATACCACCAAGACCGGACTGGTGCCCGACGAGGACCAAGGAACGTTGTTTGTCAACGTTAGCACCGCTCCGGGTAGCTCGCTCAAGACGACAAATGACATTATAGACCGCGTGGAGAAGCGTCTGGAAGACCTTCCTCAGAAATTGCACTTGCAGAAAGTTGCCGGTTATGGTCTGCTGTCCGGGCAGGGAAATTCTTTCGGTATGATTATCGTGAAGCTGAAACCTTGGGACGAGCGTACGGCAAAGGAAGACCAGGTGCAGGCAGTCGTCAACCAGATATACGCTCGCACGGCGGATATTAAGGATGCTACAGTCTTTGCCATTGCTCCGGGTATGATTCCGGGCTATGGTATGGGTAATGCGCTGGACTTGAATGTGCAGGACAAGCAGGGAGGGGATATGAACACCTTCTTCCAGACCACCCAGCAGTATCTGGCGGCACTGAACCAGCGTCCGGAAATTTCGATGGCATACTCCACGTTCGATGTACGCTATCCGCAGTGGACCGTCGAGGTGGATGCTTCCAAGTGCAAACGTGCCGGGATTACTCCCGACCAGGTGTTGTCCACACTGTCGGGCTATTATGGCGGGCAATATGTCTCCAACTTCAACCGTTTCTCCAAAGTTTACAAGGTAATGATTCAGGCCGACCCGAAGTTCCGTTTGGATGAGGCTTCACTGAACAATGCCTTTGTGCGCATGTCCAACGGTGAGATGGCTCCGTTGAGCCAGTTCGTTACGCTGACCCGTTCCTACGGTGCCGAGTCCTTGAGCCGCTTCAACATGTTCAACTCCATTGCCGTGAATGCCATGCCTGCTGAGGGATACAGTACCGGTGACGCCATCCGTGCCGTACAAGAAACGGCGGAGATAGCCTTGCCGAAGGGATATGGCTATGACTTTGGTGGCATCACCCGCGAGGAAAGCCAGCAGAGTGGTACTACAGTCATCATCTTCGGTATCTGTATCTTGATGATTTACTTGATTCTGAGTGCGCTTTACGAGAGCTTTCTGATTCCGTTTGCCGTTATCCTGGCCGTTCCTGCGGGCCTGATGGGGTCGTTCCTTTTTGCCAGGATAGCCGGGTTGGAGAATAATATCTATTTACAGACGGGACTTATCATGCTGATAGGTCTGTTGGCAAAGACCGCTATTCTGTTGACGGAGTATGCCGCCGAGCGCCGTAAAGCGGGAATGGGGCTGATTGCTTCTGCCGTCAGTGCGGCAAAGGCGCGTTTCCGTCCCATCCTGATGACGGTACTGACGATGATTTTCGGCCTTTTCCCCTTGGTGGTTGCCACGGGTGTCGGAGCCAACGGTAACCGTTCATTGGGTACGGGTGTTGTCGGTGGTATGTTCATCGGCACATTGGCGCTGCTGTTCATTGTTCCTGTCTTGTTCATCAGTTTCCAGTGGTTGCAGGAGCGGCTTCGTCCTGCCCAATCCGTCCCGACGAGCGACTGGCAGATTGAGGAAGAGATGAAAGTAAGCCGGAAGGAGATAGAAGAATCACATTAGTACATTATCGCGTAACTAACATAAAAAAATAATGAAGAAACAATTCATATTATTAGCTGTCGCCGGCTTGGTACTGACCAGTTGCGGCATCTATACCAAATACCAGCGCCCGGAGGACATCACGACCGATGGACTTTATGGACACGATTTGGACGGGCAAAGTCTGGATAGCCTGAGTCTGTTTGCGGCATCGGACACTACCTCCATCGCTTCCCTTTCCTGGCGCGAGCTTTTTACGGACCCGCAATTACAGTCGCTCATCGAACAAGCCTTGCAAGGCAACACTGACCTGCTTTCCGCCCAACAACGTATCAAGGAGGCAGAAGCCACGCTGATGTCGGCCAAACTTTCGTACCTGCCTTCGTTTATGCTCACTCCGCAGGGTGGCGTCAGCAGTTTCGACAATTCCAAAGGCTCGTGGACCTATTCCGGCATTACCTCGGCAAGTTGGGAAGTCGATATTTTTGGTAAGTTGACCAATGCCAAACGCCGTTCCAAAGCGCTCTACCTTCAAAGCTTGGAGTACGAACAAGCCGTCAGCACTTCGCTGATAGCTAATGTGGCCAATCTGTACTACACCTTGCTGATGCTCGACGAGCAATACCGCATTTCCGAAGAAACAGCCGCCAGTTGGCGCGAAAGTGTACGCACCATGCGAGCCATGATGGCTGCAGGCATGACGAACGAGGCGAGTGTCTCGCAATCCAAAGCCAACTGTCGTCAGGTGGAAGCTTCGCTGCTCGACCTCCGGCAGCAGGTAAAGGAAGTGGAGAACAGTCTCTCCATTCTGTTGGGCGATGTTCCGGGCACCATTGAGCGTGGCCGGTTGGCGGGGCAGGAGTTCCCGCAGGAACTTGCGGTGGGCGTACCTCTGCAATTGCTTTCCCGCCGTCCCGATGTGAAAAGTGCCGAACTCTCGCTGGCATCCGCTTTCTACAGCACCAATGCCGCCCGTTCTGCTTTCTACCCCTCCATCACCTTGAGCGGTACAGCTGGCTGGACCAACTCGGCAGGAAGCATGATTGTCAATCCAGGAAAACTACTCTTCTCCGCCATCGGTTCGCTGACACAACCCTTGTTCAACAAAGGGCTGAACGTGGCACAGCTCAAGATAGCCAAAGCACAGCAGGAAGAAGCCAGGCTCGCTTTTCAGCAAGCTTTGCTCAATGCCGGTAGCGAAGTGAACAATGCTCTGACCCAAGTGCAGGTAGCCCGTGGAAAGACGGAGCTCCGCGCAAGGCAGATAACTTCACTGGAAACTACCGTCCGCAGCACCCGGTTACTGATGCAACACGGCACTTCCACCTATTTGGAAGTGCTCACTGCCCAGCAGGGGCTACTCTCTGCCCAACTGACACAGGTAGCCGACCGCTTTGATGAAATACAAGGTATCATCAACCTCTATCAAGCCCTCGGTGGAGGGCGGGAGTAAAATATACTCTTTCTCATCTTCATTCTCTCGCCCCTCTATCAATCCGGCATTTCCTTTTTTTGTGGGAATCCGATGGTAGAGGGGCTTTCATATAAGCGGGCTATGGCAAAAAAACTACGGTTTCTTGCCGTCAAACCGGGACAAACTTTATAACTTTGCGGCATACGACATAAAAATCTATCTATTATGAACTGCAAATCCTTGTTTTTTCTGGTTGTTTTTTCCCTGACCCTTATATCAGGGGTGTTTGCTCAAAAGAAAGTTTCTATTCTTGGCGATTCCTATTCCACTTTTTACGGTCATGTCTCTCCTGCCGCCAATCTCTGCTGGTATGGAGTTCCCGGCGAAAAGAAAGAGAATGATGTGACAAAGGTGGAGGAAACCTGGTGGTACCGTTTCATCCATGAGCACGGCTTTCAGTTGGAACGCAACAATTCCTATTCCGGCTCCACCGTCTGTCATACCGGTTACGAGAAAGCCGATTACTCCGACCGTTCTTTTATCACCCGTATTCACAACCTCGGCACCCCCGACATAATCCTTGTTTTTGGCGGTACCAATGACAGTTGGGCAGGTGCTCCCATTGGCGTATACCAATATGATGGCTGGACGAAAGCCGATTTGTATAGCTTCCGTCCTGCCTTTTGCTATCTGCTTGCATCTCTCAAGCAGCTCTATCCTGCGGCCAGGATTTATAATATTACCAATTCTGAATTATCCGAAGAGGTAACTGATTCCATGGATGAAATTTGCCGGCACTATGGCATCGAGAATATTCGTTTGCACGACATTGATAAACAATGGGGGCATCCTTCTGTGCAAGGAATGCAGAGTATCGATGCTCAGGTTTGGGAGTCTGTCTCCCCGATATTGGAGGCTTCTGTTTCTTTGCCTGCCAAGAACTAAGGACAGACTCATTGGGAGTTATCCTTTTCTATCCTAAATGCTAATCTTTCCACTGCCGTATTCTTTTCTTTCCACAGCTGTGGAAAGAAAAGAATACGGCAGTGGAAAGAAAGTAAAATCCTTGTGGCAAGAAAAATAATTAGTACCTTTACTGCCAGCTTCTGCCGATTTCGAGAACATTTCTTCCCCAAGTTTGCTGCAAGTTTCCCTCAATTCTCTATAAACCATTAATTTAAATTATTTTATGAGTGCTTATTATGACCTTTATGAAACGCCTGTCCCCGAAGGCGAGGAACCGAAGTCGCTGCATGCCCGTGTCTGTTCCAAGGGAACCATTTCTGGTAAAGAGTTCATGGAACGGGTTTTTCGTGAAGAACATATGCCCCACGCCATGGTTGTGGGTATTGTGCAAGCCATCACCACTACGCTTGGAGACTGGCTGGCAAAGGGCTATACGGTGGAGATAGAGGGACTTGGCTTCTTCAGCACCACGCTGAAGTGTACCCATCCGGTGATGAATAAGAAAGAAGTACGTGCGGAGTCGGTCAAGATTAAGGGGGGTAAATCACTTTGTATGTAAAGCATGTGGGAGTTAAATGATGCTGAAATGCCGATGAATAGAAGGTTTGAGGCTATTTGAGTTGTGTGCGCTGAAACAAATCGAATTGTTACATTGTGCGACACAGATATTACATTTGAATAAGGTATGAAAACACTTTAAACGGTCAAATGTTACAATGGATATAAGATGAGGGCTGAATTGACGCTTTTTGAGGCGCGATTCAGCCCTTTTTTCGTGTGGAGTGCTTAGGTCATTCTTGGGTACAACGAATGAGGTGAGACTGCTTGATAATGGCTCTACGGGTTGTCTTAACGCCACCATCAGTGAGACCGGCATGAAGTAGCGAGCTCTTTTTAATACCTATTTGAGCGTCATTTAGGACGGTATAAATGGCACTGATACTGCCGAAATAATAGTCCTTTTTCTCGAAAATGAGATGTACGTGAATTATCTTAGTCATAAATTCATTATTTAGAAGTTTCTTTCTACAAATATATTCTAAATAATAAATATATAGAAGTATTTCCGAATAAAATATATACTATTTAGGGTGTTTAGAGGATATGACTTCATAAGTTCTTTTATATGCTCAAATGAATAGATGGTATTGATGAATAGTTATAGAGTGAAATGTTAAAAATAAGTTTAGGCATACCATAAGGCATACCGATAAGACATACTTTTTTCATAGGCAATAAGCTTGTGTAATGTAGTTTAGGCATACTTTTTTAACAATTAGAAAAGGGTGTATTTTATATGATGTTTCCTTTTAGGTTATGTTTTTAGGCGTTTAAATAAATATTTATAGGGGGATAGTATAGTGTTTTTAGCGGGTAGTATAATTGTACTAATCATATAAACTGTTGATTCATAATAGGTATTTATGGAATAAGTGCTATTTTAGCGTAATAAACGTGCGCGCGTCGCAAATAATTGGCAGTATAGCTCAGCTGGTAGAGCGAAGGTGTACATACGTGGTGAACACGTATGCAGGTCTTTTGTCACAAGTTCGACTCTTGTTGCTGCCGCAATGGTTTTTGAAGGTGTGAAGAACGCTCCCGGCATTCAGGGCTCCGACTGAGGGATAAAGCGCGCGGAGATTAAGGTAATTAATTAGTTGTTTGATGGAAATGCTCCCGGTGATTGTGCCGGGAGCATTATTTAGTATGAAAATAGATATTCCCATTATAAAAAGAAATATCATCCGCGAGGTTCTCTATTCGCACAAGGAACTTCCACGGTATCAGCGTGCACTCGAAATCTTGTTTTGTGCAGTAAACGGATATGAACCTATTGATGGATATATAAGTGACATCGAAGATGCAGGATATCGAGAGCTATACGCTAAAATATTGGAAAAAGTCAAGGAGCTAAGAGCAGGCCTTCCAAGTGCCAATAATACCAGCAAGTAAACTTATCAAATTGGCTATTTTCTTATTTCTATTCTTACTTTACATTGATAGCACGCAACAATTGCTGTATCTGCACCATCTGCCCTTTCATTACATCCATATCATCTTCCAGTTGATTAACTTTATCATAATATGTTTCATTCAGATTCGGCATTTTAGCACTGAAATACCATTCAGCATGAAGTATGGTGTTTATCTCCTGAGCTTCCAAATTAAAATTGGGGTAATTGATCTTATCTACATTATCTGACATGCAGACGAGGAATCCATGTTGACGGAATCGGTTCTTGATGCGTTTGATATATGAACGCCCATCAGTGTCACTAATGACGTAGATATGTTGGTCGGGCATGTCCTGCCATTCAGAACAGTCGAGTAATCTCACGATAACGTAGGAGCTATCCAATAATGTAGGTGACATACTTTCTCCTTTGATGCGGACGCAGAAGTATTTCTCACTATTACGCACCATGGATGAAGGCATTTTTATGGTATCTACTACTTCCAAATAATCGGGATTATCGTAGCCACAGCAGCCTGCTGCAACAGAGATGTCTACCAGTGGGATTGAAACAAAATCATTGTTTATTTGAGATAACGCAAAAGAAGATTTTGGTGGCTGTTTTTCCATAGAACCGCGACCGGTCAAGAGCCAATCTAAATTTATATCGATATTTCTTGCGATTTTCTCTAAAAAATCAAATTTAGGCATCGTTGACGTTCTGTAGCCACGGACATTTGCTTCATTACTTCCTATTAAAGAGGCAAATACGGTGTTTTTCCCATTCCCGTACTTATTAACTAATTGAGTTATCCTCTCGTGAATTGTTTCGTCTTTCTGCATGATTTTAATATATAAATCGTGAAATAGTTCGATAATTATTTGCTTCTATCGAAAGAAGTTTCGATATTTGCATCGTCATCCAAATGGAAAACGCTCCAAATATACAGAATTAACTTTATAAATAGAAATACAATGGCAGAAAAGGAAAGATTCATCAAAGCAGACGCTTCACAACAAGAAGCCATCGCTAAACAGTTTTTTACCACTACACGTACTGTGCGTTCGGCATTGAATTTTGAGACGAACTCACCATTTGCGAAAACTCTTCGTGCTTATGCACTGAATCACGGATGTAAAATGTATGAAGTTACATTGATAGATAACCCGTACGAGAAAGTAAAAACCTTATAAACAAATCTTTATGATTTACTGGAAAGAAGAATGCAGGGTTCTTGCCACGGAGCGTGCTGAGATTGTCGTTGTGGATAGCTACGACGAGCGTGGAGTACCCGTGTTTGCCGTCCGTCAAGTGACGAAGGCGGTAGGTACCCGTAGTGGCAGGAATTCCTATTGGGGTGTACATTTTGATGAACCGTTGTCCGACGGGTGTACGGCTGTGGGATTTTCTTTTGTATTAGCCTATAGTACTGACAAAAGAACAGAGGACAAAAGGTTACGTGGGTATCATCCCGCATGGACACTCACTATTGACGATGAAGGTAGACTGGTAGACCGCAAGTATAAAGCCTTAAAGGCGATTGATAAAACTATTGATTGACAGATATTAAACTTGAATTATATGAAAACCTGGAGAACAATTCAGAAGATTGCCGTAGCTGTGGGCATGACCTATGGCATGTGGCTGGGAACCAATGTTGACGCAACGGATGCGGACAGCCGCAATGCGTTTGTAATCATCGTATTATCGGCTATTGTGGCGATATCGCTTTGTATGCCGGACAGCGGAAAGGAGGAAATGGCATGAAAGTAAAGGTGACATGGGTAAGCAATAACCCGTTTGTTCTGGATCTCAGAAACATGTCAAGATGCTCAGAGGCTGACGTACCTGCCGAGATGAATTACGATACCATTGAAGACTTTGCCCGTGAGGCAACCCCGCAGGGCTTTCATCTGCGGTCGATAGATGTTGAGGGCAAGGTTGTACAATATGACTATAACGGCCATAAACTGTAAAGTCCGGAACAGGCTGCAAGTCCGGAACTTTCCTTGCCATGCGGAAGTGGTCGGCTCCCCGGTTCGATGCCGGGGCTTGCACAATGTTGAAAAGTATAAAGTTTCTGATTATGGAAATGTACGGTAAAATAAGGTGTGTCACTTTTCCTGAGCTGGTCTCGCAAGGAAGGATATTGAGTAAACCTAATTATGATAAGAAAGTACGTGAGGGCAAGATCCGGGTTGTCCGTCCCGGTAAGGGGGCCGGTTCCTACGCTCTCATAGACTACACCAGTCTTCCCGCCCTTATTCGCGAGGCATACGACAGACTTTATCCCAATGCTTTGGAAGAAATGAAAGAACAATTAATGAGTAATATTATCCGCAGTGACAGCAGGGCTGTGGAATTCTATAGAACCTACCAACCCGCCATTTCTCTGGAACGCCAGGCCGAATATGTGCTGAATGCCGAGGTGATGAACGAGCTGGTCCGTGTGGAGAAAGAGACCGGAGCCTTGCATAGCAAGTGCGGTTACAGCCGCAAGTCCATCGTGTGGGAAACGGTGCAAGGTACATGTGAGAAGCTTCGTGAACACTATGGACACACACTGCCCAAGACCCGTCTCCGCGAAAAATTCAACGCTTATAAAAAAATCGGCTATGCCGCCCTTGTCAACAAGAACACAGGCAACCAGGCGGCACGTGTGGTGGTTCCCGAAGTGGCGCGGCTGTTGCTGAAGCTCCGCCGCAGCATTGTCCCCCGTTATACGGAGGCGCAGATTTTCGACGAATACAACCGTCAGGCGGTGGAGCGCGGCCTGAACATCATCAAGTCGCCCACCACCGTGAAGAACTATCTCAACGACCCTGCCGTGATGCCTATGTGGTATGCGGCGGTACATGGCATGCAGAAATGGAAAGCCAAGTACACCAGCCTGATGAAGACCAGCCTCCCGCAGATGCGCGATGCCTTGTGGTATGGCGACGGTACCAAGTTGAACCTCTACTACAGGAACGAACAGGGCAAGATGTGTACCACCGGCGTATATGAAGTGATGGATGCCTATAGCGAGACCCTGCTTGGATATGACATCGCCCCGAACGAGAATTTCGACTGCCAGTACCGTGCTTACCGCATGGCCGTGGAAGTTTCCGGCAGCCGTCCCTACGAGATAGTGACCGACAACCAGGGAGGACACAAGAAAGGCAACGCCGCGGGATTCTTCCAACGCCTTACGGTGCTCCACCGTCCCACGATGCCCTATAACGGACAGTCCAAGACCATAGAGAATGCCTTCTACCGTTTTCAGGCACAAGTCCTTCATGCCATCTGGCATTTCACGGGACAGAACGTGAACGCCAAGAAGCTGAACAGCAAGCCCAACCTGGAATTCATAGAAGAGAACGCCTACGCACTTCCCACGCTCGAGGAGCTGAAAACAATCTACAAGGAATGCCGTGACAGATGGAACAATGAGGAAAAGCACTTCGCCACCGGTATTCCACACATGGAGATGTACCGCATGAGCGGGAATCCCGAGGCCCAACCCGTTACGGAGGTTGACATGATGCGTATGTTCTGGCTGTGCCATCCCAAAGCCGTGACCTATACCAACTACGGACTTCAGTTTGAAATAGACAAACGGAAATACCACTATGACGTATATGCCGCCGACGGCCTGCGTGACGAGGTATGGGCGCTTCGCAATACCGGACGCGAGTTCACCGTGATGTATGATCCTATGGACATGACCCGCGTGGAGCTGTGGCGGAATACCGCCACCGGTGCCAAGTACAGCGCCACCGCCACTCCTAAGGTCACTGTCAGCCGCGCCACGCAGGAGCGCACACCGGAAGAGAGCAGCTTCATGCGGAAAACCATCGACCGGAACAAGGAGACCATGGCCGCCATCCAGCTGGAAGGCGAGCGTTTCGACCTTGACGAACGTATTGCAGCCGAGCTCTTCGGTCTTTCCACTCCCAAACCTAAGAACCTCAGCAAGAATAAGATGGACGGATACCGTGAAAGGCATGACCGTGGCGAGCTCCATATTCCTCTCTCCCTGCCGGAAAAACAGAAGCGGGAGGAGGCCGAAGCGGACACGGAAACCGATTACTCCACTATGGGGGAATATACCAAGGCACTCTCCAACATGACGTTGGACGAGCTGGCACTGGACAGATTTTAAACGGCAATCAATAACCAATTAAATACCATTCAAGAATGAAAGGACTAACCAAACAAGACAAGGATGCCATCCGCGACGCACTGATGGCCTACTGTGAGAACTTTCCCAGCCGCAACCGCGCCAGCGAGAGCCTGCAGGGTGTCAGTGCGGCTGTGGTGAGCCAGATTCTGAACACCAAGTATGAAAGCATCAGCGATGACATGTTCAGCCGCATAGCGGCGCAGATAGGTTTCAGCTTCGAGCATTGGACCATCTGCGAGAGTGAGAACTTCCGTCTCGCCACCTACGTGCTGGCCGACGCCCAGATGTACAAGAATGTCACCTGGATGGTGGGCGATGCCGGATGCGGCAAGACCACTGCCGCCATAGAGTTCCGTCGCACACACCGCAACGTGTTCTATATCCTTTGCTCGGAAGATATGAAACGCAGCGATTTTGTGCGCGAGATAGCCAAGCAGGTGGGCGCGCCTACCGACAGCACCAGCAACCTGCGTGACATGCTGGACTATGCGCTCGGTATGATCGGTTTTCTCCAGAACCCGCTGCTCATCTTCGATGAGGGGGACAAGCTGACGGACTGTGTATTGAATTACTTCATCAGCATCTACAACCGCCTGGAAGGACGCGCGGGTATCGTGTTCATGAGTACCGACTATATCAAGCGGCGTGTGGACAACGGGCTGAGATACAACAAGAAAGGCTACAAGGAAATCAACAGCCGCATCGGACGCAAGTTCTTCGACCTGAACGCCACCAGCCGCAACGACGTGTATGCCATCTGTCAGGCCAACGGGCTGACCGGTGAAGCCGAGATAAGACGTGTGCTGAAAGATGCTGAAACCAGTGACAATGACCTGCGCCGTGTGAAGCGGGTGATACATGCGCAGAAGCGCCGTGCCGAGCAGCAGAAAGGAGGGGCAGAGTAATGAGTGAGACTTTTGAACGTAATGCCAAGGGGGTACGTGAGATGCTTTCCATGAAGTTTGACACACTGGACTTTGAGGGGGTGTGGCATGACGCTTTCGGCACACCCGAGCGTCGGGGTGTCTGGTTTGTGTGGGGGAACTCCGGTAACGGAAAGACTTCATTTGTGATGCAGCTCTGCAAGTATCTCTGCCGTTTCGGCCGTGTGGCCTATAACAGTATGGAAGAAGGTGCCTGCCTCACCATGCAGGACACACTCCGCCGCTTTGGCATGATGGAGGTCAACCGTCGCTTTCTGCTTATCGACAATGAAAGCATCGAGCAGCTCAGCCTGCGTCTGAAACGTCAGAAATCACCAGATTTTGTGGTGATAGACAGTTTCCAATACACACAGATGACCTATCGGCAGTATATTGAATTCAAGGAACGCCACCGTAACAAGCTGATGATTTTTATCAGCCATGCCAGTGGCAGGCTGCCTACCGGACGCAGTGGCAAGAGCGTGATGTTTGACGCGTCATTGAAAATCTACGTCGAGGGCTACCGGGCTTTCAGCAAGGGACGCTTCATCGGTCCGAAAGGCTACTATGACATCTGGCCGGAAGAGGCGGCAAGATATTGGGGAGAATGTAATATGTAATGAGCCATGAGAACGACTGCCGACAAACCTATCAGCGCCCAGCAGTTTAAAGCCCTGCACGCCACCTTCCACCGTATCGGCATGGATGACGAGGCCCGCCACGGCTGCATCTACGAGTTCACTTCCGGCCGTACGGAAAGCAGCCGGGAGCTGACAATGCAGGAGGCGCGGCAGCTGCTGGAGCGGTTGAACCCGACGGACGACAAGGCACGGGCCATGCAGATGGCAGAAGCCAGGAATGTATTCCGGGACATCTACCGTCTTTCGTTCCAGATTCCCCAGCTGAACCAGGGGTTCACCAGCGACAGTGAGGAGGAATACCGCATGAACGTGGCGAAGCTGAACATCTGGGCACGTAAGTACAGCAAAGCGCGCAAGGACGTTACAAGCATGAGGCTTTGGGAACTCCAGGCCACCAAGAAACAGCTGGAGGCGTGGATGCGCCGTGAGGAAAGGAAACTTAAAAAGGATTGATACAATGAGAAAGAAACAGGAAATAAAGAAAGGAATTGCCATTCTCCGCATGAAAGGGGATAAAATCAGTCTGCTCCAGGCCGAGGTGCTGGAAAACGGGCATAATGAGAGTCAGGTGTTTGCCACCTACGTGGCTTCTGTTCCGGAGGAAGACAAGGACGAGACCGTGTTTTATGCCTGCCGTGACGCCGCCCGTTTTGCCGCAGGGCGATTATCGCTGGAAGAGCTGATACCCGATGCGGACAGATATCCGGTGACGGTTGACAGACCTGAGCCCAAAGAGCGCCAGTCAGTCAGTGTACGGGAATTTGAGGCTCTGAAGCGTAAGGTCGCGCAGTTGGAAGGCTTTGTGGAGGATTTGTTGAAAGAACGCCGCCAACGTGCCGAATACCAGAAATTGCCGGATACGAACCGTGCGGACTATATCGGCCAGAAAGATGCTACAGAGCTTATAGGATGTAGCCGTGAGACGCTGAATGCCTGGCAGCGTAAGGGTTACATTACCGGATACCGCAAAGCCGGACTGGTCTATTACAGCCGGAGTGAGCTTGCCGCCGCTCCGGTTGTGCAGAATTTTATCACAATAAAGAAGGGGAGGAGATGAGATGGTAGATAATGATAATCAATATATCCCAATGGTTCATATCGTAGACAGGAACAAACGCCGTGAACGGCTGGCATCCCGTCTCGAAGTCTGTGCAGACCGTATCTGTGACCTGCAGGACCGGTTGATGGCGGGTATTACCGCCTTGAGACCTATCGAGTACGACCGCCTGCTGGACGAATACCGCGCGGAGCTGGTGCGTTACGACAACATCGACCGGGAACTCCGGCAATTGGAGGACCCTACGAAAACAGAAGAGTACAGGTCTTATCACCGCAATGCCAGCAAGCTGCAGAAAAATAAAATCAACTATTAAATTATTAACCCTATCAAAAGAGCAAGAATTATGGCAAGAACAAAGAAAACAGTAGTCAGCGGCATCAGCCGCGAGCAGGCAGAGCAGGCCTTCGCAGATTTTGCGGCGGCCGATGCCAAAGTACAGAACCTCACCTCAAAAATGGACCTTGAGATGACCCGTATCCGCGAGAAGTATGCGGACCAGCTGGCAGAACTGTCTGCCACAAAGGAAAAGAACTTCGACATCATGCAGGCATACGCCGTAGAAAACAAGGAAGAACTGTTCTCCAGGAAGAAAAGCCTGGAAAGCACCCATGGCGTATTCGGTTTCCGTACCGGCACACCGAAGCTGAAGAACCTGAAGGGGTTCACCTGGGCGGCAGTGACGAATTTATGCAAGGAGCTTTTGCCGCAGTATATCCGCACCAGTGAGGAGCTTGCCAAGGACAGACTGCTGGCTGACCGTGAGAATCCTGACGTGGTATCCTATTTCCCGAAGATCGGTGTGCAGGTGGTGCAGGAAGAGACCTTCTATGTGGAGCCTAAAAAGGAGAGTGATGCGGTTGAGCAGTGAGATGAGGGAGATACATCGTTGTTACCGGTACCGTCCCCGCGGTCGGTGCTGGGCGGTGTATCTCGATATCACCTACCGTCAGGGTGACAGCTTCCCTCCGGAGATATCCACTCTTGGCACCAAGGTGAATGAATATCCGACCAGGGAAGAGGCACGGCGCGAGGTGTACAGACTGAACGGCTGGAATTATGAAAGGAGAAAAAGAACTTAATACAGAACAAACCATGAGCAAGAAACAGAACGGGGTGCTGGTAACGGCGCCCCTCTTCGGAACGGGACGGGAGACCGTCGGAGAATTCCCGGGGTATTCCTGCGGCTATTGTCAGGGCAACGGCTATTTCCAGGGGGACATCACGGTAAAGGACACGGAGCTGGTCCCGTGCCCCAAGTGTGGCGGCACCGGCAAAGTGAAAGGCATCGTTACGGTGGACTGGGTACCGGACGGGGAAGTGAAACCCTGCCTCAAAGGGAATTCAAACGACATTTAACCACTGAAGTCCTATGCGTATTCCCGTAAAATACATTGTCCAGATAGACAATTTCCATGTGGCGGATTTCATCTTCTACAGGAACTACTACGAACAGCCGTGCTCCCTGCTCCTGCAGAAGCCCAAGACGGAAGGACTCACCGCCATCCGTCTGGTGGTGGACAGCGACGAGGCGGCAAGTTTTCTGTACAGGGCAAAGGAGAAGACGGGGTGCAGGCTGTATCAGGTGGATTAAAAAAGGAAAGATATCATGGAACAATTTACTCAGTTATCCACACCCGTACAATGCACTAGCATTGTATGCGCTACAATAATATGCATAGCGGTATTGGTGTATTTTTATAAGTTGTTTAACTCTTAACAAAATAAAAATGAGGCAAGTCTGTAAGACTTGCCTCATTAGGGCGATTTATGCTTTTAAGTACTATTTGATACCATAGATTTCTGTTATCAACTATAGTGCCTACCATCCAGTTATTATAAAGCCTCCTGTGATGATGGAATGAATAACTCCAATGAGACCAATAATAGCAACGAGGAAACATAAAGTTTCAAGCATAAACTTTCCAATCAATTTTATGTTAGATTGGGATTTTTTACGCCCAATCTAACAAATTAATTTTTTCATAATAAAAATTAATTTGTTATACGGCAATATTGCCTAACATTTGGCAGGGATTTGAACCCACAAAACGTTTGTTAGACGTTTTCTTCCATAGTCGCAAATGCTGTAACAAAAATACAAAAGTGAAATTATAAAAAAAAATATTATGGCAAAGATTTATGTAACAAGTAGTTGGAAAAATGTATTTCAACAGGACATTGTAGCTATTCTCCGTGATTTAGGACATGAGGTTTACGATTTTAAGAATCCTTTTCATGGTAATGGTGGTTTCCAATGGTCTGATATAGATCCTGATTGGCAGAACTGGACAACAGAGCAATATCGTGAAGCTCTTAATCATCCGATTGCACAAAAAGGATTTGATTCAGATTTTAATGGCATGAAGTGGGCGGATGTCTGTGTTATGGTTCTTCCTTGTGGTCGGTCGGCTAATACGGAAGCTGGATGGATGAAAGGTGCAGGTAAAAAGGTAATGGTTTATTCTCCGAAAGAGGAAGAGCCGGAACTTATGTATAAGATATACGATTTTGTGAGTGATAACATATTTCGTATCAATGATAAGATAATTGGCGTATAACAAATCAGAAAGGAATCAAATGAGAACACCAATAACATACTACGGAGGTAAGCAGCAGCTGGCAGCCAAAATTATTTCTATGATGCCGGCTCACAAAATTTATTGTGAACCTTTTTTTGGTGGAGGTGCTGTTTTTTTTCAAAAGCCCAAAAGCTATCTTGAGGTGATTAATGATAAGAACGATAAACTTATTACGTTCTATCGGCAGGTTGCGACTAATTTTGAGCAACTGGCTGAAAAGATTGACAATAGTCTTTGTTCCGAATCTGACTACTATCTGGCTAAAGATTACTATAACGGAAGAGTTCCGGCCGGAGACACTGATATAGCCTGGGCTGTATTCATAATAACAAACGGTTCTTTTTCCGGAAGTATGCACGGTGGTTGGAAATGGTGTAATGGTTCGGCAGGAAGCCATACCGGTGTATTCATGCGAAACAAGCGTAGAGAGTTTAATTCCGTATTGAAGAATCGCCTGCAGGATGTGCAAATTTCTTGTCGGGATGCGCTGGATGTAATAAAACAAAGAGATACATCCGATACGTTTTTCTACCTTGACCCACCATATCCAGGATGTACTCAAGGTCATTACCGTGGATATACCCACGAAGAATTGTTCCAGATGCTCACCGTCCTGCAGGGAATAAAAGGAAAATTCATCTTATCTAACTTTTGGTGTCAGACATTACGGTACTTTGTTGCTGTGAATAAATGGCACGTTGAAAAGATAGATATGCCTCTCAAAGTCGCCAATCTCACTAAGGCGAAACGTAAGACAGAGATTTTAATAAGTAACTATGAGCTAAACCCGATGTTGTTTGGCTAAAAACAAATCGGAAATGAATCAATCTTATCCCGGTGTGGTTTGACCGCCTATCCGGGAACAAGGTATGTTCTTGTGGCTGTTTTGCACATTTCGTGATTGAAAAGTTGGCAAACTCGCGGAAAATGCCGTTATTTGTAGCGTGTTCAAAATGGAAGTATGAATGATTCCGATACATGAACCTTTTGGGTAAGCAAGTGTTTTATAAGATATAATCAATATAGAATGGAGGCAAATATGTGTGTAATAAAAGAAATTGGTCGGTTCTTGAAGAAAGGGGCAGATACGTTTCGTGAAGCTTCCCAAGGACGATATTACGAAGAATCAGAGGCTATTGATGAACTGAAAAAGGAGATGTTTGGCAAAGAAGAAAAGCGCTCCGATGACAAGGCTAATCTGTTACGTGACCGCAGATCCGTAGAAGGCGATGTACGTAAATCATTGACTAATTTGGTTGTAGGATAATAATGGGAAAACAAGAAATCAAACAGAAGGAGACACAAGTTTCTACCAATGGAGGCATAGGAAAGCAATTGGAACAAACTTTTACGGTGGATGATAATTGTTTGCCCTCACCAGGTGAATTACAGGCTTATAAAAATATTGACCCTCGAATAGTGGATTATTTAATAGATGCTTCAGTCAAAGAGCAAACGCATCGTCATGCAATGGATAAGCAGAAACTTCAAATTATAAAAAAAACGGAAGGACGTATTGGAAGAATGAATTGGTGGGGAATGTTCTTTGCTTTTCTTTGTATACTTGTCTTTTCGACAGTTACAGGTTACGCTTTGTATTTGGATAAGCCTTGGTTTGCCGGTATAATGGGAGGTGCTGTGTTGATTTCAATTGTCTCAATATTCGTCAAGGGTAATTCGGAAGAGAATTCAGCAAAAAAGAAATGATGGTTGCTTTCTCTCAACCAGTAATAAGGCAAAAGCCGCTGCGGTCCTCCCGTCAGCGGCTTTCTTTTTGTCTTTTTGTTCTTCTGTCCAAGAGCCTCACTCTCCCGGTTCCCCCAGGCACTCCGTTATCGCCTCGTGCTGCAGCGGCGTCAATGCGCGCTGTCGGGGTTTGTAGTGCAGCTGTTCCAGCCGTTCCTGCAGTTCGGTGTTCAGCTTTATCCATCGGTGCAGCTGTGCCGAGGCGCTGCGGGGTGTGGAGTTCGGGAAATAGGCTTGTGCCAGGTCACTCATGTAGATTGCTTTCATAGTGCTTTGCAAGTTAAGAATTAATAATGAAAGAATGAAAGGCTGCGCTGCAGCAGGGCAAAAAACTACCCGTAAGTAGTTGGTCGGCTACTTACGGGTAATTGTTCGTTTACTACTGCGTAGTCATTGCACTGCTACCGGGCGGTTCTCAGCCCAGCGGGTTCTCCCCCTGGTTGCCGTCGCTGCCTCCCCCGGTATTTCCGCCGTCATCGGGCAGGGGCGCTTCACCCTTCTTGGCCACACGCTTGAAGGTAAGCCCGCCGTCGCCCGCACGGGTGGCAGCCTTCACGGGCTTGCCGGGGCGGAACTGGACGGTGGCTTCGGTGATGTTGGCGCTGGTGAACTTCTTCTCGGTTTCGGCGCCGGTGCTGCACAGCTGCAGCTGGAAGCTGCCGAAGTTCTCCAGACGTACAATCTTGCCTGCCGACAGGTGCCGGTTCACCTGCTTGATGAGGGCGCGGATGGCGTTCAGCACGTCACCGTCCGTCAGGGAGGTGGCGTAGGAGATGTCTTCGGCCATTTCGTCCATGTTCACTTCGCCGCTGGCCTGCGCCTTGGCGTAATATTTCTTGGGGGCGGTTTCATCGCCCGGTTTTGTGCTCATCAGAGCAAGGGAATAGTTTACCATTTCATTTACGATTTTACAATGTACGATTTACAATTTGGCTGCGCTGTACGGGCGTGCACAAATTGCGTTCACTCTGTCTTGTTTCGCGAAGAAGACGGTGCAAAGGTGGGCGAAACGGGCTATTCCGTGTTGTAGTATGTGCTTTCTGGCGACATTAGTTGCATTAATGGGTGTTTATAATTATTTTTGCATAGGGTTTTCAGACAGTTTCAGGGTAATCACAAATCAGTTTTTAGGGTATGAAGAAATATCATCGTTCCATTGTTGGCCGGAGCTATGCGCACCGGGTGAAAGAAATTCTCCGCATCTACGACGAGCACAGCCGCAGCGGCCTGAGTAACCGCGAGATTCTTCGCCGCTACATCTGGCCGCTCTATCCCATCTGTGAAAAGACATTCTATAACATCATCAACGCCAGTGCCGACCCGCGCGTGCTGCGCCAGCAGGAGGAACTGGAGCGTCAGCTTTCGCTGTTCTGAATTTCTTCGGCCACGGTAGTGGTATACTCCATCTCATAGACTTTGATGCATCCGGGTAGCGAGAACTGCCGGTTGGCACGGCGCACCAGGGCGGTGGCACACCCTTCGAACCGCCAGCCGTGCAGGCAGCTGTTCAGTCGCCGGGCAAGCGCCATGCGTTCGGCCACATGCTGTTCCTGTGCGCTGCCGTAGTGCGTGTCGTCGTAACAGTCGAAGGCAAGCCGGACGGTGACGGTGGTCTTGCCGTGCTGGAGGTTGCCCTTCAGGTTTTCCCAGAGGGTTTCGGGAATGCCGATAAGGACGCAGGGGAAGGTTACGGGGTACTGGTCCTCACCGCCCGCAAGGGCTTCGAGCTGGCCGTAGTCTTCGTCGATGAGGGAGACGGTGCTGCCCATTTCCTTTGCAATCTGTTGCTGGAGGTCATTGAATAGTTGTTCCATGATATAAATGTGCTAATGTGAATAATGTGCCATTGTACTAATCGGCTGCTATGATTTTGCGGATTTCTGTATCCAATTTATCGTTTATCTTCTGTTCCAGTTCCGGTCCGGGCTTGGATGGCATGAACCGGCGCTGGGGGATGCGGACGGTGAGCTTTGTCTTCTTGGTCAGTGCCAGGCGCTTCCAGAAGGTATCCTTCTTCTTGTCGCCACCGGCTTCGCGGTAATGCTGCGCCCAGGCATAGCGGCGCATCTTCGGAGTGACGGTGGGGTGCGTGGTGCCACCCCGGTTATGAACAGCAGCGTAAGGTACACGGGTGTAGACGGTGACTTGGCCGTCGCCCGGTGTGTACCCGATGCTGCCCGAAAGATGGTTCCTGCCGGAGAGCAGTGGGCCGTATTGCGCACCGGCACTGTTTCCACCGCTCCTCTGCCGTTTGGTATCCGGCCATTTGTGGAAGCCATTGTGGGTGAAACCGCCGCGCCGGAAGTCTTCCTCGATGTGTCGTTTGGCAATGTTCCCGGCCAGTACGGGCATGCGTCGGCGTGCCAGGTCGTCCACCTGCTTGCGGTATTGCAGGATGCGGCGGTTAAATTCTTGAATATTCATTGTTTATTAAATAAATAGATGTATATTTGTGCATGGAAATAGCTTTTAAGTCTATGCCGGATTGTATTTCCGGCCGTGATTTAGAGGCTATTTCTCTTTCAGCTGGTTCAGGATATTCGGGCTATCCGAAATACTGTACAGAATCTTGCTTCCGTCCTCATATTCCTTTACGACAATCCAACTCTTGTCTCCCAGTATTTTAATCTCAAACAGATGCACCCACTTGGAACCCGGTTTCGGGCTTGCATCCTTTCCATATCCCAGGTATTTTGCTTTCTTCAGTACGCTGCCTATCTGAAAGATAAGTTCGTTCTTGTGGGCGTAGTGCACATGCGGCTGGTTGGTCCATTCGTCAATACTGCGGCGGGATATGGCAATTTCCCCTTTGAATTCGGGATGTACAAGGGTGGTTCCCTGAAGTTCCGCCCTGGCTTCCTTCTTGATTTCCTTGGTACGTTCCGAGTACTTTCCGTCCTGGTCATGCTGCGGCTCCACCTTCACCTTGGCATAATCGGGGAAATAGTTTTTCAGGAATGTCATCACCGCATCCTTTGCACCTTCGTATGCATTGGCGATGTACGGATGCGTGTCGCTGAACAGCTTCCCGTCCACACCCGGATTGTTGTCCAGCCCCGGTGCAGGCCGGTCTTTCGGGTCGTTGCTGCGCGGCGCTCCAGTAGGCGGCTCGTCGGTAGCGGACAGTGAGCACTTGCAGTTCCAGCGGTCGCCGGGACGGTGCATGTTCCAGAAGGGGTGGCTGATGGGCAGGATGGTACCCCAGAACACTTTATGGTCGGCTCCCGGATTGGCGCTGGTGCTGGGCATCCACTCCAGGTTCGGCAGGATGTCGGCATACTGCTCGAAGCGTTGCCAGTCGGCAGCCTGGCGGGCACGGATGACGGCGGTGTTGTATTCCGTGCGCAGCCAGTGTCCTATGTGGTGGTCGAGCATGGGGTGAACATCGTTTTTCCACTGTTCAAACGGTTTTAAAACACCGTTTGAATCGTAGAGCTGTGCGGCAATATCGTTCTGCATGCGGTGCACCTTGAAGGCGGAGAAGACGGCGTTGCCTTGCTCCAGCTTTTGCCTGAAGCCCGGGGTGACTTCCGCACCGGACTTGCTGAGACCTTTGTTGGTGGCATCGGTCATGATGCGGAAGGTCTCGTTGAAAAGAGTTTCTTCTATCTCCGTCATGGGGTGGAAGTTCTTTTCGTATACGCGCTTGAGGGAGCGTCGCAGGGCGCGGTCGTCGAAGACGAAGGCGGTGCTAACGTCGTCATCGTCATCGGCTGCATTGCGATAAAGCTCGTCGACTACTAGTCTAAAGCCCCGTTGCCGTGCGGGGCGTCCGCGAAAAAAGAGGTTGTGCGGTTTTGGGGAGATTTGTCGGCCAGGTGTTTCGCTGCCACCTCCCCCTGCTCCTCGGAGGAAGAGAATGAAGATAGTCCGAAGAAGTTGGCGGCTTTCTTCTTTTCTTCCATTTCCGCTTTCAGCTGCTCGTAGTTATCGGGACGTTCGATATTCAGCTGCTCGTACAGATAGTCGTCGGACATGGGGAGGTTGAACACACTGACAGCCTTTTCAAGCAGTTCGGCCTTTGTCTTCACCTGCTCCAGGTCGGCCTCCTCCACATAGACGAATTCTCCGCCCGCGGTGTTCACTCCCAGAGCGGCAAACTGGTCGGTCATGTCGTAGTTCAGCAGGTTGAGGATGGCGAGGGCGTCCTGCTCCACAAGTTCCTGCTCCACCTTGTTGTGCACGGTTCCAAGGGCTTGCGTACCCGTCTCGCTGGCTTCGGTGGTGAGGGTATTGCCCAGCACGGCCTTGCTCATTTCGGCGTTGCAGCGGTCCACGAAACTACTGTACAGCTCACTGCTGCCGGTGGTATTGCCCGTCTCCACGAATTCCAGATTGGAGCCTTCGGGCTGGAAATAGGTGGCAGCGCCACCCTGGCTTCTGGCGGCATCCATGGCAGCAGTAAGTGCATCAGGGTCGGCGGCATCGTAGGTGTATTTGCGTATGGGCATGCCAAAAAGCTCGGAGAACTGTGCCCAGTCGCCCACGGTGCCCCGCTTGTAGATGACGTAGGGAGCACAGCGCGCCAGTACGCCCAGCGGTTCCTTACCTCGTATCATCAGCAGGTCGGGGTATTCGTCGAAACTCTCGCCGGTAATATCGTTCTGGCGGGTCTTGATGATGCGCAGCACGGGGTCTACGTGCTTGCGCGGCACCAGATAGTAGTCTATCCAGCCCTTGTCGTTGATGTAGAACTGTACCAGCGTGAAGCCCCAGTACTGGGCGTCGAGCGCATCTTCGAGGAAGCGCAGGAACCAGGGGGAGGATATCTGCTCGTTCACCTTGTCGTCGGGCATTCCGTTGCGCCGGAACTCTATCTTGCGGCCCAGCACGCCGCTCTTGCGTTTCTGGATGACGGAGAAGAGGTGCGGGTCCATCAGGCTCTCGGAGTAGATATCGTAGATGCGCACGCGCTGTGTGAAGTCCACGTTCTCAAAGCTGCGGATGCCTTGCATGTAGTCGTCCAGCCCGATGCCGAAACGCTGGGGCTGTGTCAGTATGATGGTGGCACCCGGGCGGGTGACGTTGCTGCCTTCGGTGATGCGCTGCTTGCTGTGGGGCGCCTTGTTCCAGAACTTCGGGAAATTGATTCTTTTCATAAATGGGTCGTTCGTTTGGGATTACTACTGAACATCCAGGGGCTGTCCTGCTTCCTTTCTTCATCGGGCAGTCCGGGTGCACCGTCTACGGTGATTTTGAATGCCGCCACCTGCTTCAGCCATTCTATTGCCCGTTCGTAGCGGTCTTTCCGTATCGGCGACATCTTCTGCGGGTTGTGTATGCTGAACAAGTGGTATACGGCGATATCGATTGTCATCATCAGGACAAGCTGGTTGCGTGCGCTGCCTTCGGCCGAGAAGATGGCATCCACGTCGTAGCGTGCACTGAGGTAGCCGCGCATCTCGGCGATGGCACGGTCTTCGCAGATTTCCACCACGGCGGCGTCGTCGCGGGTCAGCCTGCCCAGTATCTCACTGTGGATGCTGGCGTCGTAGTCTTCGGGTTGGATAAACTGGCTCATTTTAATTCTTTCATTATTAATTATTAATATGCTTGTCACAGTCGTTTGGGGTTGCTGCGGGGATTGTGGCGTACCACGGTAATGGGCTTCAGCTGCTGTACCTTCTTCTTGAGGATGCGCAAGCCGCCCTCCACGCAGTCGGGCCCGTCGGCGGGGAACTTCAGGCGCAGGGTGAAGAGTTTGAACTGGTCTTCCAGACGCTTCATGTGCGGGTTGTCCTTTTCCATTTCATTGAATACGAGGTTGCCTTCGCGGTTCAGCGGTTCCAGATTGGCCTCGATGCGGGTCGCCTTGTCAGTCTTGCGGTCTTCATCGGGATGGATATACAGCTGTATGCCCGGCTGTTCCTTTCGCACCTTGGCCACGAGGGGCTTGAATACCTGCTGGAAAAAAGGGTCCTGGAGCTTGTTGTTCTCCATATAGCAATATACGGACGTCTTGCCGCCTACGTACTCGAGCAGCTGCACGTACCATTCGATGAACCCGGCATTAAGCCCGCGGTCCAGACGGGCATTGATGACGTATACCTTATCCTTGAGCTGCCCCATGAGGATGCAGCTCTTGGTACTGCTGTTCTTGCTTTTGTTCTCGCCCGGTGCAGGGTCTCCGTAGATGACGAGGAAGGGGAACTTCTTCAAGTCGGGCACCCGTCCGTAAGTGATTTCCTTGAAGACCTCGCCCTCGGTGACCGGATTGTTGTAGTACTCCTTCTGCGCACTGGCGGCACTGATTTTGCGCAGCACGGTGTCGATGTGCTCTTCCGTATTCTTCTCGGGCCATGTGCTGTGCCCATCCTTGTCGCGTATGTTCACGATGTCGTGATGGTCGGCCAGGGTGGCGGCACGCGCCACGCAGCAGTCGCGGGCAATGATATTCCCGCACCATACAATCAGGGTCGGCTCGCTGATGGAGCGCGTCGCGTAGAATGCCTGTTCGTACCAGTCCCACTTTTTCTGTATGATGTCCGGGTTGCGGCAGTCCTCGTCCGTATCGTAGTCGTCTACCAACAGCACATCCGGACGCACGGCCTCGTTACGGCTGCCGCGCGGAGCATTACCCGCACCGATGGCACGGAAGGCACAGCCGCACTTGGCGATGAACTCCGTATCCGTCCATGAGCCGAGGTTTACCTGCTCGCCATAGTAGGCCTTGATGCGGCCGTTCGCCTCGAAGTTGGCACGATAAGGGTCGAGCAGACGCTTGGCACTGTCTTGGGTGGCACTTGCCAGCATCACGTTCTTTTTCTTTCCGGTCAGTGCCAGGTACATGACGCAGAACATCACTACCGTACTCTTGGCCAGCTCGCGGCTCCATGACAGTACCTCATACCACTCATCGTTCCCCAATATGCGTCTGATGGCTTTCTTATGGAAAGGCGCAAACGGATATTTGGCATACTCCGGAAAAAAGTATTGAATCCATTCCACCGGGTGTGCCTCTAGATAGAGGCGGTGCTTTTCCCGTTCGGCCCGGCTCATGTTCACATCCACCGGGGTGGAGTTGCTGATGTCCGCCTTATATTCTTCCCAGTTGCCGAGCGCGTTTCTTTCTTCCTGCTTCATGGCTACAGCTGGTCTTTTATGAATTTGTCCCAGAGTATGGTTACCTCTTTCGCTTTGTCCAGGTCTATCGGGCGAATCCATTCGATGAACCGTATGCCCACGCTTACAAGGTCGGCAATGCCTACATCCGTTTCCATCTTTTTGATGGCTGCTGCCAGTTTGCCCAGTGTGTCGGCTTCCGGAGCGGTGGCATAGCGTTCTCCTTCCGGGCGCGATAGTATGACGTTATTCAGTTCCATCACCTGGCGGTGCAGGTTGGAAATCTGTTGTTCACGGCTCAGGGTGACACCCACTTTCATCTCCTCCCATTTTTCTGCCTTCATCCATCGAATCACGGACTGGCGTGATACCCCTACCTTTTCCGCTATCTCTTGTTGGGTGAGATTGTCCTTCAGGTAGAGCATGCGAGCGTAGTCTTTTTTCTGTTGTGCGGTAAGTTCGGCCATACGAATTATGTTTTACGATTTTACGCAAAGGTCATTATCCGAGTTGTGAACCGGAAAAAAACGTGGAGCGGTTGCCAGCTATGCCGCACCGCCTGCAAACTTGTTCGCAAGGGTTACACACTTTTTTGTGCGGTTATCGCTGCCGCCGTAAGTTTGCCGCAGATAACAGCGAGCGGACAGTCTCCAATCGTACATAGTAAATCGTCAAATCGTAATAGCAATGCTTTTCAAATCCATACTCAACGAACAAACCGCCTGCCTGCTGCTCTACGGAGAAATCAGCGACGAAGGCGGCGACGGCAGGATAGCCAGCCGGGACATCGTGAACGAACTGATGTACCTGGACAGCAGCTATGCCAACCTGAACGTGCGAATCAACTCCATCGGCGGCGATGTTTATCCCGGCATCGCCATCTTCAATGCCATCCGCCAATGCAAGAGCAATGTCACCATCTATATAGACGGCATTGCCGCCAGCATCGCCGGTGTCATCGCCCTTTGCGGCAAGCGTGTTGAGATGAGCCGTTATGCCCGGATGATGCTGCACAACGTCTCCGGTGGCTGCTACGGCAACAAGAAGGATTTGGCGGACATGATACAGACCATCGAGAGCCTGGAAGACACCATTGCCGACATCATCGGCGAGCGCTGCGGCAAGGATAAGGAAGAGATAAAGAATGCCTATTTCGACGGCACCGACCATTGGCTGAAAGCCGACGAAGCCCTGCAGCTGGGATTGATAGATGCCATCTACGACGTGGAAGCTGTGCCCGACGAAAGTACCACGGACGATATATACCGCATATTTACTAACCGGCTGGAGCTGGAGCAACAGCCACAAAACCCTGATAAAATGAAATTGGAAGACTTTAAGAAAATTCCCCACTTTGCCAACTGCGCCGACGAAACGGCGGTGATGGCCATGCTCGGCGAGATTGCCCGGCGCGCGGACAAGGCCGACGACCTGGAGAAAGAGAACGGCGAACTGAAAGAGCAGCTGCAAAAGCAGGAGGAAGAGCGCATTGAAACCGCCGTGACGGATGCCGTGACCGACGGCCGCATAGGTGCCGACCAGAAGGACACCTACAAGAACATCCTGAAAGCCGACTTCAAGAACGGCATGAGTGCCTTGAAGGCTCTGAAGCCGAAGAAGCTGCTGAAGGACAGACTGGAAGCGCCTGCCGGTGACGGCACTGCTGAAAGTCCCTGGGAGAAAAGACAACGAGAAATACGCGAAGCCAACCGCCGCCCGTAATTCTTCAATATTCATTCTTAATTCTTCATTGACATGGTACCGATTAAGAATCCCAAAAACGCCAAACTGGGCGGTTCGTCCTACTTCGGAAAGAACGTAGGCAGCAGCGTGCGCAGTGCAGGCAGTGCTCCGCAGATACGCGGACGGCAGAAAGTGAAAATGTAGTGCGCCGAGGCGCAAATTAATAATTAACAATTAAAGAATTAAAAGACAATGGCAATTCAAGGATTGAATACCACCAACTACGGTGGCGAAGTACTGGAACACGTGCTCACCCTTGCCACTACCGGCAACGAACTGGTGAATAAAGGGCTTATCATGGTGATTCCGGGTGTGAACAGCGCTATCAGCATTCCGCGTGTGAAGACGGGCAGAATGCTTCAGAAACGCAAGGAAGACCCGACAAAATCGGACAGCAAAGGCGACTTCACCTACAGCGAACGGAAACTGACGCCCAAGGACATGATGGCGTTTACGCTCTTCAACCCGCGTGCCTTCGAGCACATCTGGCGACCTTTCCAGCCGACGGGCGACCTTGTGTTCCGTCAGCTTCCGGCTAATATCCAAAGCCTCCTGCTGAGCGAGCTGCTGAAACAAGTGGGACACGAACTGGGCTACCAGTACATCAACGGCAAGTACGAGGACGGCTCGGACGATATGCTGCTGATGGACGGCATACTGACGCAGGCCGCCAAGGATGAGGACGTGGTAAAAGTGAAGACTGTGGGCACCACCATGCTGGCACGCCTGAAGGAACTGCGCACAGTGATTCCCGTAACCATGCGTAACAACCCCAACCTGCGCATCCTCATGAGCGTGACGGACTTCGACACCTACGACGACGAACTGACGCAGCTTACCAACAAAGGCACGGCTCCTACGGACATCAACCAGGAACGCTACAAAGGCATCCCGTTCGAGGTGCTGACCCAATGGCCCGAAGGACTGATAGTAGCCACCATCTGCGACAGCGGGATGAACGGCAACCTTTTCGCGGCCGTCAACCTGCAGGACGACGAGAATGTAATCCAGATTGACAAGTGGGCCAACGCCAGCGAACTCTATTTCTTCAAGATGCTGATGAAGGCGGATACGCAGATTGGTTTCGGCGAGGAGTTCATCGCGCTGGACTGGCGTGCCGATGGTGCATTTAAACCAGCAGAAGGGTAATGAGCCGCGGACTACGCAATAACAACCCCGGGAACATCCGCTTGTCACGCACCTTGTGGCAGGGGGAGGTGAGGCCTTCGCAAGACAAGTCGTTCTGCCAATTCCGTTCGATGGCATACGGATACCGTGCGCTTATCAAGCTGCTGCAGAATTACCGCCGTAACAACAGCTGCCGCACGGTAGCGGACTTCATCAACCGCTGGGCACCGCCTTCCGAAAACAACACATCGGGCTATATCCGGAGGGTGTGCACCGAAATGCAGGTGCCGGACAGCTATGTGCCCGATGTGAATGACAAAGCGACGATGTGTGCTTTCGCAGCCGCGATTTCGCTGGTGGAAAACGGAGTACCCGCTGTCATGGCGGACGTACATGCCGGTTGGGACTTACTCTAAAATATAGGAGGAACGATGAATGGATACACTTGAATACATGAGGCTTGTCTGTGGTATCCTTACGGCTGTCATAGGCGCCGGAGGATTCAAGATGTATATAGACAGAAGGAAGTACATCCAGGAAGTGGAGAAACTGAAGGCCGATGTGCAGGCTGCGCAGGTGAACACCCGCGGCAGCGAGCTGGACAACGTACAGAAAGCGATGCAAATCCTGATGGACCAAATAGTAGAACCCTTAAAACAAGAAATCAATGCGATTAGAAAAGAACTCGGGAAACTCCGCAGGGCCGTGGAGAAGTCGAATACTTGCCGTTTTGCTACTGACTGCCCTGTGCGCAGCGAGCTGCAAAAGCCCGATAAGGTTGGAGAAAACCACTTCCCTCGACAGCCTGCGCGGCGTAAAACGATTCGCTCTGATACAACAGCCGATACCGCCAAGTCTGGCGAAGACGGCCTTTCCGACTGCGATATTGAACCGAATACCTATCGGTACCGGGTTTAGTGCCCGCAGCGGGCAGGCAGCGGTGAACGTAAACCGGATATCGGGCGACAGCATCGAAGTGACCGCCACGTGCGACAGCCTGGCCCGCGAGGTGATTATCCTGACGGAAGAAAACATCCGCATACGCAATGAACTTCTGGAAAAGGAAGAAGACCCTCCGCCTGAAGTGGTACATGCACCTACGGGTTTCCAATGGTTCCAGATATGGATAGGGCGGCTGGCCGTTGCCGTCCTTCTTCTGATACTGATTAAACGGCGATTAAAACCCAATTAAATAGCAAAGAATATGGCAGTGAAAGATAATAACGGACTGATTTACGGCATCGGTAAATTGAAGTTCAACAACAAGGAAATCGGATGGATTAGCCAGGAAGGCTTGTCGCCGAAGGGTGAGGCCAAGCAGACTACTCCTATCTATGCCGCCCAGGTGCAGGATGGTCCGGTGGATGAGATAACCAGCAGCCCCGGCACTACTGCTTTCGGCTTCAAGCTCATCCAGTTGAAACCTGAGATGTGTAAAGACTTGTTTGGCGGTACGATTGCGACGGCCGACGGCGCTTATGAGCCACCTACGGACTTCAAAGATTTGGAAGGACCGTTCGAAGTGGAATGTGTCAGCGGCCATAAAATTGAAATTCCCCGCGCGAAGATGAGTGGCGAACTGGCCGATTCCATCAACATGAACGGTGTGTTGAGTTATGACTGCACGGTGAAATGTCTGAAACCTTTGGAGACCGGCGTGACCCGTTACCGCATTGTCCCTCCGCAGACCCAGGAAGGATGATATGGAACAGACGGAACAGTTGAAAGCTTCCGCATTGATGCTTGATATGGGCGTGGCGATTCCCGTCCGCCCATTCAAGTTTCTATACCGGAAAAAGAAACCCCGCAGCGTAGTTATGCGGACGTCGGGGCTTGGCAATCTGATGAGGATTTCGAACTTGCATCTGCAGATGGGCATCACCTATGCCGAAATGCAGGAATATACTTTCGAGCAGAACATGAAGTTTATAGCCGAGCATGGGATTACGGTCAGCCGCATGGTGGCCTATACATTGGTGCGGAGCAAGTTCTGGGGAAGGTTGCTGAACCGCCCCGTAGCCTGGTGGCTCCGTTGGCGCGTCCATCCCATGTTCCTGCAGGAAGCCATGTTCCAGTTCCTCACCATGCTCGACCCGAAGTCTTTTCAGACTACTATCAACTCGGTGGAAATGATCAATCCGATGAAGCCGAACTTGAGCCATTCCGGCAGCGGGAGTTAAAGGGGTACACAGAATCCCCCCATAGCCCGTTCGGGTTAGTCTGGCAGGTGGCCACAGCTACCGGCTGGAGTATAGACTACATTCTTTGGAAAGTGCCCTATCCGATGCTGTTACTCATGGCGAAGGATGCCCCTCGATACGTTTCGGTAGAAGAACAGAAGAAACGGCAATATAAGGAATTGATGAAGAAAATGCAGAAAGAAAGCGCTGTAGGCAAAGACCCGGTGACCTTCTTCCAAACCCACATATCAGCAGACTGATGGAACCCGTAGAACTTACCATAATCACCCGCAACAAGACCAAGGAAGGATTGGACGAGATTGCACGCGATACCACCAAGGTGGGCAAGACCGTAGAGCAGGTGACGGCCGACTTCAAGGCGCGCATGAAGGAACAGAGCGAGGTGGTGAAGCAGGTGGAAGCCGATATCAAGTCTTTGGAGAAACAATTGAAGAAAGCAGCTCCCGGTAAAGCCAAAATGGCGGTGGTTGCCGACTTGGAAGCTGCAAAGAAAGTTCTTGCCGAAGAGAAGGGCGAACTGGCTTCCTTGGAAAAGCAGGTGGAGCAGTCTTCGCAGAAGCACATTATGCTGCGCACGGAAATCCGCAATCTGAAGGAACAGATGGCGGGGATGACGGAAGGGACACAAGAATATGCTGCCGCCATGCAGCAACTGGGCGAGATGCAGGACCGCATGGGGGATATCAATACTCAAGGAAGAATATTCTCGGACGACAACAAGAATATCAGGGCCACGATGGATGCGGTGTCCGGGCTTACCGGAGTGATGACGGCAGGTGTAGGTGTGGCTTCCCTCTTTGGCGTGGAGCAGGAGAAGCTGGCAGAGATACAGACCCGGCTGCAGGCTGTGATGGCGATTACCATGGGTGTGCAGCAGGTTGCCAATACGCTGAACAAGGACAGTTACTTCACGCATGTGCTGCTGGCAGGTGCCAAGAATATGCTGACGGCGGCGAACACCCGGTTGGCGGTTTCGTTGGGCATCTCCAATGTGGCAGCCAAGGCGCTGATGGCGACACTTACGTTGGGGCTTTCGGCGGCAATCACGGCCTTGATTTATCTTTGGAATAAATACAGTGATAGAACAGCGGAAGCTCAAAAGAAGCTAAATGCTGAAATCGAGAAGACCGGAACCGCTATTCAACAAATATCCAATGATGTGGACTTTGAAACCCGCATTGCCGAAGCGGCCGGAAAGTCGAAGAAAGAGCTGATTGAACTTCGGAAAGAAGCTGCTAAAACAGCTCTTGCCATGGCAGATATAGCTTTCGATGAAGCCAATGCTAAGTTTATGAAGGGTGATGCCACCAGAGAACAACTGGAAGCTGCTCGCGAGAATTCTCAAAAAGCATGGGACAATTATAATAAAACGATGCAGGATGCGGTTATCCTCGATTATGAGGAACGCGCCGAAAAGAAGAAAAAGGATAATGACAAGCAGGGCAAGGCTGATGAATTTGCTGAAGCCGAACTCAAAGCACGCCAGAAGATAAACGACATGATCATTGCCCTGATGAAAGAGGGCGAGGAAAAGAAAAAAGAACTGGCACTAAAGCAGTTTGATGAAGAGCTGGCGCGCATCGACCGGGAAGAGCGCGACCGTCTGAAGGCTTTGCAGGCAGCGCAGAAGAACGGAATGGCAGTAACGCCCGGACAAGTGGCTACCGTGAAGGACCAGGCAACCCGGCAACGGAACCTGGCCGGAGAGCGATACATGAAGGATTATTATGACATATCGAAAGAATATGCCGATAAGGACAAGAAACTGAAGGAAGAGGAAGAACAATCGTGGATTGACTATAATAAGGAATACGGCACTTACCAGGAAAAGCGCATCGCCATCGTCAAGGATTACGAAAACAAGATAGCCAAAGCCAGGACCGGTGGTGAAAAAGCATCCCTCAAAAAGGAACAGGACAAGGTATTGAAAGAACTCGATCTGGATAACCTGAAAAAAGGAATAGACTGGACTTCTGTCTTCGGCAATTTGGATAAAGTGTCTACCGATGCCCTTGGCAGATTGAAGAAGCAGCTTCATGACTTCATCAAGGAACAGAAGAACCTTTCTCCCGAGAATATCAAAGAAATCGTTCAAGCCATCAACAGCATCGAGCAGGAAGAGAAACAGCGTTCTCCTTTCCAAGCGATAAGCGACTCCTTCGCCGTTCTGACCAAAGCCAACAAGGAAGCGGCGGAAGCCCGTAGGGAATATAACAAGGTGCTGGCAGAAGGTACAGAGCAGGAAAAGAAGGATGCCGCAGCCAAACTGGACAGTACCGAAGCGGCCAGGCGCAAAGCCCGGGCAGAAGCTACCGACTCCCTGCATGCCGGTGTGGACAAAGCCCGTGAATATGCGGAAGTGGCCGAAGGCGTGTTGGGCATCATCAACGAACTGGGCATAGAGACACCTGAATGGCTGGACGGCTATATGGAGGGCATGAATGAGATTATGAACGGTCTTGCACAGATGGACCTGACCAAACCGATGACGGTTCTGACCGGCGGACTGCAGACCATAAAGGGGGCTGTGAAGTCAATAGTCTCCCTGGGCGGTACCATCAGCCTGTTCAATAGTGCCGATTATTCGGACTACAACGAGATGGTTGCCAAGTATGACGTGCTTCTGGATGTATGGGATGCCTTGCTGAACAAGAAGAAAGCCTACATCAAAGAGAGTTACGGGGCAGAGGCGACACAAGCCGGTGCGGAAGCCCTGAACCTGCTGAATGCGGAACGGGAAGTAACAAAGCGTTTGGCGAATTCCCGGCTGGGTTCCGGTTCCTCTGCCGGGTCGCACTCGTTGCAGTACCGGATGTGGAAGGGCTCTTATAAATATGAGGGAAAGAACTGGCGGGATGTAGCCGGAGATATATCCAAACAGCTGGACGGTGTGAAATTTGACGGCATGAGTGACATGCTGAACATGACCGGTGAGCAGCTGGAATGGATAAAAACGAATTATACCGGACTGTGGTCTGCCATGGACGGTGACTTCCGTGGATATCTGGACAACATCATTGAATACGGCGAGGCCGAAAAGGAAATCCTCGAATCGGTAAAAGAGCAGGTAACCGGTATTTCCTTTGACAGTTTTGAAGACTCATATCTGAATATGCTGTCTGACATGAGCCTGAAGAATGCGGATTTTGCCAAGGACTTTGAAAAGAAGTTACAGGAATCCATTCTTCGCTCGATGCTGGCAAAGAATTATTCCACCCGGATACAAGCCTTGTACGACAGTTGGGCGAAGGCCGGTGAAGACGGAACTTATACACAGCAGGAGATAGAAGACTTAAGAAACATGCAAAGCCAACTGACCGATGCCATGCTGGCAGAGCGGGACAAGATGGCGGCAGCCTTCGGTTGGAGTGCGGATGACGGCAGCAGTTCCTCTTCCCAGTCAGGACGTGCAGGCGCAGTGACTACCATTACAGAAGAGACAGCCGGCAAGATAGAGGGTATCGCCACGTCCATACAGATACACGTTATCAGTATGGATGACAAGATGACGGATATATCGCAATATGCGTATGAGGCTATCGGCATTCTTAACACGATTGCGGAGAATACGGCTTTCTGCAAGTATCTGGAAGGCATTGCCGATGGGATGGAGAGAATGGAACGGGACGGAGTAAAAATGAGATAATTATGAAGATATTGGAAGGATTACTCACTATCAATGGTGTGGATATATATAAAGAGTATAACGCTTTCCTGGCAGAAGATAGTGCTGCCGGCCATTCTAACTATGATGAACTGCTGAAGGTTCCTGCCATGAAAGCATATACAACTGTGTCGTTTCGTGAAGAGAACGGGGAGCGTTTGCCGGATGTGCTGCCGGAACCGCATTACGAGGCTCGCGACGTAACGTTGCAGTTCGGCATACTTACCGGCACGAAGGAGGAGTGGTACCGGAAATTTGTAGCCTTCCAGACTTTTCTTGGAAGTGGCTGGCTGGTATTGTCTCTGCCGGAACTGGGAACTACCTACCGGATGTATTTCAAGAGTTGCACGAACCAGCAGATGATGACCCCTTTCAAAATCGGAGACAAGTTTTACGGAAAGATGAAAATGAAATTCCGGGAGCCGAATCCTTATACAACGATTGACCCTTTAAATAACGATTAAACGCTGTTCAAATGAAGCTGAATATCTATAACCAATCCGGCGAACTTAAGCTGACTGCCGGCACGTCTCCGTCATCCACGCTCAATCAGGAGCTGATGACCGAAGATGCCATCTCCGCCAGCTTCACACATCCTTTTTTCGTGCTGCTCGAGGTGAACGACTACGTGCTGCTCGAGGGCGTGAAATATAGTATCAAGAAAGAGTACAAGCCGAAGCAGAAGAACATGCAGACGTACAGCTACTCTGTGAAGTTCTACGCGCCGATACACGACGCCGAGCAGGTGATGTATCTGAACCTGACGGACGGGGCTTACGAACCGCAGTTCTCGCTCAACGGCAGCCCGAAGGCTCACCTGCAGAAGTGGGTGGAGAATATGAACCGCATCTACGGCCGCGAGGTGTGGGCCGTGGGAGATGTGGCGGAGGCTTCGTGGCAGACGATAGACTACGACAATACCACCTGCTGGGATGCGCTAACCAGGATATCGGATGCTTTCGAGCTGGAATGGTGGGCGGACGGCTTCAAGATGAACCTGACCCGCTGCGAGCGCGGAGAACGCGTTTCGTTGGGCTACATGAAAGGGCTGATATCACTTACCCAGGCAGAGAACAGCGAGGATGTACAGTTCTTCACCCGTCTGATTCCGCTGGGATCAACAAGGAATATAGACCGCAGCCGCTACGGATATACCCGCCTGCAGCTGCCGGACAAGGCGAAGTATGTGGACCGCAATACGCAGTATGGATTATACGAGCATGTGGAAGAGGCTGCTTTCGCTGAAATCTTCCCACATTACACCGGTACGGTGTCCGTAGTGCGGTCTGAAGAGAAGACAGACGACGAAGGCAAGAAGTTCACTGTCTTTTATTTCAACGACGAGAATATGATGTTCGACCCGAACAAGAACGAGATAGCCGGCTTGGTGAAGCGCCTCTCCTTCCAGACCGGTGACCTTGCCGGTCAGGGAAATTCTGATAACGGGAATTACTGGTTTGACGCCAACTATAATTCGGATACGCTGGAATGGGAAATCATCAACACCTATCCTTCCGATGACATTCAGATACCGGGCGGAAACCTTGTACCCCAGCCGGGAGACACGTATATTCCCTGGAATATTCGCATGCCAGAATCATACGAAGCTCAGGCTGAGCAGGACTACAAGGCTGCCGTGGACAGTTTCTTGGAGAAATACAGCGATGACATATCCATCTATGGTGGCGACACAGACTATATATGGGTGGACAAGCAAAACATACCATTACAGCTCGGTCAACGTGTGCGGTTGCTCAGTGACAAGTATTTCTCTTCCGGATATTTCGATACCCGGATGACGAAGGTGGTGCGGAAGCTGGACAACCTGGGAATCGCCAATATTGAGTGCACCAACAAGGTCGGCAAGGGATGGAAGAGGACAGTGGAAGCAAGCCTCTCGCAGTTGCAGTATGTGGTGTCAATGGGGGGGAGTTCCTCTTCCGGAGGCAGTGGCTCTTCTTCCATCACAGAGGTGTCTGACAAACTGAAGAAGGATATCCTTGTCAATTCCAGCGATGTAGGATATATAAAGAAGGGAGATGTGGTTGCTTCCGGAGAGACATGGGAAAAGATTTTTCGCAATATGCTTTACAGACCGGTAGGAGCGGAACTCCGGAGCAGCATATCGACATCAAATGATGTGGAATATGGCACTCCGAAAGGATATATCACCTACACGGCCACACGCAACGGACAGGGTGCCATGAAGGAAGCCTACTATGATGACAAGAAGGATAATATACTGCATTTTTCGGAAGAGAATTCCGGTGTACAGACTGCTGTCAGACGGCTGTCCGGCACCTATATCGAGAGGGAGACCTACAAGGCCGCCGTCACTTATGCCGCATCGGCCGACGGGCAGCTGCCGGAAAAGACATTGAACGACACCATCAGCGTAAACGTGCGCCGCAAGTGGTTTGCCGGGGTTGTGGACTCTGTGCCTGCCACATCGGCCCAGGTACGGTCACTCGGCAGCAGCGGGATGTACACCGGGGCCGGCAGCTACAAGTTCAGTGCCGGCCGGTGGAAGACAATCGTAATCTGCATACCTGAGGGAACCGTGAGCGAGCTCACCCTGACCGCATATCCCGGTAATTTTATCGAAGACACCGGAGTGTGCAGCGGCCCCACTTCCATCCCTGTGGAAGGCGCTAACGGAAGCCAGGCAACGGACTACCGCATGTGGGTGATACGGACCGACGGCACGAACGATGCCGATACATTCACATTCAAAACGAGTTGACATGGTAAAGATAAACGGAAGCAGCTTCGCGCTGCAATACAAGAGGACAACGTACCGGCCTATCGACAGCTCGTCTGTATTCGATACCATAGAGGACGCACGCGTATACGCGAGGAACACCGACGCCGAAGCCTATTTCCCCTATGCGGGACAGCTCGTGTCGACCCTTGAGAACGGGGGGGCCGTCTACAAGCTGTCGAAGGACGACAGCATACCGGAGACCGACGGGAAGAGGCACTTCAAGCTTGACCCTATAGGCAGCAAGAACGACAACGACGACCGCTACGTGCGTAAGGACATCGCCGAGACCATCGAGAAACTGATGACCTTCATCGAGGGCATCAACGTGAAGGGCACGGCAACACTGAACGAAATCATGCTGCTGAAAGACCTCGTGTCGGAGAACTTCTCAGCCGGAGGCTCAGGTTTCGGCATCTACCGGGACGCGGACGGCAACTACCATCTCGACATCGACTTTGTGGACATCCGGAAGAAGCTGAGCGTGGAGGACATCCAGGTGCAGCAGTCCACCTATGTCGGGGGCAGGCAGTACAATACCGGCGGCGGCATCATCTGCAACCGCGTGGAGGACAAGGGCACATACTGGCGCTGCTATTTCAAGACCACTGATTCGGAGGGGCGTACCGTGTACAACACCTTCCAGGAGGATGACCAGGCCATCTGCGAGACGTTCAACCTGAAATCGGGCAACCACTACTACTGGCGGCTCGTGACGGGTACGGGAGACGACTACATAGACCTCTCCAAGGACGACTGTGCATCGGGCAGCGACATCCCGCTTGCCGGAGACAGCATCGTGCAGCTCGGCAACCGGACGGACACGGGCCGACAAGGTGCCATTGTATGGGACAGCGTTACCGCCGGAGGGCCTTACGTGCGCATATACAATGGGATAAACTCGTACACGATGCCCGAACCGTTGATTGACTTCAATACGGTGCTCAGCGAGATTACCGCCAAGTTCATCAACCAGGCCACCGGTAAGGATATGGACAAGACACTTGACGACATGCAGGTGAATCTCGACATTATCAAGCAGCAGACGGACAAGGAGTACACGATGTGGTTCTATGACTATGAGCCTACATTGAGTAACATTCCCGCTTCGGAATGGACGACTGCGGAGCTGAAGGCCATGCACGACCAGGACCTGTTCTACAACACCGCTACCGGGCAGGGCTACCGGTTCGAGTCGGGTGCCTGGGAAGAAATCACCGACCACCTGACGCTGAAGGCGCTGGAAGATGCTAAAAAAGCGCAGGATACGGCCGACGGCAAGCGGCGTGTATTCGTGTCGCAGCCCACCGCGGCCGATGACTACGACATGGGGGACATGTGGGTGAACGCGACGTTCTCTTCGGGAGGCGTGTCATATAAGAATGATTCGCTTGTAGCTATCACAGCAAAGAAAGCCGGGGAAAACTTCAGTATATCCCACTGGCGGCCTTCCTCCACCGCCACGACAGCCTATATCGAGAACCTGGGGGACCGTATCACGGTTGCGGTGACGGATTCGGAAAATGGCATTGCCGAGGCTACGAGGCTCGCGAATCAAGGGATAAGCGATGCCTACGATGCCTATTATGCCGCACGGGGAGCGCAGAGTACGGCGGATGAGAATACAGCGGCCATCCAGGTGACAAAGGATGCCATTGCCTCACTGGTGGAGGGCATCCACTTCGACGGCTCCGGAAACATTACGAATATCAGCACCTCCGGACTTGTGACGACCGGGGACTTCAACTCGCTGCTGTCGAAGAAAGTGAGTTTTGATGCGGCGGGGCATATCACGAACATCGACAAGTCGGGGCTCATCACCGAATCAAACCTTGTGCAGATGTTTGCAGAGAAAACCGCTTCGGATGGTTATGTAAAGAAATCGTATATAGCCGCTTTCGTTACCGAGCTGCCCGACGGGAGGTTCCAGAGCAATGCGCTGGTGAGCGCCGACCTCATCCGGTTCAACGGGCATATCGTGGCGAACGACACGTTCGTGGTGGACAAGGACGGAAACTTGACGCTGAATGACATTACCGCCAATAACCTTACATTATCGGGTGACATCAACGGGAATGATGCGACTTTGAATAACATTACCTTGAATAATGTTACAGCCAATAGCGGAGTATTTAAAGGCGAATTTAGTACATCTATGTCTGGAGGAAGCCGCGTAACTATAAAGGAGGAAAATGAATATGGTACTGACGGAACATATGGCAGCATAAGAGTGTATGACAATAATAATGATAAAGTTATTGATATCGGTTTTAAGGATGGTAATGAGAATAGCCCATATATTTCGATAACTAGTGGTCATGGAAGTACTCTAAGCATTCTTAGTATTTCTACAAACAGAATTAGTATAATGAATTCAACTGGTGTTGGCGAAAGTGACGAGGTTTGGCTTGACACTATGTATGGATTGAGGTTTTTTGAAAATGGCATACTCAAGAAATCTTATCCAGCCAGATAATTAAAAGGATATTATAAATTAATAGTATACGTATCATGAAAATCAACTTTAGAAAAATCGAGGCCCAGACCTCATTCGAGGGCGGCAGACAGACCTTCGACGCCGCGGAAACCGTCGGCAATGAAATGATGTACAACGGCAGTATCCTGCTGGACATAGGCTTTGAGGACTTAGCTAAAAGCATCTACTATTCAAAGGATGCAGTGGAGATTCCTGAACGATACAGCAAGGCCCTTGAGCTTGTAGTCAAGAACTCCCGGCTCATAGCCGCAGTGAAGCGTGAAATTATCAACCAACTGAACGTCAAGTGACATGGGCTACATCAGGTTCGTTTTGAGCAAGCGCGTGACCGGTGACGATGGAGGTGCCACGAATGCGGTCATCAGCCGTATCGAGAGTGACATGGCCGACACGGGCATGCTCGAGACGAACCTGATAATGCACGCCCTTGCCGCGCGTGGCGGCAAGGTTATTGAGATTGTAGACTTCATACTGGACTCAAGCAGGCTTGATGACAACGATATATTAGGATAGGTTATGGATAAATTAAACAGAAACTTCGTTCGTGGCAACATCCTCAAGGCCGAGGAACTGAACGAGCTTGTCGGAAAGATTAACGAGTTCGCCAAGTGCGTTAATGACAACAGCCTCGAGACGAACAAGGCGGCGATGCAGAGCTTGAAAAACGCCCTGCAGGAAGTGAGGAATGCGCAGCTTGTCATCGGCACCGACCCGGGTACGGCCTTCGACGGGGCGGCGGGTGCGACGCTTGAACAGACTGTGCGCGAACTGGCCGGAGGTGCCGGAACCATGTACAGCGTATATGTCCGGAACAACATGGCCTCGCTCGGCTTCGCCACCCAGTACGGCGAGGAGTGCGTGCTTGACTTTACGTTCGTCTCGCAGTACCGGGACAGTCTGGACGAACCCTACAAGTCTACCGGAGAACTCGGCCTGTGCACCATCATGATGAAGAACGCCAAGTATGCCGACTTCACCGTGGTGAAGCAGATGGAAGTCTCTTCGGGCGTATCCATCAGGCAGGACATAGCCGAATGGCTGTCATCAGGAAGCAACAGCGTGAAGATTTCCATCAAGGGGGAGAATACCGACAAGACCACCGCACCGGTGACGTACAACGTGCAACTCACGTCATTGGGCATCAGCGCCCCGAACTTCGCCTGGTGGACCGCCTTCTCCGGGAACATCAACATCCCGATGATAATCAACGGCAACATCAACAAGACGCTGCACTTGACCGTCACCGGCGACGGCTACAGCCAGAGCTACGACAAGGCGATAGGCACAGCCGTGTATCTGGATACTCCGTATATCTACTTGCTGGAGCATCCGGGAGCGACGGGCGTATACAACGTGAGTTTCTATCTTTCCAACTCCGACAATACCATCCAGACAAAATCCGTATCGGTCAACATCATGTGCATCCGTACGGCCAGCGAAGCCGTGAAGCTTATGTGCGTGAACAACGTGGCGGAACAGCTCACCAACTGGCAGGACAACACGGTGTTCGACTACGCCATCTACGACGGTCCGTCCGCACTGACCGAGGCAAGGTTCTCCATCACCAGAGGCGGCATGGAGGTGTACAGTTCCGAGAATGACGCCATCGTGGCGAACGCAAGGAACACCTTCACCTACCCGATGGAGGTGGAGACGGATGACGATGCCGACTTCGGCGTCACAGTCGGCGTGACGGACAGTGCGGATGCCTTGACGGAACCCATTGTCCTGCCGGTGAACAACTCGCTGGGCTATTCGGCTACGGCAGGCGCCGCACTCTATATCAATCCTCGGACCCGTGCCAACTCGCAGACGAATTACAGGAGCGTCATCAACGAGGTGGACAAGACGGCCGTACCGGTAGAGTGGAGCAACCTGAACTGGAGCAACGACGGATGGGCGGCTGACGCCGACGGAGTGAAGGCACTGAAGATATTCGCCCGCAGCAGGGCCGTGATAGACTACCGCCCCTTCGCCACGGAAGCCGCCCGCCGGGGCAAGACCATCGAAATCGACTTCAAGGTGGAGAATCCCTCGGATGCCAGCAAGGACATCATCACCATTGCGGAGAACAACGTAGGCCTGCGCGTGTCGGGCGAGAACGTATCCTTCTTCTCCCAGTCCATGCAGGAGAGCTCGACGCAGGACGTACCTATAGACAACGGTGTGCGTATCCGCCTGACAGTAGTCGTGATGCCCGATGCCTACGGGAATGCAGGGTTCAACATTGTGGCCATCTACATCAACGGCAAGAAGAACCGGCAGTATGCCTACGAGAACAACGACTACTTCCGCAATGACGGCAAGATTGTGCTGGGTAGCGATTATGCCAACCTCTACCTGTACGGGCTGCGTGTCTACGACAGTGCATTGCCTTCGGAAGCCGTACAGAAGAACTATATCAACCAGCTGGTGACCACCGACGAGAAGCTTGCGGAGAAAAACGTCAACCTCGTGCTGGACGGTGAGGGTGTGAATATCGACTTCAATGCCACGAAGCTGCTGTACAACGTGTTTGTGGTAGACAAGCCTTTCCCGAACCTGATGAACCCTTCGGGCGTGGCGGGTAATCTGGAAGTCTTCTTCAAGGACAAGCCGGAGAGGAACTTCACGCTTACCAATCTGCTGGTGGAAGGCCAGGGTACATCTTCCAAAAAATACCTGGAGTGGAATATTAGATTTAAGATGAAAGGGCTGAAGGACGCTGATGGAAACAAGATAGCCTCCATCGCGACCTATGCCGACGGTACCACGGACAAGAACTGTGTGCTGATGTACGACAACGTTCCGAAGTCCGGGCGCCTGACCGCCAAGAAGAACTGGGCGAGCTCCATGCAGGACCACAAGGCAGGCAGCGTGGATGCCTACGATGCCCTCTTCAAGGAGACAGGCATGAAGAACGAGGCGATGGCTGCCGACCCGAAGATACGTGTGGCCGTCTATCAGGAACCGTTCATCGGCTTCTCGAAGTCCGTGAACGAGGAAGGGCAGGATGTATATACTTGCATGGGAGAATTTACGTTCGGCCCGGACAAGGGAGATGACCTTTGTTTCGGTTATGATACGGAGGCTTTCCCGGAACTTCTCTCTGTAGAGGGCTCGGACAACGCACCGCTGGGGGCACTGTTCCGTGTGCCCTGGAACCGCGGCAAGTCATACTGGGCGTACAATGCCGATGAGGAAGCCTTCCAATATAATGATACCAATTGCTGGGACTTCGACGCCGGAGAGCTGAATGCCGACGAGACCGAACCGCTCTCTGCGCAGAGGTGGATAGATTCCTATAACGCCGTATATGTCTGCAACAACCGCATCCGTCCGTTTGGCGGCACGCTGGCGGAGCTGAATGCTTCTATTGCGGAATATCGGAGCACGGGGTATGAGTACTGGATTGCCAAGACCGGCGATGCCGACCTCTACAATCTGTACTACTATGAGGCGGCGGAAGGGAAATTCATCCCTTCGGACATCGGGGCCGGGCAGATTAACCTTAAGACACAGCTCAAAGAGTATTTAAGCAGTGATTTATCAGCCTTCACGGCCGACCAGCTGAATGAACTGTTCGTCAATGCGAGGAAGCAGCTTTTCCGGGCTACCATCCCCGACTGCTTCGACATCAGCGACGCCGTATTCCATCATAATTTCGTGGAGTTTACGGCCGGAACCGACCAGCGGGCGAAGAACACCTATCCGTATAACTTCTGCACTACCGGCAGCAAGTGGCGGTGGCGCCTGGACGATGCCGACACCATCTTCCCGATAGACAACCAGGGTCAGGACCGCAAGCCCTACCACTGCGAGATGCACGATGTTTACAGTAACGGCCAGCCCATCTGGAACGGCGAGACATCCGTATTCTGGAACATGCTCGAACTGGCATTCAGCGCCGAGATTGCGGCAGGCATGCGGAAGATGCTCAGTGCCATGGAAAGCCTGTGCGGACAATCCTCGGGCACTCCCTATGACAAGGTATATGCCTTCTACAAGAAGTATTATCTCGGCATCAAGAACTATTTTCCGGCCACGCTGGTCAACGCCGATGCCAAACGCTACGAGATAGCCAAGATAGCCTACAACAACGGCTCTTATACCAACGACACCGACCCTATCACCCAATCGCATGGCGACTTCTGCTCTGCCGAAACCGCCTGGGTGAAGAAGCGCATCATGTACATCATGTCGAAATACAGCTATGGTCTGTTTTCAAACAGCGGAACGGACACCATCATCGTGCGTGCAGCAGGCGACCTGATAGATTACGAGATAACCCCGGCATTCGACATGTACCCGGCCATTGCAAACGGTACCAGCATCGTGCAGGGCGCAAGGACCAAGGCCGGTGAAGTGTGCCGGATGACCATCGACCTCGGCGGCTCTGCCGACCAGCAGAACGCCATCCAGGCGGCGAGCTGGCTGCTCTCCATCGGCGACTGGCACCGGAAGAACGTCAGCGGCACCATGGTGGTCCGTGGCCGGCGCCTGACGGAGCTCATCCTGGGTAGCAAGACCGAAAACGTCATCATCACCATCACCGGGCTTACCCTTGCCGACTGCGGCAGCCTACAGAAAGTCCTGTTGTCAAACATTGCCACCTTGCAGGGTACTCTTGACTTGAGCGCCTGCCAGAATATCCGTGAGATATATGCGGACGGAACCAATCTCAGCCAGATTAAGGTTCCGGAAGGCGGCAGTCTTGAAGTCATCGAGTATCCGGCAAACAACAAGTACATCTCATTCAAGAACTTCCCGCTGCTGTCGACCGAAGGGTTGATTATCGGCCAGTGTGCCGGAAACATCACGGACTTCTGGGTGGAGAACTGCCCCCTGCTGAGCCCCATGAAGCTGCTGTCTGATGTCATTGAGGCACAACAGTCCCAGGGTGATGCCCACGCGCTGAAACACATCCGCGCCATAGGCTTCAATGAAGAGTATTACACTGCCGACGCACTCGACATGCTCGCCCAGCTGTCCGACGGCAGCTATTCCGGACTGTCAGCCGAGGGACTGTCCGGTGAAGACCCCATACCGGTATTGGAGGGCACCATTACTGTGCATTCCAAGTACTATCAGGACTCTGTGGATGTGTTGAGAAGTATATTCAATAGACTGAATCTGATACTCATCGGTGAAGCTGCTATCCACTTCAGGGATACTGAAACCCGACGAATATGTCTTGGTATATGGGATGAGGACAAGGACGGCTATATAACGGAAGAGGAGGCGGCTGTCCAACGGATAATCAGTGCCAGCACATTTGCAAAGAATACAAAGATTACCACATTCGATGAGTTCAAGTGGCTAAATTTCACCACCTCGTCCAGTAGCCTTTTTTACGGCTGTACCGCATTGAGGAGTATAGAACTACCTGAACGGATTGACATTGGCTATCAAAACTTTATGGGATGTACCTCATTGGAAAGATGTATAATAGGCAGTGCATGTACTACCATTTCTAAGTCGGCTTTCAGCGGATGTATTAAACTGAGAGAAATATCAATTCCGGAATCTGTAACAACAATTAATAACGGCGCATTTTCAGGAGCTGGCATATCCAGATTCGTTTATCCGTCTAATGTTACAAAGATAGATGGGCTTGCGGATAATCCTAATTTAACTTATGTAGAGATAAGGGGAGAAAGTGTTATATCAGTAACGGGAATGGGTGGCTGTCCGCTGCTTGAGACTCTAATCATAAGGGCGACAATACCGCCAACCACCGATTACTGGACATTCCGAGGTTCAAACATACCCAATATCTATGTACCCGATAGTTCCGTTGATGCCTACAAATCATCAAGTGGATGGAGCAAGTGGGCGTCTTATATCAAGCCGATAAGTGAGTTAGTCGAAATTTAGTAGACAGCGGAGAGAGGAATATAAGCATCACTTTTTTAGGTACACATGCCTAAGATTTACACAAAGATAGACATTCCGAATGATTTGAGGAACATTTAAAGATCATTTGAAAGAAGGTTAAACCGCTTCGGAAAATAACAAAAAAACGCATTTTATTTTGTGTTAACAATTGCAAAATACTCACGAAACGATTTGAGAAAGTATCACAAAGCGTTTTGCGGTTTATAAGATGTCCACGGTGAAATTCCGTCCCGGCATCGAATTCAAACGTTATGTGGCAGGTAAGATGGAGTTGGAACGTGCGGATAAACGCTTTTTCCCGGATAAACCGAAAGCAATGGGCGACATGGTTGCCCGTGAAAAAAGCATGATGGACTTTCTGGAAGCTAATGTCTGTATTACTCGTGCAGAATATTCCCGCCTTGTCCATGTCACCGCCCGCCGGGCTTCGAGGGATTTGCAGACATTTATCGATTCCGGCGTGATTCGCAAGCGTGGTGCCGGCCGTTCAGTGGTCTATGTCAAGGGGTGAACTTATTATATTCCGA
>NZ_QTMD01000014.1:0-126432 GCF_003602995.1 Bacteroides sp. AF25-38AC | reverse complement strand
GTCGTCACATGGACGTCAACCCCGACTACCATAGTGATATGACTGTCCGCGAGTAACATAATCAGACTATTTTTGGTTTCTCAGTGAGTATTCCGCATCGAGTTTGGCTGCCAGTTCCTTTGTGGAAAGCTGCCAGTCCTCGCCATATAAGTCAGACATACGTTTTGAGATTTCGTCTCTTTTTGACGAATCAAGGCTGTATGTTTTGTCAAGATAGGTAGAGGCAATAAATGAGAGATTGATAATCTTTAAGTCTTCGTCAGAAAAAGAGTATCCATACTCAAATGCCTCATTTAAGATCGGTTCGTATGTAAGCCTGTCTTTTTTCAATGCCATAAGTAGCGCATAGTTGTATTCATTTACAACCTCGGTTTTCATATCGACCTCTTTGGCTATCTTAACGGCTGTCATAAACTGTTTGATGGCTCCTGTTATATCTTTATTGTAACTGTGTACAGTTCCTTTGTAATTATAGAGTTGTAACAGGATTTGTGCGCAATCCTGTTCATCATGATATTTGGGAAGGACCAAAGCTATTCCTTTGTCAAACAAATCATGGCAGAACCCGGCTTCACGATGAAACCTTACCATGAATCCCCCAAACATAAGGTAGGACGAAGCCATAAATGCCGTTCCGCCAATTTCACGGCTTAGCCTTATCAGTTCATACCCCAACTTCTTTGCTTCATCCTTGTTACCTTTCGATGCAGCTTCCCCAAGTTCGAACAGACATTTCCGATATTTTACGTTCGGGTCTTGTGGATTACCTTGGGTCGCAATTTCTTTGTATGCGCCGGCCATATTCTGATTTGGGATGTCTATTAGGCATATCCTGCCTTTCATTTCAGACAGCAGGATATCATAGACCTCTCGCTTTTTATAGTCAATCAGAATAAGCGCAACCCCTGCGGGCAGTCGCTCGGCTATTTCCTTTATTACTTCATTCAGAGCTTCCACATCGCCAATGCGGGATATGAAGAGGGTTATGCCGAGTAGATTGTTGTCTCCGACGAATTTCTTGAAACTTGTAACAAGACGAATATACAAGTCTCGTAGTTTATCTGCACTTAGAGAACTGACAGAGGTCAATTCTGACTTGAATGAAGAAAAATCCGCCCAATCCCAATCGGGATTTTTCTCTACATCCATGGAAAACGAATCTATCCACGTTTTTATCAAGAACTTATAAAAGTCTGTTTTATCATTATAGTCGGCCTTGAAACCGACGATTATATCCGATGTACAACCATGTTCGGAGGCTTCAAGCCGTATGAATCCTTCTACAATTTGATAATCGGTTGGTTCGCAAACGAGACAATAAATCTTTGCATCGGGAAATTTCTCCCGATTTTCAATCCATAAGTCTTGTATATTACTAATTCTTATGGCTATCGGATTATGTTCGTTATTTATCATGGATTAAAATTAAGTAAACCGCCTTTTATATTTGTCATCGCAGAACCATCCACATCAACAGTTGCTCCCGTTGCTTTCAGTGTTGCAGATGCTTTTATGTCGATTGTAGCTGCCTCTTCCTTAATGGACGCATCACTTTTTATTTTTGCCTCGGACTTACCTTCAAAAGTGGAGGTCTTACCAAGTACCTCAACCTCTGAATCGGCTTCAATTCTTATCTTTTCGTCAGCAAGTATCTCCAATTCTTTGGAATGGATAGTTATTTTGTCCTTAGCATCAATGGTGATGGTATTGTCACCGTTCAAGATGATTGTGCTTCCGGTTGGATCTGCAACGGTAACGCTTCCTTTTTCATCATCAAGCGTTATGGTACAACCGCTGCGGGTAGTCAGGCTTTTTGTTTTGTTTGAACTGCCGCCACCGGTACCTGACTTTCCATGGAATAAGCTGCCAAGAACAAACGGACGGTTCGGGTCGTCATATCTGAATGCCACCATGACTTGGTCTCCCTTTTCGGGTATGAATACAAATCCTCTGTTTGTGGGCACCTTGTCGCTTGTACCTGCGTCAGGAGTGAGTACCCGTATCCACGAGGTTTGCATCGGACCGGTCTGCCAGTTCATCTTGACTTGGACACGACCTAACTTTTTCGGGTCCTCGTTGCTGACAACCACGGCTTGCTGTGTATGCGCGACAGGCAGAGGCACATCCGGGCATGGAAGGGTGGGAATAGAGGACGGAAGTGCGGTGAAATAGTTCTGGTAACTGTCACCCATGCCGGCTACGTGGGTTATTTCTGTGATGATATAGGTGCCGATACTGTTCTTGACGAATATTTTGATTCCGGAATGAATAGCGGTGTGGACATCTATGATACTGCCCACCGTGAGGGTATAGCAGTCGCTCTCTCCGGTGACAAAACAGGATGCGGCGGTGTCGCCTTGCTGCTTGCGCTGGAAGTAGGCGTCAAGCTCACCCTTGTTGGTGATGCGTGGTTCCGAACGTTGTACGGCGGGAGCGGTAAACAGTGCCAATGACGAGTCAAAGGCCGCTTGTCCCAATGTGTTCTGTCCGGCTGCGGCATCAGGGGACTGGCCGTTATAGGTCTGGTCGTTCACCGAATGGTAAGAACTTCCCTTTATTGGTCGGGCAAGTGCCTGCGAGCAGACATCGAGCACGGATAGTTCCTCGCCGTATATCAGCTTGGTCGTTGAGCCGGGCTGTGGCTTCCCGAAAACAAGGTTCTGTCCATCGTAATAGAGCCATTCCTGATATTGGCGGGCAAGCCGTTGTATGAATCTGAAGTTGGTTTCCTCGTACTGGCATTCGTATTCCAGCTTCGATTTCGTTTCCGGATCGACAAGAGCTTGCACTCCTGCCTTATCTGTAAGTTCCTTAACGATGTCAGACAAGGACTTGTTGCACCATGAGGCACAAGTCTGGTCCGACTCCAGTAGGAATGTTGACGAATATCCCGTCACTTTTATATTTCCGTGTGTCCCACCGGCACGATGAAGTCCTACCATGGTGGCGATGCCGATGAAAATAGTGCCGCCGAAGTCCATGATTACTTTTTTCCCAATCCAGTCCTTTGACACATTCGGTATTTCCACACCATAAATTTCTACGGCCTGGATATCCAGCGTTATCTCAAAATAGTGGTGCTCATTAATGCTCTGTTTGAGCATCAGTTGTACAAACGACGGCATGGGGATGCCGGCTATTTCCAATGTGACTTTTTTTTGTTCCAGCATGGCGGCATTATATTTGACGGTTTATATCCAAATTGCCAAAGCCGCCCGGCGGAAGTCCGTCGGACGGCCTGACAAATGTTTTGATTTTAGGATTTACCTATGTACGCCGATTTATTTCTTCGGCCAACGGTTGTCAAGAGCTGCGCTGCCGACAGTGATTTCTTCAGCGGAGAACGTGATGGTGATTGTCATAGGCACATCGTTGTTCGCGTCCAGAGTTTCCGAGTAGTGAACGATGTATGCGTTCTTGAACTGGATTTCCTTCATCTTGGCGTCCTCCTCCGTTTTCTTATAGGTAATCTTACCTTCTACGGGTTTGAAAGCACTGTTCAGCATTGCCTCGATAACAGAAGTGTCTTCTGTTGATTCGATAGTTACTTTTACTCTACCGCCCAATACGCTTGAAGAGGGCATACCTTTAGAGTCCGTGTTACGACTGAACTCATAGTTTGAATAAAGGACGTCAAATTCCTTGTTGTTAAGTTCTAATGATGCTCTAAATGCCATAATTCGTTGGATTTAATGAGTTAAACTTAATTTTTACTGCGGTCTCTCCGTCCTTGCGCCCTAACCGGTATAGATGCAAAAAAGAGAAAACCTCAAAAACGATTTTTTGAAATTTCCTCTCAGCCTCCGGATGACTCAGTTTTATTGTGGGAAAAAGAGAAGAAAATAAAACATCATCTTTGATGTGAGCAAATATAAGTGCTTATCTTCATTTCTCCAAATTTTTTAGCGCGTTTTTTTTGCTGTTGTTTTCATTTTAACACGTTTTAAACTAATATTCGTGTATAAAGCCACTGTCCTATATACTTAGGAATGTACCCCGTTGATGATGTGTCTCTATTGGATTGATTGCCAGTATTGTAATGGTACTTTCAGAAGACGTTTCATCAGGGACGGACGAACCCGTCGGAACGAAAATTGCTGCCGGAATACAGAAAAAACGGTATCCACCGCATGAAAGTGGCAGATACCGTTGGCAGATTGACTATGTAGTCTGAATCTTTGCGTATATCCTAATTCTTGCGCCCATATCGGCAGATAAGCAATGAACTTAATACCAGGAGTGCAAGGGCAATCATCCATGTGTATATCTTCCGTTCCTTTTCCAAATGTTCGATGTCCGCCGCTTGTTGTTTGGAGCAAGTTGTCAGTATATTAATCTGGGATTGTTGTACCTTGCAGATATCCATAAGTTCAGCATTAATCCGTTGCTGTGTCTCCAGCGAAGTTTGGATGTTCTTGAAGTTACGGTTGGTCGTATATGCGTCGCGGATATATCCGGGTGTGCTTACCTGTAACGACGGAACCTGTATGCTGTCCGGAAGGTATGTCAGTTCTGCATTATTGCGCCGCTCTGTTGCGAAGCTGTTGAACAGGAGTATGCCGACGAGTGTACCGCTAATCAGAAAGGCTATTAACGCTATGATGGCAAACATTGTGTTTGACGGTTTCGCAACAGGTTGTTGGTACTCTCGTTCAAGCCATGGATGATGGTTCATCGTGTGAGGTGGTATGGATGTTCCATATTCCACAGTCCGGACTTCGGCATTTTCTTCGGTCTCTTTTTTCTCAAGGGCCTTGCGTCTTGATATATCCATAAATTCGCGCTTGGCAATCTGGTATTTATCTGCTTGATAAATGACAAGGTCGTTTTTTACCAGCCAGTCAAGAACGTCCTTGACACTCCGTTCTGATACCTTGAGGTTGCTGATGCTCCAAAATATCTCTGCACAAGATACCCATATTGGTTTCTGGAGGCACTTCTGATACAAGATTTCAAGTATCTCTGCCTGTAGTTGTTCTCTTGTTGGTTCCATTTATTTACAGTATTAATTGTTTCGGAATAAAATAATATTTCTTGCCGGCTATGAATACGGGCCTGAAAAGGTTGCGTTGATACATATCTTCCAGTCTCTTCATCTTTGAAATCAGGGCTGTATAGCCACTGTTAAAGTCTGTCAGCTCAACCTTTCTTTTCTTCAGTTTCTTCACCTTTGTTGAATTTAAAAGGCTGTCATTGGCCATGACTCCCGTCTTATAATAGAAGATTTGAGCCAGATATGGATTTCTGGGCAATACTTTTCGATAGAAACTTCTGTTTATGCTTTTCTTTTGCCGCTTGAATTGCTTGCGAAGCACTCTTAACTCCTTTTTCCCTATGTTATCTGAAAACTCCGGGAGCAGTCCCCTGTAGCTTTGCAGCAGTCCCATCACTTCCCTGTCATCGAGTAGATACCCATATTCGTATCCGTTCATTATACTGTCCGCTACGGAGACCTTTATATAGTAGGTGTCATTCACGCTGTTTCTATCTATATCGTCAAGGCTCGTGCTGTCAGGATTTTCCGTATGATAGAATATATGCGTCAATTCGGATGTGGGACGGCTTCTTAGGACACCTATATTTCGCTCATAATCTTTAAGCGAGTGCAACAGTAGGCTGTCCGTCTCGAAAGATTGCCGCAACACGGAATCCAAGGCTGTTTCCAAAGCGTTGCTTTCCAGCCTGTTTCGACCTTTAGGGAATAAGATTCCTCCTACCGTAAGGCTGTTGTATGGGGCATCATACAGATATAAGTTGGCATCCGTAGCTTCTATGTTCTTGAACAGTTCCGTCTTTACCAGTCTGTTGTCTGCGATATAATTGGATATATGGTCTATGTATTTCGTAGAATGGCTGTCCAGAATGGATTTGGCCTGCAATAGGAAGTCCTGATACGCAGTGCCTGACGCTCTGTCTATCTGGGCAAACAGAAGCCTTGCCGGTTGGGTTGCCAGCCACGAGAGTTGTTGCTCGTGCAAGGATAAAGTTTGCTTTGACCCTAAAATGATGAATACATTGTTGCTGAAACGGCTTTCGTTATCATAGCAGGAGATTTGTTTGATAGCCCCGCCAAAACCGTAAAACGATGATTGTTCCTCTTGCTCGTTCTTTCGCTTGGAAGAAATGGATCGTTTGATATAGTCGAGCCAGGCTGAAAAGTCCTTGGTGGGAGCCAGATGTCTGTTTACTCCATTGGAGGATATGCAAGTTGCCGAGAATGTGTAGTCATATCCGGGCTTCATTTTCAGCTTTAGGTTCTGTAGCACATTGATATATGGGGATAGATAAGGCAGGTCGGTATCATTGAACAGCACATGTATGTTCACGTTTTTGTTTTCCGCTTCCATCTTTCGGACATCGGAAACCATGATGTCTCCGCCTTTGATATTGATAATCTTATTCCAGTTCTTGTCCCAGACGGATAGAGGATAGTTCAGCCGGATATTCCCATCCGTTATAGGCCCTGCCGGGTTTCCATCCAAGTTGAACAATATCGTACCCTGAATATTCGCATTATGTAGTGCCAACGTATCGGGATACATCAGGTTGACGGTACATAACAAAGAATCACGGTATCGTGAATAATCAATATGATACACTTCATTCTGGCCGACTTCTGCAAGAAGGTCAGCGGGAATCCAGCCTAAAAAGCGTTTGGTACTGTCTGATAATGCGGGAGCATTGGAAATCAATGCGGATTTGCCGCTCTTGTCCAACTTGTATAGGTAAACAACCTCTCCGCTGACAACTACCGCATCCGTTGTTGTTTTCAGAAACGGCTCTCCGTATATTTTCAGGGTATCTCCATTGAAGAATTGATGGATATCGAACAGCTTGTTAATGCTGTTTATGCCTATACGGTACCTTATCGGCTGGTTGTTGCGGGGATTGATATAGGCATGGTCGTACATCAGTATATTTTCCGATGGTATCCATCCGGCATAATTGACTTTACGGGGTTCTTTAAAGTGCCTCTTGCTGTTATACAGGAAACCTATAATCGACTTGGGCTTGCCTGTAATGTCAGGGTCGGCCTGAACGAGTTTGTAGGTTCCGTTCTTTTCACCTACTATGTAATAGGGTGTACCAATCCCGTGTGAAGACCGCTTACGCTGGAAATACGGGTCTTCATAACTTTGATTTCCGGCCCTGTCCGAATAGACAATTCTGTTTGTCTTGCTTTTCTTTGTTTTGACAGGTGCTTCCGTTGATTCCGGATAATTGAATATATCCCTATCCATTATTTGTATCCTGTCGCGGATGGACACTTGGGCAGATACGTTGCACGCAAGAGTCATCATCACGGCCACAGAAAACAGATTTCGTATGAGATTCAGTTGTTTCATTTTTCAATATAACTTTGTGTCACATGGATGGACTTGACGCAATTCAAATCGTCAATCTTCACATCATCAATACTCACACGCTTTTTCCTGTTGCTCTCAAGAAAATGCAGTCCTTGGCAATAGCCGTTGAAGTCATTGTATTTTTCATCATTGATGATGACCACTACCTGGTCTGCATCAATGCAAAAATATTTTTTACGGATATAATTTGTATGTTCGTAATAGACCGACTTTTGTGAGACTTTGGCGTCAGCTATGGCTTGCAGGTGTTTTTTAATATCATTCTGTACCAGTGCCAACGAATCTACCGTGACCAGTTCCTCTGCTTTTTCAAAGCGTGGGAGAATGGTTATACGGTGCTTCACCGGATATTTCGTCGTATTGGTTTGTAATGAGATGGTGTATTCTCCCGGAATATCATACGAATATACGACTTGCTGTTCGTATGCGTCCACAGTACCGCTTTCGCCAAATTCCCATAGCCATGTGTCCATGCCATAGCCTTCTGCCGAAAAGACCAGCTCTTCGCCTTGATAACCCTCTGACACTCCATTTATACGGGGTATGGAATCAATGGCCTCATGCTCCAGTCCTGAGATAACCTTGATATACTTGTTTACGGAGTGTTTTCCGTCTATTTTCAAAGTAATAAGATATTTTCCGGCCTTACGATAAGTGTATGACACATCCGTATTTCTCATCAGTGTATCGCCGTTTCCCATTTCCCAAGTGAGCCGCTTGCCTTTAATTGCTGCCGTATCGTTGACTAACAGCTCCAACCGCTCATTGACCTCATAATGAAAATTATCATTGGTGTCATACACATAAAAGTCAATATTGGCAAGGTGCGACTTCGAAGGCAGGAACAAGAACAAAAGGATACCTGCCATGGCAACCAGTCCCAATATGATGATTGTTATAGTTTTCTTATTATCCATCGCGAATGTTTTATAAATTGGCTTTACATTCTTCCAAATCCCGTTCAATCAGTGCGTTGTTGTGTACCAGACTGTTCAATTCCTCTTTGATGTCGAATTGGCATTTAAGCACTCTGGAGGACAACACGCCGAAAAGGAATTTCGTATTCATATTGTTTTCCTTGTATATATGCTGCAATTGGTAAATCCCATCCTTCACTTCGTCCATCTTTTGTACCTGATGGATGTTGAAGTCCAAAGAGTCGATTTCATTCCAGATGTTCTGCGCCTGCTGCATATGTGTATGCTGGATTTCAAAAATGCGCTCGGAATGGTTGATGTCGTTTATCAGTTCCGAACTGTCCTCTGTCGGTACGTCGAGTATATACCGGCAAAGTATGATATAAATTGCGGCTACTGAGAAAATCAGCAGCAGGAGAAAACGGATATTTCCCCATAGCACTTCGTCTTTTGTCATGGCTTCGTCAGTTTATTCTTGGTTAATTCCTGATATTTGATTCTACACTTTTCAAGTTGCTCCATGTTGCTTTCACGCTGTTTGCTTTCGCGGTCAAGGTCATCCATGGATGACTGGATGACACGAATCTGTTCAAGCATGGCTTTATACACTTCGTACTTGCTTTTATCGGCCTGCATCGCAATGTCATTTTCCATCAATAACCGTTTTTTGGTTATCAGTTTTTGCATATGCTTGTGTTCACTCGAATTTCGCCGTTTGGTCTTCAGATTGTTCAGGTCCCGGAACAATTCTTCTATCTGGAAGTTAAGTTCTGCCTGTTTCTTGAACACATTGTCATATTCGGCCTTCTTGCTTTCAAGAAGGGATATTCCCTTTTGTGCAGTCACAATCGTTACGACACCTCCGGTTGTGGTAACAATCAGTGCGATAGCGAATACCAAAGTAAATCGGAGTTTCGCTTTCAAACGAGCTTTTTTGTTTTCTGCTTCCATACTTGCTATGATTTAATCGCTCAACCTATAAACGACCATGACCGTTTCTTCTGAGCTTCTATTGTTTCGTGACTTTCGTCTCCTACTATAATATTCTCACGAACCATTCCGATGTATTCCAGTTCACTCATTTTGTGGAACATATTGCTGAGCAGTGTCACAAGTGCCCCTGCCGTCTGCAATGATTGGTTTATATTGGTATGGTCATACACAAGTTTGGTTACGCTCTCTATCTTCGTGATAAATTCAGAGGGTGTGACATTGGTCCACTCATAGAAGTATTGGAGCAATTGTTCTCTTTCCGTTTCGGAAAGACTTTGAAGAGCGGAGTTCAGACCGTTTGCAAGTTCATTCACGGCCTGCACAAGATATATCGGCGGTTGCTCTAAGGCTATTTGCTCAATAAAGAAGATTCTTGAGTTGTAAAAGGCAGAGAAAGCCTTACACAGCTCAAATGTGTTGTTGGCAAGCGTATCTCTACGCTTGTCGGCAACATTCCTGCTGTAAATGAGTTTCACGTCTTCTTTTATCGACTGTAGGGTACGTGCCAATTGGGAAATGAATGTTTTAATCCCATCGTGGCAAGCGGAATGTTGTACAGGTGGAATATATTGATGATTGATTTTATAGGTATTCCCTTGTCTGCATACCTCTGCCACCAGCAAAAAATTCTGGCTGTAGAACGATTTGTTGACTTGGTTCTTGGGGACGATATGGAGTTTTATGCTCGGCAAGACATACGGGTGATGCAAAGGCACCTCTTCCGGGTCCGGTTCACCGACAGGTATCAAGTGATATGGATCTACGGATATTAGTACCATATACTCGCTGTCTTCGGCTTGCAGGCCGGATTCTGAAATGGTTGCACTGGGTTTCTCATCCCCGTATAAACCGTCGTAATAAACGATGGGCAGACCGCCTTTGGTGATTGCGTTACAACTTTTCAGGCGGACACATAGAGTGGACATGGTATCACCTGAAATCTCAATTTCAAGATTGTCACCTATCCCTTCAAGAACCTCTCCAAGGCCATAGTTATAATTGGTCAGGCTCCTTCCTGCTTCGCGGTTGAGAGCTTCCGTTTGGCTATACTGGTTTGCAAAGAAATGCTTGCTGGTCAGCTTCAGACCATTGACCCAGTTTACAGGCAAATATGTTAGTGTTTTCATATATTATGATGTTTTTGTTTCTACTTGTACTCGCCGGATATATATCGTTTGGTTATTCTTAATCTTATTGCCCTCACTGGTCAGAGTGGGGTCAAGTATTCTTATGAGCAATGGGAAGTTAAACCATTTTGAGGTATAGAACATCCATCCGATTTGCATATCTTCCTTTTCTGTTTCAATCTTGTTTTGGGGGAAACGCCTGTTTTGGTCTTCGATAACCCAATTGAACCAGTTTCCAAGAGATATTTCATTGGGCAGTCGGACAACCAGCGAAGCGTATGTCGGGTCTTTTATATTCCGTTTAATCTTGACTTTGACCGTTCGGAAACCGAAGTTGTCTATGTTGTCCCAATATTTCCGGTCAAAGGTTCCATAGCTCAATTCCCATGGGGTGTATATCGGATGCGGGATGTCCAGGAACAGGGTTCTGCTGTACATAATCAGATACGGGATTGCAAACCACAGGATATTTGTTGTGTTCCATAGCGAATAAGGCAGCTTGCTTATCAGTTCAAACAGTAGATAGTAGCACCATCCGCCTAAAGCGCATATCGTGGTTAGAGTGAGAATGACCGCTGTTCGGGAACTGCCAATACCGATTGCTCCGAACAAATCGGAGGTTGACAGTTTGCAGAACAATGCTCCAAGGAGAATATAGGACAGTACCGTGAATGTCAAGCCTCCCCAGACGTATTCATTTTTTAGGAAACCGAACAGGCTGGGTAAAGCGACGGCAATGGAAGCCAGAAGAATGAATATGATTAATTTCTTCAGGCTAAGTTTGCTCTTGATCGTTTTTATTCCGGTCAAGATAAATATCATCACGGCTACAAATAATGGAGCCAATAAATAACGTGCAAAGAAATATAGCAATATCTTCATATTATTAGATTTTTCATAAGTTCATATTATATCCTAATCGGTTTTCTCCGAGTATAAAATCCGTTTCTCCACATACCAGATAATCAACTTCGATATTTCTTGTTGAAAGGATGAAAAATTCAAGTATCCGGCGGACATTGGATAGATGCGTTTTTACCTCCTCATAGTCATCTGTCGGAGTATCAAGGATGATTGTGGCCGTCAAATCATCGGTTTCACTTATCATTAGACCATTAAGGCCTAATGTCTGTCCGATACATCCAGAACCGACTGAAAGGTAAACCGTTTCATCAATCTCATGGACTTCCAGTCGCAGTTTCACCTTCAATCCCAAAACGATAAGGAACAGTTGCTCGATAGCGGGCAGGTTTTCTTTATACCGTTCTGCATTGCAAAGGAATAGGAACAGCTTATATTTCTGATGGGGAGTAATGGATAGCTCGACATTTTCCATTACTTCAATCATCTTGATGAAGTTCTTCTTGGAGTCCGGGTCGGAAAAGAAATTCAGATGGCGGTTATTGATACGGACCTTTTCTTTGAAAAATTCAGTATCAAAGGGTGCAAAGAATTGAATCAGCTCTTTATCCTGTTTTTCATTGGCTCGGATGGCTTCAACAATCTCCTTATTGCTCATGCCCGGTGTGCTAAGTACCAAGGGATGAAATAGTAATTCCGGCAATTGATGGTAGATGCTGTTTCTGGCCAGATTCAGCAATATATATTCTTTGCCGGCATTTGTCGTTGCGACATGCTGTTCCGAAACGCTTAATACATCTCTGGATTTCACACGACTGTTCATACCATGGCAATTAACCATAGTATGGTCCAACAGCCGCCGGTCAAGAATAAATTGGAGTTCATCATAAAAGATTTCTGCGACGAAATTTATTGCCTGACTTCGTTGGATGCTTTCCAAGGGTTTCTTTTGCGCTAACATTGTTCCCATATCAGTTCTCCGTTTCGATAGTTTATGACGATGTTGTCACCCGGCCTGATTTGCTCAGAGACAATCAGGCGAGATACGGACTTCTTGATATAAGTTCTTATGACTCCTGCAATCGGACGTGCGCCGTATTTTGGAGAATATCCTTTGTTTGCCAGATGTTGCAATGCTTCATCCGACAAATTCAACTGGATGTTTTTCTGTTTCATCAGTTGTTCTTGCAATCTTCCAAAATGGAGGTTGAATATCTGTTTGGCGACATTTTCATCTATTGGCGCAAACGGAACCACCTCGGTGAGACGTCCCAAAAACTCAGGTCGGAAATACTGTGCCATAACCTCGATGAGCTTTCCGGAATCAGGAGTATGCCCGGATTGTATTTGTTCCACAATCCACTGGCTTCCGATATTGGAAGTGAAAATGATTATAGAATTAGAGAAATCTCCTTCCCGGCCCAGTTTATCATGTATTTTGCCTTCATCCATCATTTGCAGGAAAACATCATAGACACTGCTATGGGCTTTCTCAATCTCATCGAACAATACTACCGAATAAGGTTTCTGCCTGATTTGAGTGACCAGCAGACCACCTTCCTCATATCCTACATATCCCGGAGGTGCACCATACAGCAATGCAGCCGAATGTTCTTCCTTGAACTCAGACATGTCAAATCTGATCATGGCTGATTCGTCATCAAACAGTAACTCGGCCAGTGATTTTGTGAGTTCTGTTTTTCCCGTTCCGGTAGGACCAAGGAAGAAGAATGAACCTATAGGTTTCTTGGGGTCGCTCAGTCCGCTGCGTGATTCTATAATGGCATCTGATAAAGTCGTAATAGCCCGGTCCTGTCCTTTGACCCGTTCTTGCAATTTACTCTCGATGCTCAAAAGTCGGTCCTTCTCGCGGGCTTGTATCTTTCCGATAGGTATATTGGTGCATTCCGCTACAATCGCTTCTATTTCCGAAGAGCGTATCTCTTCAATGGACTGGTCGGATAGCATCTTTAGCTCTTTGATGATGCCTGACAAACGTCCTGCTTTTATCGTAATGTCATCTTCTTTGTCCCACACATAGTTGTCTGACAGTTTGGTAGTCAACACGACACTGATTTTGCTGAACACAGAGCGGTACAGCAAGTACAGTGGTCCTTCAGATATTTTTTCGTCGAGACTCCTTATTTTCTCAAAATCCGTTTCTAAATCAGATATACTGGCTCGTGCGTTCTTATTGCATAGCCGGACGGCAGCGGCGGTTCGGTCAAGCAGGTCGATGGCGGCAGATGGCAGGCTTCGTTCCTTAAAATATCGTTTGGAGAGTGCGATTGAGTCTTTAATACACGCATCTGAGATTCTCAGTTCGTAATAGTTTTCAATCCTTTTTTTATGTAATTGTATGGCACTTTCCAGTGTAGTCGTATCCAGTTCTTCAATCTTTATGATGTCAAGACGCCCTTCTATCGGATGCTTTTCGATATTCTTCCGGTAAGAGTCGTTCGTGAGTGTGAGAACAAGATTTGCGGCCCCCTCGCTGATTTGCGCACTTAATATGTTGACGAGTGTGGATGCCTTGCCTGATGCGCTGTTCTCCAAAAGGACCTGTAAATCATCAATCACCAGCACAGCTTGTTCCAGTTGGTTGAGTTTGTGCATTAGATTGACAACTTTTTGCGCTATCTCCGTTTCAGACGAGGTTGATGCGAGCAATTTTGCCGTATTGAGTCCGACAATAGATATTTGCTTTAACATCTCGTCTTCATTCTCACAAATATCTTTGACAAAGGCGTTGATGATGGAACTCTTTCCGATACCGGATTCACCGACAATCAGTATGCCCTTGTTCTCTGAGCGTTCGAGGCATTCTAAAATAGTACGGACCTCTTTCTCCCTACCTACGACGAAACCGCCGGCATTGATGGTTTCTTGGTTTTTCAGGTTGTCGGCATAAGGAACGCTTGCTGTTATCTGCATTTCCTCTCCCTGGTAAGAATACAACGGGGTAAGGGCATTGTAGTGGGACAATATGTCATTTTCCGAAATATCCAGCATCTCTATCTGCTGATGCGAATACACGACACCTTCACGTAATATGGCGGTAAACACACAGATGGAGTCTATGGAATCCGCTCCTAATTTAATTTTAGACCGTTCGGACTCATCCAAGACTTTCGACAGTTCTTCGTCAGGTTCCACTTCTTCTGTGGAAGTGCCACTGGACCTATACATTTCGCGGTGGGTGTCAAACCATTCCATTATGTAGCCGACATCCTTCTGCATCGAGGATAAGATTTCTTTTAGGCCCGTGTTTTCTGCAAACATGGCCATGACAAGATGTGACACGCCGAACGTGTTATGCTTGTCTTGAAGTGCCATTCCTCTTGCTATCTTAAGGGCAGACACCAAACTTGGACTATAATTGCTATCATTCATACGAATTTGATTTTATAGTTTGAATTACATACAGAGCGTTCAGTCAAATCTTTTTCAAGATAATGAGCCAATTCTTCCAGATTGGGAATTTCATCTTTATCAAATTGTCCAAGTTTTATCTTGACCTCTGTCACTCTGATTAATCCTTTTTTGCTGTCAGGAGATATAGCCACGCCATTACCGACTTCGACTGATTCAACATATTTTCCCAGCTTGTGCAACAGGTAGCTTTTGATGTCTTCTTTAGATATAATCCGTTCCCGGGACAACAGACCGTACCTTAAACTATTTATAAGTTCCTGTTCGCCATCATGCGTTGTTCCTCCTTGCATACAAGTGCGCAACATGATGCCCGAAGCGTCATATTTTTCTATGTTGAATTGTTGTATCAGTGTGCGTTCGTTGAAACCGTTCGCCAGAGATCCGGAAGTTACCCAATATTTTATCTCGGCATTGGTCGCATCTTTTTGGGGGACACTTAAAACAAAGGCTTTTATTTTGTTATCTCCTTTTAGTGTGGCCTCCAATCCTTTCTCTATATCATTTATCTTGTTGAACAACTCTTTGAGCTGCGTCGAAAGTGCATCCGGATTCATTGAAGCGAAAGCACTCCCGTCTTCTTTCATTAATTGTAATACTTTTGAAATTAATGAGCGGGCACTGTCCGAATCAAATCGTTCAAGGTCGCCAAAATACAAGCTGAATATACCTGTCGGATTTTCTTCATACTGGTTCAGCCGGTTTACATATTCCCGGCCTTTGTTATCTTGGAACGAGCGTATGTTCAAGAATTGTGTACGGCTCGGACATTTCAGGGGGATAATCCGTCCGGTGGAACGGAAATTATGCTGTTTGTAAACGATTTGTCTGTTTACAACCGGAAATGTGTTCAAATATACTTCCAGATTTTCAAGACTTTCTTTCGTGAATATTTCCGGAAAGGCTATCTTGACCCAAAAGAGACTCTCAGAGTCATCCGGGATCTCACAGTCGGACACATAACCGGGAAACATTTCTCGGTAGGTCTGTTTCTCTTTGGAAGCGTCTCTTATACTCACATTAAAATATAGGTCACTATAAAAATCGCGGATTTCATCAAAGTAGTGTGCATTACTATATGGATCTTCAACATGAAGGCCTGTTTTTGCATTCAGCAGGTTTCCAGTGCAGTCATAGAAGAAAGCCATATTCATAAACGGAAGCAGCTCCATGTCGGAAGGCTTGATGCAAAACATCACAGAGTCCATTTTTTGTAGGACTTCTTTAGACACATCCATCCCGACCCAGACGCAATAATCCGCTATCCGGTTTTTAGGGTCAAGGAAGCGTGTTGGAGTGCTAAAGCCATCGGTTGAATGCCTTATGCTATCGTTATATGCGATTGCTCTGACTTTTGCGTCAACCAGTTTATAGGAAAACAAAGGGGTTATAAAGACTTGAATATCACCTTTGCCAAATATGTTCTTCTCTGCATAAAAATGATCTTCGGCATCAAGCTCGCAACATTCCCCATGATTGGGGGTAATAGTCATAAGCGCATGGGCCGGCTTTGGCAGCGACCATTTGTTTCCTATGAGTATTCTGGACAGACGGTGAAGTATCCGTGAGTCGGACTGCTCTATTTCTTGATGCAGTTTGTTGGACTCATGGGCAAAAACTTCAAGCAGCAAATCTATCACGGGGTCCATATCGCGTATATCGGATACACCCCAGAACTCCATAGCCTGCTTTAATATTCGTTCCTTTATTGCAATTTGTTTCTTGTCTGCCATAGTTCGATTATTGTGATAAAGGGCTTATATATAATGAGGTATTGAAACTGAATTTCTCGTTGGTTCTATCCATTGTTCCGGTCACGGTTATTTGTGCCTTTCTTCGGATATGAGATACCTTATCTATATTTTCTTCTTCTATTTCCAAAAGGGTGACGTTCACATCTACATTCCGTAGCCTCTTTTCATATTTCTCTATCGTTTTTATTAAGGAGTTCTTTACCCCTTCCTCCCAATCGCTGATTTTCACAAGTTGGTTGAACTCAAGGTCCCATATCATGGAACCAAAATCTTCTCGCCCGATAACTTCCCCATGATGAGAAAGAATCAGTAGCATGATGTGTTGGGCTATCGATTCCTGATAGGAACACCTTTGCAATTTCTTGGCGACAGCCGATTGCAATTGTAATGGCATTTTCAGGTAAGTCATACTATTCTTCTCTTTATTCTATTTCGCAAATATACTATTTTCCTCATTAGATGCCAATAAAATACCCCTAAAAATTTGACGGTTTCAGAAATAATTCATATATTGCGCACGGTCATAAAACCAAGAGAGAGCTATAAAAAAAGTATGATATTAAAAAGTAAATGCTATGGCAATCTACAATTATGGAATTGGAGGCAACGAAGTAAAAGTCGATGCGAACGAATCCATCGCGGAAATCCCCTCCAACCGAACTTTGATAGTTCAAAAACTGACAGATGAAGCTCCTGCGGCTCCGGAAAGTGTGTATGGTTTGGAAACCATTGAAGATGTGTTCCAACGTTTTGAACCAACAGTTGACTTACGCCACGTGGATGCGGAAGGTAATGAAGTCAAGGAAATCATGACATTCACCGGACTCGGAGACTTCGGGGCCAAGAAGATTAAAGAGAAAAGTGATTTCTTGAGTAAACTTGACATTGAGAAAGAGCAGGGTGTCCGAATAACTCGCCAGCTTACTTCCAACCGCGCTTTACAGAAAGCACTTGAAAACCCGGAAGTCAAAAATGCCATTATGGACGTGATTGAATCATCAATCGAGGAGATTCTGGCAAATCAAAAGAAAGTAGAACTTTAATCTTTTACTAAGATGAAGCAGGAAACTCAACAACAGACAGCCAGTACGACAACCTCACAGAAAGTCGTATCACAACAGGCGCAAAAGTCATCTGCATCGGCAATAGACAAGCTCAAAGAATTTGGTGGCTTCGCTTTTCTTGAAAATATCATAGATGGATATTCCAATCTTAATCCGGCACGAAAGGCCCGTCGCAACATCTTCCTCACGGATGAACAGTGGGAAAATGAACGTAAGGCCTTGGTGAATCGCTTAAGCGTATGGCTCAAACTCCTGCGTGAGAATGACACTGCCGAACAAATGCGGGACAAGGCCAAGGAAACCGCAGAAAATGCCGAGAACCTTCTTAATCATAACTTGAAGAATGCTCTTGCCAGAACACGTGAACTCGAAAGCGCATACCGTACTATTGCGTTCTTCTACAAGAACACGGAAAGTGATAAGGTGAAGAATATCACCATTGTCAATGCGACTATGGAGCAGCTTCAGGATTTGGACAATACCATTTTTGCTGACCACATTAGCAATGAACTCAAACAGAATTTTGACCGTCTTGACCTGCGTCGCAACTACTCGTTGCTTGTCGTTCCCGGATATATAGGTTCAAATGCCATTTTGGACAAGTGGTCCAAGATTGCATACGAGAACAAGGTTTTTCTTGTTACAGACTTTCAAGATCTTGAAACTCCGGACGATGTAGTAGATATATTCTTCAATGCCAATCATACGGGTGGAGATGTATTCAAATCGAATACTATAATGACCTGTAACTGGTTGCTTGGTCGTCAAAGAGAGGAAAGCGTTGGAGAAGAAGAAAACCTTTATATTCCGCCATCTTCTTCACTTGCCGGGAAAATATACAAAACTTTAATGTCTCAGGTAGTGGCTGGTAAGAAATTTGGTGGACTTAATGAAGTAGAAAGTGTACGCTTCGACCTTCGCAAGAGTGAGATTTCCGAACTTGAACGTATGGGTCTTGTGCCGATGGTGAATGAGTACAGCAAGGTTATGGCTTTCTCTGCCAAGACATTATTCAATGGAGATAACCTTGGCTTGCAGACCTACTCCGTAGTTCGTGTATTCGACTATATAACGAAAGTATTGATTGACTTCCTGAACCGTCGGGCATTTGAGAATTGGACTACTCGCACGGAAGCTGATTTACGTGGTCAGGTTGTGAAATTCCTCGATAGTGTAATGGGACCGAACAAGCTCATCGAACGCTTCAAGGTTATGAAGATTGAACAAGACCCGAATCAGAAAGACCATGTGCTTCTTGATATCCACATCACACCGTATTTCCCGGCAAAGAGCTTCGTGATACAGCTTGCCGGTCATAAAGGCGATAATCCGGAAGATGCTATTTGGGAAAGTGAATATCGCCAAGAATAAATTGGATAATTTTGAATTTACAGATGGGCATAATGTATGTCCATCTGTAAATCATTTATTCACTTATATGAATAAAGAAAAGAAAGAGTATTTGGATAAGAATAGGTGTCCGTAATCAGATGAGTATCCTCAATAGCGTGGCGAAATCGGACAATCTCTTGCACACTTATGTACAAGTGAACGAGGGGTAAGCCAAAGGAGCCATACTCTTTTAGCCTCATGCTATACCGTATATTCACAGAAAAAGCATTATTATGCAGCTTGCCAGTCATAAGGATTGGTTGCTCTGAAGGTACAATACTGGACGGTAAATATCATCAAGAATAAGTAAAACATTAACGAGTTGTATATTTGCCACTTTAGACAAATATTTCTCGTTCATATAATAAAAAGGTCTGAAATGGAAATTACTTTGCAGCAATTTGAGGCAATGTGCCAAAATCGACAATTACATAATGGTTATGTTGAAGGTTTAGGGTGTGTATTTTGGCGGTCTCGCTATGTCATATCATCTGATACAACATCTACTGAATCATTTTCCACACCTTTCTATGAATTGGTAGTGATAAAGGATGAGAAAAATATCGAAAGTGGATTGCAACCATTAGAGGGGCTGATAGACAAGGGAACTACTGCTTTGTCTTTATATGGTATTGCAAATTCTTTTGAGCAATTATCCCAAAAACCTATTGTCATTGGAGAAAAGTATATTCAGATAAACAGACAAGGTACTTTGGTTCGTAATCCCAATAGAGTATATACAACAAAAGGTGAAGTTGCGAAAGGTGTAGGTAGGAAAATCTATATTGCAGGGCTTGTTATTGATACAGCGTTATGGATTTCTGGTAAACAGACTTTTTCCGAGGCGGCATTAAATATGGGAGTGAACACGGGCATTTATATTATCGGTTCTTATTTCCCTCCAGTTGGAATTGCTCTTGGTATTTTATGGTTCATAACCAGTGTCTCAAAACGTCCATATATTTCCCCGCCAAGTTATGAAGAAATACATGGTACTATTACTCCCGCAGATGCAACAAGAGTTGACCGTCCTTATTATTGTGAACCAATGAGAGTCAGGCCCAATCATAAAAAACATATATTAAGACAAGGAAAATGATGCCATAACACAATGAATATAAAACGTAATACATCCTCTTTCAAAGAAAAAAATGGAGTTTCATTTTTCGATAATATATTTTATTGGATTTGGACTACTGTACCGTCAAAGGGATTTCCTGACCGTTCTTTTGTAGTTGTTACGGTATGTCAATTTTCTTATGTGTTGCTTTTTGTTTCTATTTTGTTGACTCTATTTGATGAGCAAGTTCAACTTTGCATATATGACAAACCAGAACCTATAGCTATTCCCATGCTTATATTGTTGATAATATTATCTTTTATCAATTTAAAAATATATGATGAGAAAAAATATCAAAAATTGGAACATGGCTTTAGACTGATGTCTGTTCCACAAAGAAAAAAATATAAAAATATTTTTTTTATTTTCTTGTTGACTACCATATTAGTTATATTAGTTGATATAATGCTTCTTTATTCTTATAATTCTCATATGAATAATCTAACATGAAGTTTTCTTTATATGAAATCATTAGGGTCTCATTTGAATTGACTTCTCTTATCGCAACCGGAAACTATCAGGGATTTGATGTAGATGTGCAGCAAGTCTTCTTCGTGTAGTAAGTGTTCTTTTTTCAAATTGGAGATTTTTCCCATAATATAGCAATAAATAAGCAAATTCATACGTCTATTATTGAAATACAAATTTATTGGCAACGTAGTTTTTATATTCTGTCTATTGTTTGTAAAGCATAAAAATGTATATTTGCAACAGTCCCAATTGCTCTATTTCAAAACAAATTAAAAGAGAATGGAATAGCTGTATAAATACATACAGCCTACCTTGGGGTATTATCGTCAATTCAGAAAAGAAGAAGTTTATCGAAAGCTAAAATAAAAATATTTCCTTTTACTGATTTTTACAGATTTATTTTTATAACATACTATATAATAGTGAAACAGAAAGAAAAGAAAGCTCGAAATAGGAGGACAAATGAACAAATAGACAAGGATGTAATATCTGAACTTGAAAAGCTTGTAGCTGAATATGGTTTTGGCAATGTCAATTTGAGTGCATTGATGAAAACTGCAAACATAGAAGCCAATGTGTTTTATAGAAGATACGGCTCAATGGAAAACCTTTACGACAGGCTTGCTAAGCAGTATGATTTCTGGATCAATGATGCTATTGACGTTTCCAGCCTGAACATATTGGGACCTAAAAAGTTTTTTGCGGAAACATTCAAGACCCTTTATAGGAGCTTGTCTGATAACACTGTAATGCAAAAGTTGTTGCTTTATGAAATGTCGGTTATCAATAAAACGACAAAGAGAACAGCAGAAACACGGGATATTATGAATCTAAATTTGATTGCGTTTTATGACAATCTGTTTAGACCGGCGAAAATCAATATTAAAGCTATTATGGCAAATCTGATTGGAGGAATTTATTATCTGATACTTCATAGGAGGTGTGCGAAAACCTGTACAATAGATTTTAATACTCAGGAAGGGGAAAAGGTCTTTTTTGAATGGATAGACTTTCTGACAGATGCCATTTTTGACAAACTGGAAGCGTATGAAAGGAATAGAAAAGCAGCTCAAGAAATGCTATCTGACGGCATAAGTGAGTTTAAAATATGTAAATACATGGGTATCAATAAAAATGACTTGAGAATACTGCTTTCAAAATAACCATAGAAATTCACGAGAGCTTTCAAAAGAGTCTAAAAAGTACATATAAGTGATTATGGACTTAATAGTTTAATCAAATCATTGGAGCAAGGGATATTTGACGTTAGCTGTTGTAGGCTCTTTTATAATTTTTTTCTATATATCCCTTTGTATAAGGACCGACAGCTTGCTACAAGAAAAATCTGACACACTTTGTGTAGCGTGTTACATAAAGTGCGTCAAGTTGTTTCTTCAAAGGACAAACACGAACAGACTTGAAATTGTGGATAATGATATAAGTATATCACTATTCACAGTTTCAAGGTAGTCTTTGTATCTTAGTCCGGCTGTCCGTTCTCCTTTTTTATTATTCCCTGCTTTAGCGTTTTTCTATTCCCTTTTTATATACTTCCATTTATCGCTTTCTGCTGCCGTGCAACCTGCCGTGGATTGAATTTTTCCGCAAAGGTAATCGCCAGTCCCAGTCGTGTCAATGCCGGCATTCTGCTGCGAGTGAAGTGCAAAAATCTTCCTCTCCGCTGGTGAGCGTATTTTTCCTCTTCAGCCTTGCCAGATTGTTCCTGCCACCTTTGGATGCAGAAAAAATCATCCCGGAGGTCGCAAACAGGCCGAATAGAGGGAAAATAAAAAATATTATAAACTAAGGTAACGGTAGGACTAACCACCTGCCACAAAAAGAATTTATTATGTTATACGTTCACACAATTGGTCGCATTGGCAAGGATTGCCAGGTTATTACTGGAACACACGGTTCATTCATCGCATTTGATATGGCGGTAGATGACTATTCACATGGAAACAGCGTCACTACTTGGGTAAGGGTACGGAGTAAGAAAGAGAACCACATTCGACTATCCGAATACCTGACCAAAGGACGGTTACTGCTCATTGAGGGGACACTGTCAGCTTCACAGTGGAAGGATAAGGATGAAAACTGTCAGATTCAACTATCCATTACGGCAGACACATTGGAGTTCATCAATACCGGAAAGCGGGAGGAAGCAACTTCAGAAGCAGGTAGTCAGACGGATACCACAAGCGATGTACCTGTACCATCGGTAGCTATGCCACAAGAGAACAAGGAAGACTTACCGTTCTGATGATGTGCATATAGTGTTGATAAACAATATATACTAAATGTAGTAGTTACTAATTATAGTAAAGTAGTGAATTACCTATTAGTGAAAGTAGTATTTACTACATTTAGTTTATTAGTATTTTAGTATAGTAGTAAATGCTATAATACTAAAATACTCTTTTTGGCAAAATAGTATATACTAATTATAGTATTTACTAAAAATAGTATTATCTTTGTATTGCATATAAAGACATCAAGTTATGGCAAAAATTATAGCTGTTTTGAATCACAAGGGTGGGGTTGGCAAAACGACTACCACCATCAACCTTGCGGCTGCTTTGCGGCAGAAGAAAAAGCGTGTACTGGCTATCGACATGGACGGTCAGGCAAATCTCACAGAATCGTGTGGTCTCTCTATTGAGGAGGAGCAGACGGTGTATGGGGCAATGAGGGGTGAATATCCCTTGCCAGTTATCGAATTGGAGAACGGACTTGCTGTTGTGCCGTCCTGTCTCGACCTGTCGGCGGCAGAATCCGAACTGATAAACGAGCCGGGACGTGAGTTGATACTGAAAGGTTTGATTGCAAAGTTGCTTGACAGTCGGAAGTTTGACTACATCCTGATTGATTGTCCGCCCTCACTGGGTTTGCTGACACTCAACGCCCTTACCACAGCGGACTTTCTGATTATTCCGGTACAGGCACAATTCCTCGCTATGCGCGGAATGGCGAAGATTACAAGCGTGATTGAGATTGTTAAGGAACGCCTGAACCCGAACCTGAGTATTGGCGGCATTGTTATTACTCAGTTCGACAAGCGCAAGACACTCAACAAGAGTGTAGCTGAAATTATCAATGACTCTTTCTGTGACAAAGTGTTCAAAACGATTGTGCGGGACAATGTGGCACTGGCCGAAGCTCCTATAAAGGGAAAGAATGTCTTTGAATACAATAAGAACTGCAACGGAGCCAAAGATTATATGGCTTTGGCACAAGAGGTTTTGAAATTTAAATAAGGCAATATGGGCAAGAGTGATTTATTGAAAGACAGCATGAAAAGCGGACTGGACGGATTGCTGTCATCCACGAAGAAATCTCCGCAAAAGAAGGAAACTACACCGGTTAAGACAGAAAAAGAGCCTGCTGTACATTGCAATTTTGTTATTGACAAGAGTGTTCATACGCGTATGAAATTCCTTGCTATTGAGAAGAATATGTCATTGAGAGATATTGTAAATGAGGCGATGAAGGAGTATTTGGAAAAAAACGAGAAGTGAGGTATGTTCCTCGCTTCCCGTTCTTTTAAGTCTGTGGCCTTTGTTAGTATGTTATACTGATATGTGTTGCTACATATCATTCATTGACAGCCCTTTGTATGACAGGGTATAACCTTTGAACTCTCCCGTTGCACGCATGAAAGCGGCTGCTTTCGCTTCCAGTTTTTCCATGTCGATATTTTCGGCCTTGCGTTTGACTTCGAAAAATGTCGCTGTATCGTCCAGTTCGTTTTCAGCTACTATGTCTATTTCGTTCTCACCCTTTCGGTCCCACCAGCCACCGATGCGCGTATAGGCTTGCTGTTCTATCAGCACACGCTTAAAGTAACGTTCAAGCATCAGACCGCTGAAAGTTTCATAATCCCGGCCTATAATCATCTTCACACTCCCATAGTTCTCTATCTCCAGCATATAGCTGTACTTGTAGATAAAGCGGAACCAGAACGTGAAGAAATTGTCCTCGATGATATACCGGACATTCTTGGCGGAACTCTTCTCGAACAACGGTTGTTTCTTCGATATGATTTCGTATTCTTTCTCCAGCTTGGTAAGATAGCCGCCGATTTCCTTGCCTACCACGTTCTCAATTTCCGAACGGGATGTTTTTCCTCGTGCAATGGCCGACAGTATGGAAAAATAGATTCCGTAATCCTTGCCGAACTCTTCGATAAGAATCGCTTTACCCTCCCCCAGAAATATGGAGTCGGCCTTTATTATCTGGTCGAGCATAGCCGTTTTAGTTGTTGCTCCTGCATCCACGAGTAGTTGCACGTACTTCGCCACGCCACCCGTGAAAGCGTACAAGGCCAGCAGATCTTCCGCCGTGTAGCCGGGATTGTATTCCGAAAGAATATCTTTCAGAACAGTTGGAGTAAACGGACGCACGGTCATAAAGCGCGACTGCCGGTTATACAACGGCTCTTTCTTATCCTTGAATATCTTTGTCATCATAGAATAAATCGAACCACAGACAATCAGATTGATGTGGGACTTCGGGCTGTATAGGTCCCAGATGCGCTGCATATCGCTGAACACCGATTTGTTCACACGGAAAAACTCCTGGAACTCGTCGATAAAGAGCGTGATGGGACGTTCTGCCGAAAGTTTCATCAGGAACTCGAACACATCGGTGAAATGTTCGGCCCGTCCCATGGTTGGGACACCCAACTTGTTCTCTATCTCAAGCCGGTAGTCCTCACACAAATCGCCTTCAGCTTTCCGGGCAACAAAGAAATAGAGAATCGGTTCGTCCTCGTATGCCTTCCACACGAGTGATGTCTTACCGATACGGCGACGTCCCGTTACCACTGTAAACTGAGCATTGTCTTGGGCCATTTCGCGAATCTTGCGAAGAGAGGCTATTTCTTCTGTTCTGTCAAAAAATCTCATATTCTTATCCTTTCTTATTGTCGTTTCCGAAATGGCCGTTTCCGAAACAGCTGTTTCGCTACTGCAAAAGTAATGCAAATTTCCGGTAAAACAGGCAATTGATACAGATTTATTTAGTAAAATGGCTCAAAGGATTTTTGTCTGGTAAGCTCCATTCCTGTTTTACACCGTCTGGTCTTACGCCCTTCCGCTTGTCCCGTTGTATCGTTTATCATCCCTTTATAGCCCCATCGGTTTTACCATCCGCCTTTCAGCGTATTCTTCCTTTTCTATATTCTTTTAATGCCACTCATCCGGTCCATTCCTGCCATCGCCGGTTGGTTTTCCAGACGCAAAGGTGGACTGCCGCGCTTGATTCCGTCGCTTTGAAGTGCATTTCCTATAAAATTCTTCCTTTCTGCGAAAGAGTAATTTTCCGGAAAAAGCGTCGGAAATCGCTTATTCGTCAGTCCTTGTAAAGCATCTGTAAATCCCAAGCGGTTCAGGCAGAAAAAAGAACCGAACAAAGGGAAAATAAAAAATCAATATTAAACCAATTAAATTTTTATGATTATGGAAGCAACAGCAATTCAATCAGTAGAGAAAAACATCACAATGGTAGCATTGGCAAATGTGCAACCGAGTAATTACAATCCACGCAAGAATTTTGACGAAGCAAGCCTTGTGGAACTTTCCGAAAGCATTCGTCAGCAGGGTGTGTTACAGCCAATTGGAGTACGCCCGATAGAAGACAACCGTTTTGAGATTGTTTTTGGAGAACGTCGATACCGAGCCTCCCTAATGGCAGAATTGGAAGAAATTCCAGCTATCGTTATGGAAATTTCAGACGAGGTAGCCGAAGAAATGGCTGTCACTGAAAACCTCCAACGTAAGGATGTCACCCCGATTGAGGAAGCCAATGCCTACCAAAAGCTCATAGATAGTGGTCGCCATGATGTGCAGTCTTTGGCAGTGCAGTTCGGCAAGAACGAGAACTATATCCGTACACGCCTTAAATTCGTTTCCCTAATTCCCGAAATCGCACAGCTTTTAGAGCAGGACGAAATCACAATCAGCGTAGCGAGCGAAATCTGTCGTTACGGTGAAGATGTTCAGAAAGATGTGTACGACAAACACCTCAAAGAAGATGCACTGCATCATAGTTGGCGAGGGATGAAAGCTACCGAAGTCGCACGGAACATCGAACGGCAATATACCACCGATTTGGAGCGGTACGCATTTGACAAGACCCTCTGTCTGTCCTGTCCCCACAATACAAATAATATGGTGCTGTTCTGCGAAGGTGGTTGTGGAAATTGCGCCAATCGTACTTGCCTTGCTGAAATGAATGCGGCATACCTCACAGAGAAAGCCGTGCGCCTTATGGAAGAACGTCCCGATGTTCCCCTCTGTCGTGAAAATACTAACTACAACGAAATCGTAGTAGAACGCCTTACTGCTATGGGGTACGAAGTGGAACGTCTTAATTGTTATGCGAAAGCATATCCCGAACAGCCCGAAGCACCCTTAAAAGAGGATTACGATACTGCCGAAGAATACGGACAGGCACAGAGCGAGTACGAGCAGGAGTTGAACGATTACACGGAGAAATGCGAGGAAATCCGTACCCGATGTGAAGCAGGTGAAATTACCCTCTATTTCCGTGTTGAGAGCAAGGATATTGTACTTTGTTATATGACCAAAGTTACCTATGCCTCTAATAGTACAAATCAAGAGCAGACACTTTCTCCAATGGAGAAATTGGAAAAACAAGACAAGCGTAACAAGGAAATTGTTCTTGAAAAGACTGTAGAGGACACCAAAAAACAGATTTTGGAAGTTGATATGTCCGAGTGCAAGTTTGGGCAAGACGAGGATAAGATGATTTATTTCTTCTTGTTATCATCCCTCCGCAAGGAGCATTTTGAAGCAGTAGGTATCGGAGAAAAAAAACCTTATTGCCACCTTACGGATGAAGAAAAGATAAACATCATCGCCAACCTCACGAGCAAGCAGAAAGCGATTATCCGTAGGGATTTTCTAATTGCTAATTTCAAGAACGCATACGGCAGCAATGCCATTGCATCCCTCTTGCTTGACTTCGCACAAAAACATATGCCCGATCTGTTGGCAGACATCAAGAACGGACATAATGAAGTGTATGAGAAGCGTCACCAACGTATCGAAGAGAAAAAAGCCGTTCTTTTGGTGCAGGAACAAGCAAAGCAGGAAGCGGAGCAATCTGACAAACAGCAATCCGAAGCAGGGATGCAGACCGAAGAACAGCCACAAGAGGAAGATATTGCAGCTTAACCATAATCACTAACCAACGAATAGGGGGTAGAGTAATCTGTCCTCTATTCGTTCCTAATTCAATGAAAGTGAAGATGTTCACGGACAACTGCTCCAAGCTGTTGTCGGGCGGCGCGTCTGTCGGGCAAACCCGCCATCCGCGCGATTATGCCTTTTCTATTCCATTTATAGCTACCTCCCGATACCCCGCCGCCACCCGTCTCCATTTATACCTATCAGTTTCCTCCTTTTTATCTTATTCCTTATCCGGTCCATTCCTGTCCTCGCCGGTTGGTTTTCCAGACGCGAAGGTGGACTGCCGCGCTTGATTCCATCGCTTTGAAGTGCATTTTTATAAAATTCTTCCTTTCTGCGAAAGAGTAATTTTCCAAAAAAAGCGTTGGAAGTAGCTTGTTCGTCAGTCCTGTAAAGCATCTGTAAATCCCAAGCGGTTCAGACAGAATATAGAACCGAACAGAGGGAAGAAAAATAAATCATTAAAATTTCACGACAATGGACAACATCAAAGAAAGCAAAGAGTACAAACTTGCCAAAGAATGGGAAATGGCAGTGAATAGTTTTAGTTTCAATCCCAAGCGTTTTGCAGCAGCTATACCTGATATGCACCCCACACTGCAACAGAGCCTCTATAGGTTGTTTAAGGAGTGCATCATTGTGATGGCGGACGAGACACGTCTCTATGATGACCGCAATCGTGCATCACATGAAGAAGCAAAGTGTCTTATGGAATACCTCAAGATAAACGGAAAGCATATCCCATTAAAATAATAAAATAACAAGCGTATGAAAACACAAGAAGTACAATTTGGCGGCAATAACTATCCTTGCCGTGTGGTGGAATCCAACGAGGGTGAAGAACTCCTTATCGGCTCGACTACCTTGCTCGATGCCCTTCAGCCCGGTAGTTTCAACGATGAAAATGAAGGCTTCGCAAGCAAGGAAGCCGAAAGAATCTATAACGAGGTTTTCTTCTTTACCGATATGGCAAACTTACGACTTACAGACGTAGAACTGGTTGCCGAACTGAAAAAGGACAACCCGGAATGGTTCGAATAAAAAAAACAATAATCATCTTAAAAATAGCACAGTTATGGAAAAAGAGTATGTAATGCAAATAGCACAGACCATTAAAGAGCAGTTAATAGGACTTACCCCTATGCCCGTCCTCATGTCATGGGGTATCTCTGAGTTTGCAGCCACCATCTTCAAAGATCTGCCTGCACTTCGTATCAAAGTAAACGGACTGTTACACGCCGGATACGTTATTATTGCACTTAATGGGTCAGATTATTATGAGGTATATCTGTTGAAAGACAAAGATGTAGAGTGTGTCAATGAAGAAGTTTGTTTCAACGAGTTAGGGGATGTCATTGACAGGGCAATTGAATGCGGTACTGACAAAGAGGAATACGAAAAAATTTGCCATCAGCAACTCACCAAATTATTAAGCGGGCAGTTCTCCTGATAAACCGGAAGAAGATTAGTAGTAAACCGTCAGTACGATTGTACTGGCGGTTTTTGTTCTTCTTATATCAGACAGCCGGATTTTTATTTCGCGTTACGTTTGTTCTGAACGTCCTTTATCATCTCTTTCACATCTTGTCCTACTTGTACGAAGTTTTTGTATAGGATGCGTTCCCGTTCCTCTCTCGACTTGAAGGTGTAGAACTTCGGCAGCGGCACATACGCCGCTTCCTCTTTCTTGATTTCTGCCATATCAAAATCTGTTTTGCAGAAGAACTTTGTAGTCTTGAACTCTTCCGATTCTTGAATATTCATTGAACCGCCCATACCTGTTTTCGTCTTCACAAAATCCCGTGCCGTCTGACCGCATATCCATCCGGTTGCCATATCCGAGATTTTCGAGGCAGGCACAAGGTTATCCATATTTTCATTGAGATTAATACTTGTTTTGTCCCGGTCAATGGTCACGCCTTTTTTGACCTGGACCACCTTGCCGAAGATGTCATTGGACAACCATTCCAGCGTTTCTTTGGCACGTGCCGAGCCGCTTACCACATTGCCTACCGTCGTAATGATCTTTTGCATACCTACCTTACCATAATCGGCTTCCAGTTGCGGTAGTTCCTGAAAGCCGAGCGTTACACTCACCTTATTGCTTCGCGCCGTACCTATCAGACGGTCTATTTTGTGAAAGTAGAGTGTCGGTAACTCGTCCACTATAATACTCACGGGAATATTTTTCCCCTGCCCGGTATTCACACGGGTAACGAGGCGGTTTAGGATAAGAGCGTTCAATGCGCCGATGATGGACTCCATTTCCGGGTCATTTGCAATCAGCAGGTAACTCGGATTCTTCGGGTCACTTACCTTCAGGTCGAAGTCATCGCCATCCCGGTGGAATATCCAGTAGCTCTCTTTGGTTGCCAGACGCGAGGTATAAACACGTAACGTGCCAATCATACCCTCCAGTTGCTCCATTGCCTTATTTTTGAAAGCTGTCTGGAACGGGCCAAGTAGCGGAGCAACCTCATTGTCAGTTTCCAGTACCTCGAAAATCGTTTGATAACTTTCATTCAAGAATGACAGAATATGTGGCATGTCCGAATACTTTCCCAGCCAGTAGGCAGGTTCCACGATATTGCCGCCTTCACGGTCACGCACGATACCTGTCGGTTTCCAGAATTTGGTCTGCGGATCTTGCTGTCTTTCCGCATATAGAGGCTTGCCGTTGGCATCGTAGGGTTCACGCTCATAATTCACGAAGAAGTAGATACAGGCGGCAAGGAAGTTTACCGCCGAGGTTTGGAAGAACTGGTCGCTTCCGCCGCCGCCCTCTTTCTTACCCTTTTGTAGGCTTTCCAATAATGTTTCCGCCGTTTCGCTGGCCGCCGCGAGGTTGTTGATGTACTTTGCCTGAATTGGATTCACCCGACGGCTGTACTCCACATCCACAAAATTAATCATGTTGAACTTACACCCTTTGGGTACTCTGCCCAGTTTCTCGTTCCTCTTGTAATGGTAGTAGAGCTTGGTCGCCAATGTCGGAAACTTGTAGTCATACACCACCATGGCGAAACCTTTGGCCGAATGCTGTCGGATAAACGGCTCTATGATACTGAAGGTCTTGCCCGACCCCGGTGTTCCAACTACCCATGTTCCTCTAAAGCAGTTACTTACAGAAATCCATCCCTTGCGGAATTTACCCTTATAGTAGTACCGCATGGGGATATTTACGCTGTATTCATTCTCGACTTTTTCCTCACATTGTTCAAAACTTTCATTCTCGAAGTTGAAACGGTCTTTCATCAGTCCCTCCTTGATGAACTTCGAAATGTTGTCTAATGCAATATGTACCAGTACTACGCCAGCAATGGAGGCAATCATATAGAGAATGATATTCAAAGGTAAGGTATAAAGCCTTGTTCCCATCGTATGGCCGAACATCCATACGGAGATTACGAGCAGCAACAACCCGCTCGTCAATGGATACACCACCTGCCGGCGTGCGTTGAACTCCAGATGCTTCTTGTTCCGCGTTCCGACACAAGTGATGCAGATAAGCAGTACCGTCGCAATTTTGCTGTACACAAGATTGCCGTCGTGGTAAATCATCCATTGTTTGATGCGTCCGTGAATGTCGGTCAGTATGCCGCCCCAGTGGTCGAGCATTGCAGGGTCAATGGCATATTCAAAGAACTCCAGCAGTACGGACACATATACCACTGTGCGGAATATCTTATAGAACCCTTGCAATTCCTTACTTTCTTCCATAAGTCAGTCTGTTATTGATCCTTGTTTTATACGATACCAATGATTGCCTACTCTGATTACATCCATACCGAACCATGCACCATTCTCATTCAGTTTTGTTTTTATCTTTTCGAGTGTTACCGGACCGACACCCCATATTTCCATGAGATATTGCTCGTTAAGATGAATCAGGTCTCCGATATATAATATTCCATGAGATTCAAGATGGCTTTTGATGGATGGGGTAATGCCCAAACTGAATACCGGTTCCGAGAGATAGTGTACTTCTTCTGCTTGAATGTTATTCAAGGCTATTTCAAGTCCCACTTTGATTCTTTTGAGAGAATCAAGGCGTTCTTGTATCTTTTGGATGGCAAGCTCGTCTTGCTGTATCTCATTGCGTAACTGGGTTGCTCTCTTTACAAGTTCGGCATTACTTCTTTTCAATTCTTCATTAATATCCGCCATTGACAGATTGCTTATTTCAAGTTCGTTTCGTGTGCGGTCCAATTGCGTGACAAGTTCCTCCAGTCTGTCGGCATGACACTTCAGTATTGAATTTTTTTCATTATCGGCAGCCATTTCGTCCAAAAGGTAGCCGAACCTTTTAATTTGAAAATTAATATTTTCTTTATCCGATGCTATGGAATCTGCGAGTTTTGCCAGTCTTTGCCGGCATGAATTACCTTTCATGGACTTATACATGAGGACAATTCCCAATATCATCAACGCTATGCTGAAAAGTATATCCGTATCTTTCATATCTTTCTATCCTTTATTCGTTTATGGTAATTATAGGGCGTACTCTGTGCGCCTGTACTTTAGGTGTTTCTTGCATTGCGCCGCTCCCCATGGAATAGAGCCATGCCTTGGCTGTCTGTTGCTTTTCGACCTCTGTGGATGTCCAGTACCAACAGTCGTTTTCATCCAGCGGTAACGGCTCGCCGCCACATTGTTCGATGACAGGGTTGACTATCTCTCTCATGGTGTAGAGCAGCCGCATCTCTGCCACGGACGGTACATAGGCACTTTGTCCGTACCGCCATAGGTCGAAAACCGCTTCTGCCATTGGCGAAGCCGTTTCTCGTGTATCGTACAGTGCGAATGTATTCTCGTTGCCATCATAAGCCATGATGTCGGACGATGTGCCTTGTGCGATGCCGAGGCTGTCGGCAAATGCCTGTGGAGCAATGTCCCACAGGTAAACTGCATAACCGCCCCCCTCCGTATCTCCGCGTTTTTCGGTATCGAAGACAACCGCTATCGCTTTTTTCCCCGATTGTTCATATTGTGCATAAGGCAAGGCCGTTCCGTCCTCGCAGAGGATATGTCCTGGACGGACCGCTGTATCGGGTACGTCTATGTGCGTGTCACAGGCAGCGCACAGCACGGCAGCCGTTGCCGCTGCCACCAAATGTATCTTTCGTATCATATTGCTTTCTTTTTTTGTTTCCCTATTTCATAGGTAGTTTCACACCCAGCACGACACCTGCACGCAGCACGTCCGCACCTTTTATCATCACATCGCTTTTCACTTGCCAATACAGTGTCCATCCGGCCCGTAGCACATAGTTGTGTTCATAACCGAGGTGCAGGCCGCCGAGGAATTTATTCGTGTCGCTTCCGGCTGAAGCTCCGATACGCAGACTGCCATAGTGGTTGCGTCCCCGCGTCATGCACGGCTTGTAGGCCACGCCAAAACCGTAGCTGCGGTAGTTTCGCCAAAATGATTCCGGACAGATATGACCGCACGAACCGCACTCTGCCCATTGTAGGTAGCCGTTGACGAAAAACTCCCACGCATGGCGGTAGTTCATTTCATGTTCGTAGGCGAGCGTTATATCCATGCCGTTCTTGTAGAGTAGCCCTGTGCCAAGTGAGAGGCGTCCGCTACCTTGTTGTGCATTTGCACTTGCAGCGACACACACGCAGGTAATTATCAGGATGATTGTCTTTTTCATAGTCATTCCTCCTCCAATAAATCTGCATGGAACGAATCTGCCGCCAGTATATCCTCATAGTCGATGTTCAGGCTGATGTTACGGCCACTAATCTGTTTCTCCGTCATTTCGATGGTCAGCAGCTTGTCATTGGGAAAGGTCATCTTTTTCACGACAATCACATTCCGATAGCCGTGTCTGAACGTCTTGCCCGGTTCCAGAACCAAGGCAGGTGTCAGTTCGATAGTCTGTGCGTTGGTTGCCTTGGCGAGTTTCTTGTCTGTCAGTTTTATCCGTATCTCATCAATGTCAAAACGGATGTTCGTCTTGTTCTCGATGGAAAAGTCTATGAAGAAGTAGTTACCCACCGAGTAGATATTGTTCAGACGCATCACCATACGGTGTGCTTTGGTAGCTACGTTGCGGATTTTCGCAGGTGAGTTCCAGATGCGCCGTGCATGATGTGTCATGTCGGCAGTGGACATTGAGACTGCCGGATTGTTATACGCATTACGCTCTTGCAGCAGTATCTCCTTATCCGTTACTGCCTCTTTCATCCTTGTGGTATAAATCAGTGCGTATTGTGTGCGGTACCGTTCCGTTACAATGGTGACGATGGCGAGTATTTCACCATCCCCGTGTCCGCTTTCCTTGGGCTTTAGGCGGATGATGTTGTCAATGGGCTGATCACCCGCCACCTTGTCAGTGGAAATATCCACGAAACGCACCGGTTCCGATGCCGTTATGACGGTTGTTATCTGTTCGTTCACCGTCAGTTGTTCCATTTCCTCATAGGTCGTTTGCGCCTGTGCGTTCCGCGCCAGCGGCAGCCCTGCCGCCAGAAGAAATGACATTGCGATTTTCTTCCAATTCATATCCATGTTGTTAATTATATTTATTCCGTTTATTTCCTCTTTTCCCTTATTTCTCCTCTTTCTTTACCTGTTTGGCACGTACCCATGTACAACGCCCCGTCCGGGTCATTTGGAGTTCACACTGCCAAAGAGTGCCTTTCTCCACTGTTTTGAAATTCACATTTCCGTATCTTGGTCCGTAAAAACCGGTATGTTTTTGAAAAGCGAATAAGGCAATCCTCCGTCTGTCTTCTGTCCGAAAGTTGCATATTAGGGCAAACTGCCCTCTGTGATGCCACCACTCGGTACTCACAAGTTTTCCGATAAATGTCTCGGCTTTATTGGGGGCTATATAGTCCGCATAATAAAGCCCATCCGTACCTTTGTGATATTCTGATAAATCTGTTTCCATGTCATCATCGTTTTATTTCCTTTTTTCCTGTCCGTTCACCAAATACACGAAAGTTCCGTATTTCAGCTTGACTTTGTTTTTCTTGATAGCTTTGCTGATGGCATTGCTTGTTTTCTGGTAGGCATTGTTCACCGCCTGCATTCCCCATTGTGCAAGGCTGTTTCCTGTACTTCCCATACTCATGTTCATATTTCCCGACATTGCCCCGCTTGCTACATCCTTGCTCGTTTCCCGGAATTGGCTGTTGGGTACATACAGCCCTTCCATGCCATCAGTATCATAGAGTGACAGACTCACTTTCACCAGTTCGTCATTCACGAGGATGCTGCTGATATTACCTTTCACGCGTCCGGATGAGAATCCGCTCACTGTAGCGTACAGGTACGTTCCCCTTGCTACCACACACTCGCCAATCTCCACATCGTCAAGCAGGCGCAACCTCACGCGCGAGCCGTCCACCGCTTTGATGTTCTCGTCAATGATGGCTTGGATAAGTTTCGGTTCACGGACATTCTTCGACAGTGTGTTAAAGTAGTCCGAGGTTGTCTTCACCTTGCGTACCACTTCGCTGGGCGGTTCGTCCGCAGATGGCGTTTTCACAGCCCGGCTCTCTTCGTTGATGGTTCCGGAGGCTGTTGCTCCTTGTGGTGGAGCAATGTTGGCCGTGTCCGTTTCTGCCGGGGGTACAGTCGCGTTTTGCCCTCTCAGTCTCGCCTCTGCGAGTGCTTTTTCCAGTTCGGCAAGTGCTTCTTGTTCTCGTGTCTTGGCAGAGGCAATTTCCGCTGCCGCAGCTTTTTCCTGTTGTTCTTCCGTGAGCAGGTCGATGTCGTCCTGCGTGTATTTCGATTCATACTCTTCCTTGTTTTTATCGGGTTCTTCCCGGTCTATGTTATCTACTGCGGAGTAGTCCTGTATCTTACCCCATGATTTCGCCATATTCTCGTATTTGCTGCCTATGCCATCGTCCTTGATCTGTGCCCCCGGCAATTCGGGGTTCAGGAACTCCGTCGTCTGCAATGCCTTGTCTTGTATTTCTATCGTTTCTGTCTGAAACAGGTCGAAGATGAAATAAGACGCGCCGAGCAGGGGGAAATAAAGGATGGCGGGAAGCATATATTTCGGCTGGCGAAAATTGATTTTCTCCAATATCTTCATTATACATCTTTTAATTGAGTTGTACATACTTGCCTTCAATGGCACAATTTCTCAGTATCTCTGCGTTGTCTTCTCCGAAAGCTAACAGGAGGCTACCGCAACCGGGAGATTCACCTCGCGTTCCGTCTGGTCGGTAGAATCGGATGCGGTGGCGTAGGAATTTCATTCCCGTTGCTTTTGGGAAGATGACGTCCTGAAACATTTTGGAATCACAACGGTTGAATAATAATGCAATGCCGTTGCCATGTTCTGCCAGTTTCCGGACGAATAGCTCGATAAGAGGACGCGAATAGGGAGGATTGAGCCACACACGTCCTTCCCATATCTGGGACAACCCGTCTATGTTCTGGTCATACATGACCTCGGCAGTCGGCCACAACGGACGGATAGGAGCGCAAGGGTCAAGGTCGAATTTGCCCAATGCGTCCAGTATCTCCTTTGGCGTGTACCATTCGTCTGACGAACGGACTGATTTTTCAAACCGTGTATTCATAAGCATTCTTTTACTGTGGTTTGTCCCCTCTGTTTTTATGTTCCCTTATTTCGACTTCCTGCAACAATTTGTGCCGTTCCCGAAGTACAGAATCCTGCATTTCCGTTGCCGTGCGACTTGCCGGACTGTGCCTGTACACAGTTACCAAGCGGTAGGCGTTCCATGCGAAAGCTCCGATGACGAATGTAAAGACGATGACCAGAAACAACGTCCGGTGCGCGTTGGCAAAGCCCTGCACCTTGGCCGCCGCTTGGTCGATGCGTGTCGCCTTGGCGAATTTGTGCCCGGCCTGCACCTCTCGCTCGTAGCGTTCCTTGTACTGCGGGTCATCTTTGTCCGGCATCTTCTCGCCGAACAACATTCGTTTGAATCCTTTGATATTCATATCTTTGGTGATTTAATAGTTACTCTTTGTTTTTTGCTCGATATCTTTGTTCAGCAATGTACGCCAGTTTACTATGAGCAGTCCATGCGGATTGTTGTCTGTTCTCGGCACACGTTTAAGTTGCCCTGCCGTAACCAGTTCGCGCATCAGGATATTACTCCGACGTTCGATTCGCTGCCGACCATAGTAGGTGAACTCCATATTCTTTTTGTCAAAGGAGATACTGTCACAGAAAATCGAGAACACCGCGCTCGTACCCAATATGTTGGAGTAAAATCCCTTTTCCTTGAGGGTATTGTATTGTGCCAGTCCCGTCTCATCGACCAGGTACATCGCTTTTTCCATCGTATAGCGGATGTATTTGTCGTCCGGTGCGAGAGTAAAAAAGTAATGGTGGAACATTTCTACATGGCTCTTGGCTTCCACGTCCAGCGTTTCGTCCATCGTCGTGCGGGTTACGAGTATAGGTACATTTCCGTCCAGCACATACACCTTTTTCTGTGCGTCCGTCACCATTGTCCGGGCAGTCCAGATACTTGACACACTGATGATGATACACCCTACAAGAAAAGCCGTGCAGATGATGCCCACCAGTCGGATTTTATTCTCCAAATGCTTGATGACCATATACCTTTATTTTTTCTTGTTAGACAATCGTGTGTATTCGTCATGTAACATTGTCATGACTGTATCCTGCAACTCCGTCAGAAATTTTTCGAACTTCCCGTCAAAGAGCTGTGTGTAATCTTCCCGCATGATTACATGCACGAATATCCACCAGATACGGCGGTTTCGATTCTTGGCATTTTTCTGCAATTTGACCAGTTGCAGACGATAGGTAAGGTAAGTCATCATAGGGACAATATATCGGTTGTCCCATGTAATGGCTTCGTCCAGTTCTTCATATTCCGGATCAATTCGGTGGTTAGGCGCATAAACGAGTTCTTCGCTTATGCGTTCATTTGCATAGCGCACGAAACGCTCGTTCCTGCACCATTTTTCAATTTTCTGTTGTACATTCATCTTTTGGATATTTAATATTAGGTTTATCATTATCTCATCATCGAGCCGATACCGCCCGTAGCCGTCATTTTGGCCTGCTGCGCCACACCTTCTCCAAAGTTCCGTGTAGAGAAGGCCGTGTCACCTTCAGGTATCATCCATGCTGCCAAGTCCGGCACGAGGTTTAGGCATTTCAGTGCCACGATACTTGCCGCCATCAAGTAGCCGGCGGAGAAGAAGCTGTTTTGCAAGTAGGCCGCCATCGTCTGTTCGCTTGCTGTGATTGCCGTCAGGTTTTCTACCTGTATGCACAATACAATGTCAAATAGCAGTAGCACATAGAAGCCGACGAAGTAGAGCATCGCACCATAGAAATGTACTGTCAGATACCTTATAAGCCACTTCGCCCATGCACCTTCCCATTTGGGCAACAGCGAGAACGCCCATTGTATAGGTCCGAATATTGTTAACATGCCCAGTAGGATTTGCTGGCAGTAGATGGTCGCCCACCATCCGATACGATACACAATCAGAGCGATAAGCATGATGATTTTGTCGATACCTACGATGACTCCTGCCGTCAGTGAAGTAAACCACAGTTCGGCTGCGTCTTTCTCCATCTTCGTCACTTCGTCCACTCCGGTTTGTTCCATGGTCGCTTCTACCAGATTCGGGTCTGAGGTACCCGTGTGAGCAACATCTGCCTGTGCTTGCAAACTTTGGTACATCGTGTCACGTACATGGATAAGTTGCTGCACTTCCTCGAATTTGTCCGCTATTTGGGTGGCTTCTGCCTCGTACAGGTCATGCGTGTACGAGCCGATGCAGTTCGGGATGTAAGACAGGAAGTCAAGAAAACACCAACTGCTCCCACTGCCAGCCATACCCGTATCTGCTGGCGGATACCACCAACAGAGAATGATTGAAACAGCTAAAGGACGGAACAGCTTCAGTACATCCAGTGGCTCATGTTTCACCATCATCTTGTACGCCATTCCCGCTGCCATCACAATAGCGAACAGGGCAGCCAGTGCCATGCACATTTGTAGTATCCACCAGAACGGTCCCTGCGAGCCGGTAAAAGTCGCATCAGTCAGGAACTCGTTCGTTTGAAAAATCACATCGTCTATCTCTTCTTCAAGGATATTGATACCGAAATCCGAGAGTATATTTCCGTCTGCCATACGTTTTTGTTTTTTCAGTTCCCTTTGTTTATTGTTTCATCTCCGTCGCCGCTGCCACCCGTGTTATTGCCCGATTGCGGGCCGCGCACTGCAAAGCGCGATTCGTGCCACCGGTTCACCGCATCGCGGACAATACTTTCTTTATCCAGAGTACGGTCAGCGGTAGCGTTCAGTAGCGTACTTGTTACCGTAGTATTCTGCCGCTTGGCAAGGTAGCCGACAAGGATTTCGTTCTGTCGGGTTATATCCTCGTAGATGCGCAGATACTCTTTTTTCCGCTGTGCGTTGGGCATATAGGCATCTTTCGTTGCATCAATGGCGCACTGGTAGATATGGTAATATTCCGTCCATCTGTCTTTATCCTCCGGTGTCCCCCCGACAGGCAAGATGCGGTCTATATTTCGTTTGAACCGTACCATCTGTCCGTTGACCTTATCGCCTTCGGCGAGCCATGCGATGTCCGCTTGACGGTCAGCCACGTTCAAGGCCTCTATCTTTGCCCGGCTCACCAATGCCGAGTCGATGGCTTCAGCTTCGTCCGTTTGGTTGTACAGGTTGACGCCCGCCAGTGTGCGGAACGACAGTTTGTTCTTGGCTGCTGCCGACTTTTTGTACTTGTTGTGCAGTATGGAATAATAGAGGTCGGGCGAGAGTGCTCCCGTACCGGTTTCCATTACTGTTACTTGGTTTTGTTTCGGCGAATCGTGGTTATAGGTCACGGATTGTGCCTTTGCCGCCGTGGTTGCAATTATTGTAACCGTCACGAGTAAGAGTATTCTGTCCATATTTACTTTCGGTTATATTGTTACTAATCTTTCAATACTCAATGTGCTTCAATCAGTTAATCACCGAGATTATTCCACATTTCTTTTTATATTATATTCATTTCTAATCCTTTCCTCTCCCCGCGAGAAGTGCATGTCATCCTTTTCAATACAAATACATTTTCTATTCGTATGAATACAGGCGATTGCAGTGCTCATGCTTCCAGAGGCAAAATCAAGGACTGTGTCACCCTCTTTCGTGTATGTTTTTATCAGATATTTCAATAATGCGACTGGCTTTTGATTAACATGAATCGTTTTGCCCTCTGATTCCGCAGTTTTGAAATATTTCACACTTCGTGGGTATCTCGTTCCTTTGTTTTCATTTCTGAATGTAGGATTTGGTACCTTGTTTACTCCTGTCCAGTTACTCCCTCTCTTTGTACGATTTTCATAAGGCTCACCTTCTTCCATGATTGGATAATAAGGAGTTCTGCCGTTACAAAAGATACTGATTAGCTCATGCGCTTTTAGAGGTTGCTTTTTAGCAAGAAGGAAATTGCTTGCTTTTGACTTTTCCCATACCCAGTCATATTTAAATTCGGCTAAATTGCCACAGCGTAAAAGGCTGCTGAACGGTTCGCTGCCAAATAAAGCCGTAGGTGCATTATCCTTTCTCACCCTTCTAATCTCCTCCCACATTTTCGAGAATGGTATTATCTTATCCCATTGCGAAGCTGTAATTCCAAAAGGTGGGTCGCATAGAACTAAATCAATACTTGATTCTGGGAGAAGAGGCATTACTTCAAGGCAATCGGCTTTATATAGCGTAATGTCTTTTGCAAAAACGATCTTTTTCATTACATCTTTTATTAATCCAAATGTCCATTTGCCTCTTGGTTATAGGCCGGATAGACTTGTTTGTACTTAAAGTTTCTTTCTCTGTTTGTACTTCTCCGAACATCCAGGACGAAACGCTTTTCCTGCGTTTTAAGATATTCCTTAGCAATTTCGGTGTATAGAAGTCATAATCTAACTTGTGGCATTATTTACCTCCTTCCTCTTTTACCGTCAATAATCCAGTCGTCCCGCATTGCGCCACCGTCCGAAAGCACCGTCAATAATTTCCCGTTTGGTACGTTCCCGGTAAATCTTCGATTTCCAGTAGCCGATACGTACCTGTATGTATCTCCATGTCTCGATGTATGCCCGGTTCAAGTGTTGCTCAATACTGTCCAGCGACTTGTTCACGGACTCCAGTACCATCAGCAGGTCGCTGGTCGAGCAGGCCGCTGCGCCCGTGGCATACAGCACGAGGTCGCTCACCGACTTATAGAGGTGTTCTCCCTCGTTGGCGATGTCCCGTATTGCCTTTTCATTGATAGTCAGTATCAGTGCGTCTGACGGCTCGATGTTCCCATGTTTCAGGATTTTCTCATGGAAAGCCTCCAGCATGGTCTTATAGTCACCGATACGGTCACTTACCGAACTGTAGGTATCCTTCACGTTCAGCACCGTCCGTAGGGACTGGTACATCACGTCGATGACATCAAAGGCACGGGTATAGCGGTCAAGGTCGATATTCACTTCCTTGTATTTGCCCGTCTCCTCACGGCTGTACTCGTGCAGCAGTTGGTTGCTGTATTCCAGTGTGCTTCGGGCCAATAACAGGCTGCGTTGTTTCTTGTGGTCGTTGATGTACGCTTCCACCGACATGATATCGAATGTCCATTGACCCTTGGCTACATCGGGTAGTAGCGCAAGCAACGTGATGGCTATCAGCATAGTGCGTTTCATGGCCGTACCTCCTTTCTGCCACTTCGGGATGTCCGTGCGTTTTCTACCCAGCGGTCATGGCACTCTTCCACGAGCGTCAGCCTACGACCCTCGTCCGTATCGAGTTCCGGTAGCACATCCTTCAGTACGTCGATGATGTTCCGCTTGTAGTGCATCATCTTCTCCAAGGATACGAGGTCGGCGTATATTTTCGTGATACGTGAATCCACTTCTCGTGCGATTTCGAGGCGGTCACTTGACCAAAGCAGGTGGTACACGTCGCTGTTCGGTACTTCTTCCATAGGTTCTGTACGGGCATACTCGGTAGTGATTTTACAGTTGGGATATTCCCGTGCAATTTCCGATATGCGATTATTCACGATTTTAGTCTTTTCCTCGTTCGGCAGGTTCGGATCGAGTGTCAGTACATCGGCAACGTGCGTGTCTGTGTATGCCGAAGTCAATTCCCAACTGATTTGGATGATGGCACGGTGGATTTTGATACCCAGAAAGTATTTCGGTTTCCGTGCGATAGAAATAGTCGCACGGAACGTAATGATACCATTGATGTTCGGCATCGTCGCCTTACGGACGAACGTATAGCCGCTCCATGTACCTCCGTCCTGCCAAGTGAGGCTGTAGGCTGTCTTGCAATCCTGCATGATGGCCGGTAGGCGGTAGTAATCATCTGTCGGCACATCGTTCTCAGCTTCCGCTTCCTGCTTCGCATCTGCGTACTCCTTCTGCTTTTGTTGCCACTCGGCAAGTTCGCTTTTCAGTTCCTCGATACGTGTCCGGTTGGAGTTATATTGTTGCCGGTAAGCTGCTGCGTCTTCCACGCTCGCCTCGGCAATTTTTTTCAGAAGGTCGGCGTTTTCCTTTTCCAAGGCACTAATCTGAGATTGAAGAACGGCAACCTGATTGTCCGCTTCCCGTATCAGTGCGTCCAGTTCTGAAAGGTCCAGTTCGTTCTCCGTTACCGAGGTCTGCATGACGCACTCTTTGGAGTGGGCATCCAGTGAGCCGCCACACTTACGGCACTTGTATTGTGTCGAGCCTTGTCCCAGCGTCGCCCCGTCTGAACAGGTTACACTGATGGTCACGCTTTCACATCCCTGCAATTTTGCGGCGTCCGTCGCCTGATAATAGTTCCGTGCATCGGATGCTATGTAATAGACATAGCCTTCCTCGTTGTCATTGAACTCCGAGAGGCGGGCATTGAGCTGCGCTTTGAACGTGTTCAGATCCATCGAATAGGAATCGAAGACATCCTCATAGACTACCTCCGTCCGATTCCAGCTCTGTGTCACATGTATCTCGTAGGCGTATGCCTTCTTGGTCTGCTTGTTGCCTTTGCTGATGATGTAGGCCTGTTGTCGGGTATTGATAGTATAGGTGTAACCGTCGTTGCTGTTGTTGAGCTGTTGCACTCGGCTTCTTGACCATCCGGCATACTGTTCTGAGTTGGCAAGGGCCTGTTCCCGTTGCGAAGCGTTCGGGTAAAATCCCGGATCGCTCGTATTAAAGCGTGTCCATGCGCCCCCGTTCAATATGCTGTTGTCGTCTGTCGGTGGGTAGTAGTCGCATAGAGAAATGCTTCCTTGCTCACGCCGTGCGATATACCACCGTTGCGTGTAATAGTTCCCGACTGCATTGTCCATGTAGTCGGTCATCCACGATGTGAGGTCGTAGTTGCTGAAATTGAACAATGCGGCCACGCTATCCTGACCGCCCACCATGTCGATTAGCAGACTACCGATGTCATGTTCCGCCTGCTCGAAGAGAGTACCGTAGTGTTCATACAGGTTGCCGATTTCATTGGCTTTGCCGCCCAACAGGTCATGGAACGCACTGCTTTGCAGTAGAGCGTCACCGAGGTTCTCCATACCAGATGTTGCCAGCCCTACGCCCATGTTATAAAGGTTGTCGATATCGCCTTTCAAGTTCTCGATGGTGAAATTGCCCGGCACTTTGGCCAAGTTGTCCAACATCCGTTGCCAATCGGTACCGCCCAGTTCTGCGAGGTTCAGCAAACTGGCGATGTCGCGGTCAATCTCCAGAAAAGCGATGTCCGAGAACGTCAGTGTGCTGTTGGTCACAACACTTTCGAACTGCATACACAGGCTCTTCGTATCATCGCAGACTTTCATCAGGTAACTGCCCCAGTGGATGGCTGTTTGTGGTGAGCGTAGCATCAGTTTCGCTACCACCCATATTTTCGGCATGATTTTCTCCGCCACCATATGATAAATTCGACGATAGTAGTAATTTTCCGTGCTGCTGCACCAGATGCCAAGGTCGGACAGAGCCTTGTGTTCCAAAAATTTGGAAGAAAATATCCCTGCTGCTGCCACCTCTGCCGCCGTATAGTGTTTCAGAATATCATCCACCTGCTCGCGGTAGTAGCTTTCAGCCACTACCTCCGTGCCGAATGCGGCGGCCATGGCCGCCACGGTACGTGCGTCATAGTTCACGCTGTAATATTGTGCGTGAACGTGCTGTGTCAGGGCAGGCAATAGGATAACCCAAAAGATAAACAGCCGTTTCATCGTTTCAGACCTCTTTTATGTATTCCGGTTCCTTGTGATTGAAATACCACCGCTCAGATTCGATACAATTCTCCGTGACAAGTCGGCAGAACATATCATGTATGATGGTAGTATCCTTGATGGCCCTTTTGATCCGGGCTTCTTGGGAGCCGAACCATCTCAAGAAGAAAGGCTGGTTTAGATAAGTTTCGCGCACGGTCTGATAGCGTAGCCATCCCAAGTCACTCAGTCTTTTTTCACTCATCGGACTGCTGTTCAGTTCCCGGAATAGTTCTTCACGAAATCTGTTTTCATCGAAGGCAGGTTTGCTGCTACACAGCCTGTCGCACATATCGTAAAACTCCTTTTCTTTGGGGTTTTCTTCATAATATCGGTTCAAGTACGTTTCCAGTTCTACATCGGACATACCCAACCGAAGGGAATACTCCGCCAATAGCCGTTCGATGGCAGCTACCTTGTCCGGTGTCATGTCATCCATACGGAGCAGGTTCTCCTTGGATAGCATACAAAACTCCCGGAGGGACAAAACAGTGAGTTCCGGATTATTGACAGAAATTTGTTCGCGCGTCAAGCTGCTTTCAAACCCCATCATATTTATTCCGTAGTCCAGTGACAGGGTGATTAAAATCCTTTTCGTTTTCATTATGATGTTATTTTAGTGGTTAAGTTCAGTACACGTCCCGCTTCATTAACTTTCTGTGCAAACGGCAATGCCTTGCCGATACCGCTGGCATCCCAGTCACGGCAATATGCCTCGATAGCCTTTTGGTGGCTGCATTGTAGCTCGCGCTTGTAAAGTTTCAGAGCCTCTTTCTCTGCCCGTTCAGTCGTGTAGGTCATGTAGCACTCGTGCGGTTCCTCCACGCCATAAACACCGCTGGTCGTGCCCCGGCGGATAAATACCTCGCGGAAGAAACTGCGTCCTTCCTTGTTTTCGAGGCGGTTGATGGTGAAAATTTTCTTACAGTCCACGTCCGTTAGGCCAAGAATCGCCTTGATGGTGTCGAAACGTTCCTTGAATTTGCTTTGGTCAAGCAGCATCACCACATCCGAGTTGTTGATGATGGCCTCTTTCACGATTTCGCTGCCGATGATGTCCTGTATCTCCTGTGTCACCACACCTACACTGGCCCAGAATTTACGTGCCGTTTTGTACATAAATTTGATGTATTCCGCCATCAGCGGGCTGGCGATGGCTTTCCACGCTTCCTCGATGACAAGGACTTTGCGGTTCTTTTTGATGCGCATTTTCTGTAAGAAAACATCCATGATAATCAGCGTGACCAAAGGAAAAAGCAGCGGGTCATCTTTTATACTGTCGATTTCGAAGACCACGAACGTCTCGTCGAACAGCGAACTGTCCATGTTTTCGTTCAGCGTTTTTTCGTGGTTGCCGCCCAAATAAAAGTCCTTCATCATATAGCGGTATGTCGAGAGGTCGATGCCCGTGATACGGTTCTCCTCACAGATATCCGGGATGCGCTGCACGGAATATTCATAGAAAGAGTTGAATGACAGTTCCTCCACTTTCAGTTCCTTGCGCCGACCCTCTATCTCGTCAATGATACCCTCGATGCGGGCCGCGCGTTCCCGTTCGCTTTCGTGCCGCTTCTCACTGCTGTTGCGGTCATCAATAACGAGGCTCTTACGCAAGTCCTCACGCTGTTGGGGTGTGAAGCTCTCGAAACCGTTGAAGTAGGCGTCGTAATATTCCGTGATGACGTGCTCTATCAGACGGTCTTCCGTCTTTGTGACCGTTCCCTGCGTACCTTTCCAGATAAGCAAGACGAGGTTTTTCAGGAATCCCGTTTTTTCTACGTTCATCTCTTCCCGATTGATGCGGAACGGATTCATCGTGATGGGCCGTTCCTCGGTATAGCTGATATACTTGCCGCCGAAATACTCGCATAGCCCCTCGTATGAGTTACCCGTATCGACCATTACCACGTCCGTCCCCTGTTCATGCAACTGGCGCACGACGGAATTCATGTGGAAACTCTTTCCGCTGCCCGAAGGCCCCAGGCAGAAAAAATTCGAGTTGTCGGTCAGCTTGTTCTTTCCCTCTTTTCCCGTGATGTCGATAGCTACCGGAACACCTTGGCGGTCAGTGTAATAAACTTTTAGCGGTGTTTCCTCACTATGCTGCACCCGTTCTTTGTACATCAGGCATACCGCAGCGTCGGAGAGGGTCAGAAAACGGTCATATTCCTCGTTCAGGCTGTAACAGTTGCCCGGAAACGAACTGACGAACAGTTCCAGTTGGTTGTACGCACGCTTACTGATGTGTATGCCCATGCGCCCAAAAGCGTTTTCCAAGTGATTCGTGCATTTTTGAAGGTCGGTGTCCGCAGGCACGCCCACCACCATGTTGAAGTGCGTGTACACGAGCAGTTTGCTTTCACGGGCTATTACGTCCTGTACCTGTTTGATGTCCTCTACGGCCATTTGGTTACTCGGATTGGGGATGCTTGCGTGCCGGTTCTTCTTTTTATCGAGTAATGCCAGTTCCCGCTTCTGGCTGGGCAGGAAAATAATTTGGTTGTACACCACCGTTTCTGCGTTCGGAATATTATCCACCACCGAGACAAGATCCACTGGCATCTCGGTATTATTCACCTCGATATTGGTATAGGGACGTATCAGCGAGGGGAGCGCGGCGCAGTCCACGTCCACGAGGCTGTACACCTTACAGCGTTTGTCACCCATAGATACCGTTTCGTCGTCAGCCTTGACATTCGTCATCGAGACCATACGGTCTTCGAAGTTCATCGCAAAGTAACGGTCCACATATTCGCTTGCCTCGGCTTTGTTCAGGAATTTCACTTGTACACCGCTGTCGCGTAGTAGGTCTCGAACCTTATAAATTTTCACGAGGAAATCGCGCCATTTCTTGCTATCGTAAGAGAAAAGACGGCTCTTCTTGGCTTCCTGTGTGATAGTCAGATAGCAAAGGCTGTCCGTGTACGGACGCCCATTAAAATAACGGAAGTACGATGCCGAGAGAAATTCTTGATTATGCTCCGGCTCGTTCGCGAACTGTTTCCTTACGAAGATGTCCTGTTTGTGCAAGGCATACCCTTCGCCCAGTGTCTGCGCAAGGGCAGAGAATAGATGCGTGAAGTCGTAATAGCTGTCAATGTCCGCCGAATACTTCTGTACCGGATTTTCGATTTTCAAGACGGCGGAATATTCGCCCGTCTTGGTGTACAGCACACCCACACCGTCTGTATCTTCCACAGAGAAATAGATATTCTGAAAGATATGCTTGCGCTTGCCGCCCGTACCGAACGTATAGACTGACAAGGCCATACCCGTACATAGGGCGATGAAAAATAAAATGATATATAGGGTCATTCCGATATTCGTTCATTAAATAGGGGCAGGTCTGCCTCGGCTGGAGACGGACCCGCCCGCGTTCAACAATCAATCAGCCACACACATTGCCGTGATGGTTTTTCTTATAGTCATACTTTGTGCGAATAGGCATACACATACACTCCACGTTTTATATTTTTACTGTGCAGCCCCTTTCGCTGTTTGAGGATGATAAGCACGATTCCCGCAGATAAGACAGTTGCCAATACGACCAGTCCGGCCACAAAGCCCATAAGACAGTAAGCGGCGATGAAGCCCACAATGGCCCCACCAGCTACGCCTGCCGCCCAATAGATGTAGCGACCTTGTAATCCCATCAGTTCCAAAGGCCGTTGCAGTCCTTTGAACAGCGGGTAATCCGGATAACGTCCGTTATTAGTCATTCCTCCTGGCTGTTTATGCGTTAATTCCGAAGAATAGAGGTAATGCTTGGGCTGCCGCAATCAGGAAAAGGCACGCCCCAACCACCATCATAATCTTCTTCTTGACATCCTGTTCCTCGTTGTTCATGGCGATATACACCGAAATGGCTCCGATGATGGCCACAACACCAGCAATGGCATAGCAGAGTTTGACCATCACAGGAACGTATTTCACGATTTCCTCGGCTACGGTTGATAGAGCTGTCGTACCGGCTGAGTAATCGCCTGCCGTACTTTGAGCCATAGCAGGTATGCCTCCTAACAGGGCAATGATTAACATTTTTACTTTGGTGGAAACTTGCATGATGGTTTTCTTTGCCTTTCGGCACATTCTTTTGAATTTCTGAAACATATTTATTACATTTTTTGTGGTACTTCTATTTTTGAATTGGTTTTACACTCCTGTCAGCCACCTATATGCGGTAGCCGAAGAAAGCGGGGAACACGATTGAAGCTCCAATGATGAAGAGGCACGCACCGACAAGTGATACGATAGACTTCACCACACCGTCCTCGCCTGTGTTCATTTTGATATAGATTTGGAGCGCGGCAACGACTACGAAAACCGAGGCGACAGCGTAGCAGATGTACAGCACGTACAGCATCATCGTCACCACGAAGTCGTGCATCGTTGCAAGTGCGTCTGCACCCCAACTGTAGTTTACGCTGCCGCTTTTGGCGAATACCGCATAAGGGACAAAGCACAGTGCACATAATATTTTTTTTGCTTTCGACATTTTACAACCGGTCTTTGAGAGGTTTCCATACCAGTTCCGGACGGTTGTCCGTCTTTCCTTTGGCAAGCATCGCTTTGTACAGTTCGTCTGCCGTGTATGCGTCCGACAGGTAGGTCTCGGTTTCTTCCATCTGTTCCTCCGCTTGGGCTTTCAGCCGTTTCAGCTTCTCCGCCACGGCTATCTCGCCATTATTCTCTGCGGTTTCCGTCTCCTGTGGTGCAGGTGAAGCGGTAGGGGCAACATCTGTTTCATACTTCTCATTACCCACATTGAATCCCGTATCGCTCTCCGTCACGGACACACTCTGTTCATCTTCCGGCGCACCGAGGTCAAATACCTCTTCTTCCGGCTTACCATTTCCTTTTTTTCCATAAAGGTCCTGCACGATGATAACCGCATAATAGACGAGATAGGCAACTGTCAGGACAATGGTGAAAATAAAATATGATTTCATATCTTTTTATGTAATATGATTTATTATATTTGATTGTGGCTGCAAAATAAGAATGGATAAGTTTAAAGATAAAATTATTGGCTACAAAACATATTATTTTAATATGATATTTTCTCAAAATACAAAAATCATATTACAAAATCATATTCAAATACGATTTTACATAAGAAAGCAGGAAAAGTTGGGGTATAAAAAAAGCCCTCCGTGAAGGAGAGCTTAGGGAGTGGGTTGTTCATTGTTTCTTCCCGCGTAGGTAGTCGTTTAGGTCTTTGTAACCGGCATAACGGTTGGACTCGTTATAGACGCGTCCATCATACATCCCGGCTACGGTTTCCACTGTCTTTTGTCCGGCAAGGTCATTGTCAAGGTAACAGTGGATATACGTGTATTTTTGCAGATACGTCAATGTCTTTTTCAGATTACTGATCGAGTTCATAATAAGGTGGTCACAGGGAGCATTAATGCAAATGGCACTATCGTCCGTCTGTTTGAGAGTCAGATAGGACAGAAAGTCCATGAACCCTTCAAACAGGCAGACACGGCTCTGTGTCTCACCACGCGATTGGAGTATCAAAGAAATGTCCTTGTTCTTGATACATCCTTTATAATAAGGGTTTCGCACCTCGTATCCACCGGATATGTTGCCAAAAGCCAGTGCAAAGTAACGTCGCTGGCGCAGTTCGTAATGCACTTCCTTACAGAACATTCGTCCGATATCCGAATCAATCATACGTGAATGGAGATATGAGAACAGTGCGTGGTGTCGCAGCGGCACGATAATCAGATTTTTCATGTCGGCTTCCACGGGTCGGAACGTTGTGGGCAATGTCCGGGTTTTCGGTAGCGATACACCATTGACATGCCGTTCGATGTATGCTAATGCTTCACTCACACTTTTTGTTTCGCAAAGGTACTTACCCAGTTCCACAAGGTCGCCTCCGGTGGCCTCGCCAAAATCATACCATTCATTCAGCCGGTCATTGACTTTGAACGATGGCGTCACCTCTTTCCTGAGAGGCGAAAGATACCAGTATTGCTCTGATTTCATATACTGCGCACGGTGGCCGAGCTGGGCCAAAAAGTCCACGATACGCACTCGTTTTGCTTCATCTATGGTCATATTCAAATTCTTTTCACTTGTTTGCGCAAAAGCGGTTTAGTTTAGTTTGCGACCCTATATATATAAATACTAAATTAAACTGAATTATATAGGCCCGCGCCCGCTCTCATTCTTCATCGAAAAGCATGGTTTCTGCCTGTGTCATGTCATAATAAAAAAGTTTATCTCGTTTGATAACCAGTTTTAAGGTGTCAGTCAGATATTGCAGCAGTTTGACCATTACGTTTCTCCCACGCTTAAATCCGATTGCCTCGTAAGCTGTCATCATGGCTTGCAGCATATTTTCAAACCCACGGATAGGTTTGTCTCCAAACGCAGCGGAAAGGGCTTCACGGTGCTGTTCGACGCTTAGTTCCATAAACCCCGTCCGCTGTTTCGGTTTCTGATGTGGGGCATTCTCAAACAAATGCCCTTCTGCGAGAACCGGGAGCCCGCCCTCATTAACAGTGAAAGCAAAGGGTTTAAACTCTTTCTCACGGATGTGTAACGCATGAACCTCGCTGACGTTGGGACAATCGTTGTTTTTGCTGATGACCAGTACAGTCTCCGCCTTGTTGCTCATTTCCGTACCGATATGCCCGCGCACATTGTTATCTCCTTTATTCAAGTGTAGCACACAATGGATATGCAGGTCATACTTTGATGACCACTCCATCATCTTGTTAATGACTTCCACGGACTCACCGGTACTGTTTATGTCAAGCATCAGGTCACGGATACCGTCGATGATAACAAGTCCGTATCCTTTTCTTTGACGTAAGGCGTAGTCGATGACCCCAATGCGTATTGCCGGAGAGTATTCGCGCAAGCAAATAAAGTCGAGGTTTTCACTGTCGGTTGTAGTGGGCAGTCCGGCAAGCCGCAAGATGCGTTCCAGTACATTATGACAATGAAAGCGGCTCTGTTCCGTGTCCACGTACAGAATCTTACGTTTACCTTCCGGGAGGTGCGCCCGGTAGTTCAGCACTTGTTTTCCTGCCAGCGATGCAGCGACAATGGCCGAAACGTTAAATGTTTTTTTTGATTTCGCCTTGCCGGTTGATGCGCTGAAGTTGCCGAGCGTAGCAATGGTCGAGTTGTCTATCCAGATAATCTGTGGCGGCGTTTCATAGGTGTCCGTCGCCCGAATCTGCGAGGCGGAGAGGATATCCGATAAGAAATCCTCCTCCGGCCTCATATCCACATTATATTCAGTTCTTCTTTCGTTTTCCATGGCGTCTTTGATTAAAGAAAGGTTGTGTGGCAGCGGCCTCGTTTGCCATACGTGCTGCTTCATCTACGGTTGGTTCATAATTCTGCAAAAGCCATTCATCCAGATCTTCTTTGGCGAAATATATCATTTTGCCACGTGGCTTGTAATGCGGAATCTCCTTGCCTGATGTTAGCTTGTACAGCATACTCTCGGATATTCCGATATACATACAAGCCTCTTGGAAGGTAAACACCTGTTTGGTGGTATATATATTTTTTTCCAGCAATGCGATGCGTTCCAACAGACTCTCTATCGGATCTAATTTCTTTAGGATGGCTTCGACGCTTGTAAGCCGTTCACTCAGCCGTTCCATGAATGTCAATCTATTATTTTGCATAAATGAGTTATTATAAAATTAGACAATGGAAGTATGCCCTCCGTTATGTAGCGCGCTAACGGAGGGCAAAGATAGGGCAACCCAAAAGGTCAGCATGAGTTTGCACCGTGATAGTAACCACGTATCACGGCAACTATCACGCTTTTACCTTTCACATACTTCGCTTATTGGCACTTCTTACCACTCTCTCAGTTCATCAATGGCTCGCCTGATACCGTAACCTGCTGATGTCATGTTGTTGCGTAGAGCAGACAGAGCGGATGAAAGGCTTGAAGCTGAAACGAATCCTTTTCCGTCCTTGGTTTGTAAGAACCGTCCATTACTGAGAACGGCCTGCCATTTGGCTTGGATGAACGAGTGCTCAAGGAGTGTATCGAACAGGATGGCCACATGACGGATATTGTTTACACGAATACAGAATCCTTCCTTGCAGGAAAGCAGGGCTTCCATATCTTCCACGTGTAGGGTAGAAACGCAAAACAGATGATAAGCATTGGCACAAGCCGTAATACCTATCATCTGTTTACGAGTGAGATTGCATCCAAAAGAAAGAGGATAAATCCTTGTCGGGCCGTCTTTGCAGCACGTGATGGACTGTGATGGTGGCACAAACATATCATACATTCGTTTCAGTTCCATACACTTCTCGAACGAGAAGTCTGCTTCGGTAAAAAGTGATCGGATAAGATTGGAACAATCGTTTAATAATCCTTTGACGATATGAATGTTCATTTCATGGCAGTTCCAGCAGACCGCATGGTTGCAGTCGATATACCGGTGGCTGTTTACAAAATCCTCCACGTAACGGTGGTACTGCTTACTACCCGCCACGACATCACGGAGATACATTGTTTTTGCTTCAACGAGCAATGCGAAAAATTCTTTCGCTACATCCTGTTCTTCAACAAAATGGTGCAGATGTTTCTTCCCTCCAAAAAGAGAGAGGGCCATTGTTAGGTCTTTTCATGATGAAATACTTTAAATTGGATTTATAATATATTATAAGGGTGTTGCTCCCGAAAGAAAATCCTGCCGGAACAACACCCTAAATAAGTGTTTAGATATCTGGTCTGATGCTCATCGCATTGTCAATCGAATAAACCGTTAGTCAGATTTACTGCATCGTCTTTTTTCTTATTGACGATTTTGGCATACACTTGGGTCATCTTTACAGATGTATGACCGAGCAATTTAGATACAGTGTATAAATCTGCTCCCAATGTCAGCATCATTGTGGCGAACGTGTGGCGGGCCGTGTGAAAGGTGAATCGCTTGGAAATTCCGGCGGCTTTGGCCCATGGTTTGATAAGCTGGTTGATACCTGAAGGCAAATCGAACACATGGTCGTCTGCTGTCTTGTCCCCACGTTCCGGCATCCACTTCAACGCTTCATTGGAGAGCGGAAGGTAAATCGGCTCCTTTGTCTTCTGCATGGCTACTGCCAAGCGGTATTGGCCGTTGTCAATAAACACGTCCTTCCATTGCAATCCGATAATATCACTGATACGTAGTCCACAGAAGCAGGAGAACAGGTAGGCACTTTTTACCCCCTCGTTCTGCATTGGTGTAGCGATTAATAATCTCACTTCTTCAATAGTCATATAAGAACGCACACTTTCCGGCATCTTGGGCTTCTCCGATTTTTCCATTTCGTTGAATGGATTCTTTAAGATGCGTTTCGCGCGGACAGCGGCATTTAACGCACCGTTGAATATCTGGTAATAGGTATTACGCGTAGAAGCCGAGAGGGGCTTTCCTTTGGGACGGTAGCTTGTCAACATATAGTCGATATAGCCGTGGCAAAAAGTGAGGTCAATCTGATTTAATGTGAACCTTTCTCCTGCATACTCTTTCAAGATATCGGTAACAGATTTTATCTGACCTGTGTTTTTCTTGCCACGTTTCTTCTGTTCCTCCTTATAGAGCTGCATCCAGTCCAGCAGATAAACCTTATCCTTGTGATTCATGATACCGGCTTCACCACTTGTCAACTCTATGATACGCTTCGATTTGATTGCATTTGCGGCAGCCATTGTCGTTTCATTCTGTTGGCGGGCATTACGATCCGTTTCCGGAATAAGATACATTTTCAGATACTCGTATGTCCGCTTACCATTACGGTATATATCCAGATACAAACTCTTGCTGCCATTGGCCAATTCCTTCGTTCGAAGACGAATCGGCTCTTTCACTTTTATTGGTTTTCTGGTCCTTGGCATATTTGTGTCCTTTCATTTGTTATTTTCTATCACAAAGGTACAAATAAAAAGCGGAATCAAGAAACAAATAAGAAACAAAAATGCACCTAAAAAGAGCAAAACAACTGAAAACGTAGAAAACAACTGAAAATAAAAAATTGTATGTAAATTATTGATATATAGCTATTTTATCTATATTTATTTGGAGCTTGTTTTCATTTTATATATGTCTTTATGATTATTGGTAAGTAACACTTCCCTTACCAGAGCCATTGTCAGACGGCATTTTTCATGCAACTTTCTTTTCATTGTATCCTGCGACCGAGATTATCAGTTCTTCATTGGCCGCATCCACCTTTTCATTCTCAAAAGGTTTCAGGTATGTTTCCGTCACCTTGATAGAGAAATGGCCCAATGCCTTGCTGATGATGCCGATACTCATTCCTGCATGAAAAGCCAACGTAGCCCATGTATGGCGCGCCACATATGAGCTGAGCTTCACACCTGGCAGCAACAGAGACGCTATTTTTTCCAGTTTCAGATTGAAGCCACGAAGAGCCCGAAGATAATCCATATACAGTTCTTTATCCTTTTTCACCTTCCCGGCCCGTTTCTTCTTGCTCTCTTGTCTGTGTAGAATCGGAAAGAGATAGATGGAATCCGGATTCTTGCTTTTAAACTCTTTCATCAGTTCCATCGCTTCTTTGGGAATACGCACCGTCATCTGCCGTCCTGTTTTGTGGCGGCTATATACAATGCGGTTCCCTTTCACATCTTGTTTACGCAAATAAGCGAGGTCAATGAACGGCATTCCTCGGAATAGGAACATCAATAAAAAATAAGCCAGCACACACCGCAGATCCGAAGGCAATTTTCTTAAGTCTGTACACAGCAACGTATTCATCTGTTCCAGTTCCAACGCCCGTTTAGTCTGTGATTCCACTTTTGTGTACACGTCATCAAACAATTTCGGGTTATAGGGCAGCACCTTTTCGCCGACCATCCGGTGATATACCGCCTTCAAGTTCCGCATATAGGTGGAAATGGTATTCAAGCTCAACCCTTTAGGCTCTCTTTTCCGCTTCCTCATTCCTTCCCGTCTCATCCATTCTTCATACTCCTTCAACCTGCCTGGCGTAAAGACCTCATCCACCGGCATCGGCATTCCTGCCCCACCGTAAAACTCCGCGATAGATTTCAACGCATACGTATAGGTATGTGCCGCCGAGCGCTTCTTATCCGCTTCCAACTGCTCAATCACCGTCTGCATATAAGATGCCAAATCCGGCATCTTCATGGGGCTCCCCATTTCTACATTCTTTTCTTTTTTACTCATAATAAATCTGATTTTCAAATCCGCACCCTACGCATATCCTAAAAAGGCCACGTTGATGGGAAAAATTTATGAGTACAAAGTAAATTATATAAGAAAATTATAAAGAATATATAAGGATAAATAAATTTGTTCACTAAAACAAACCGGTTCAAAGGAGGTTCTGCAAGATTAGAGTTCACCGAACAAAGCCATCACATCCACCTCGCCCCAATACAGATGCGTATAACTGGCTATCAGGTTCTTATAGCGAAAGACGGGAGTGGTTACCTTCCCTCCTTTGGCATTGTAGACCTGCGCTATCGAAAGAGGAAGACTGCACGCACCACCTTCTTTTCCATCGGTTTCGGGCACGGCAAACTGCGTATAATGGAATTCGTGTCCTTTAAGCCGCCATCCGTTATAGTCGAACCGGCGGTATCCCAATGTCAATTTCCTGCGTTTACGCTCGTTCGTAATGCTGAAAGGCAATACTCCTACCATCTCATTTCCAATATTGCCTACACAGCTCCCGGCGCTTCCCCCGTCCGTATCCCCATCAGAAAGAACGGACTGCGAAAGATATATCATCCCCCCGCATTCTGCCAGCGTCCTGCCACCGGCCTCTATATAGCTGCGGATAGACTCCCTGGCAAGCCTTGCCCCGGCAAGTTCCTCCAGACGGTTCTCGGGATAGCCGCCGGGCAGATAGAGCAAATCCGTCTCTTGCGGAATAGGCCGGTCATGCTCCGGATTGAAGAAAGTGACCGTGCCCATACGGCGCAGAATATCCAGATGCTCCGCATAGAGGAAGGAAAAGGACTCTTCGTTGCGCGCTACCGAGACATGCAGCTTCCCCGGCTCTGATAGTACCGGCTTCTCCTTCACTGCCGCCGCAGGCAATGGAAGCCCGGTTGTCGAGAGCAGCAGTTCCCAGTCCACATGTTCCTCCAGCAAGCCTGCCAGCATATCCAGTCCCTCCGTCTCCTTAGAACGGCTGAAATCCAGCCCCAGATGGCGCGACTCCTGCTCCAGTTCCTTCTGCTTGGGCAGATAGCCCAGACAAGTCACGTTCAAGTCTTCACAGACCTCCTGCAGCATCCGGTAGTGGCGGGGCGAGCCGACACGATTGAAGATAACCCCCGCAATACGTATATCCGGACGGAAATTGATGAACCCCGACAACAAAGGAGCCATGGAATAGGCAGCCGACTTGGCATCGGCCACCAGCACCACAGGAATACCCAAGAGCCGAGCCACTTCTGCCGACGAGCCCCGGTCGCGGTCGTACCCGTCGTACATCCCCATCATCCCCTCGACCACGGCAACATCCGCATCCGCCGAATAGCGTGCATACAGACTGCTTACGTGCTCCTGAGATGCCATGAAAGTATCCAGATTGACGGAAGGACGGCCGCATACCGCCTCGTGATACTTAGTATCTATATAATCGGGACCGCACTTGAAAGGCTGCACCTTCAGACCTTTCTTCATAAACAATGCCATCAGTCCACGACTGACGGTGGTCTTTCCACTGCCCGATGTAGGGGCGGCTATGAGAAACTGAGGGATGGAACGCATAATTAATGTGCTAATGATTTAATGTACCAATGTGCTAATCGGCTGCGCTATACTTGCGCTACTTCCCCATGCCGCAGGTCATTGGCACATTGGCATATTGGCACATTAGCACATTTTCAACGTGCAAAGATAAGCATATCTCCGACAAAAGTTTTATCTTAGCTGCCAAAATAAAACATACCACCATGATAACCGAAGAACTTAAGAAACTCTACATCGCACATACCGGACACGAACCGGAACAGATTGACGAACTCCCCTCCTCCGGCTCCAACCGCCGTTACTTCCGCCTCATCGGAAGTCCTACACTTATCGGCGTCAGCGGAGAGTCTGTGGAGGAGAACCGCGCCTTCCTCTACATGGCAGAACATTTCCGCCAGAAAGGACTGCCCGTACCGCAAGTGTTCATCCGCTCCGAAGATGATATCTATTATCTGCAAGAAGACCTGGGCGACTCGCTCCTATTCAATGCCATCGAGAAAGGCCGCAAGACCAGCGTATTCGGCGAGGATGAGAAGCAGTTACTGCGCAAGACCATCCGTCTGCTGCCCGCCGTGCAGTTTGCCGGAGCCGACGGCATGGACTTCTCCTACTGCTACCCGCAGGCAGAGTTCAACAGCCGCAGCATTCTGTGGGACCTGAACTACTTTAAATACTGCTTCCTCAAGGCTACGGGGATGGACTTTCAGGAAGACCGGCTGGAAGACGACTTCCAGAAGATGGCAGACGTGTTGCTCCGTAGCAGCTCCGCCACCTTCATGTACCGCGACTTCCAGAGCCGTAACGTCATGATAAAGGACGACGAGCCGTGGCTCATCGACTTCCAGGGCGGACGCAAAGGTCCGGTCTACTACGACGTTGCCTCCTTCTTGTGGCAAGCCAAAGCAAACTATCCCGACAGCCTGCGCAAAGAGTTGCTGAAGGAATACATCGACGCCCTGCGCAAGTACCAGCCCGTGGACGAGGCTTATTTCTATGCCCAGCTTCGCCACTTCGTATTGTTCCGCACCATGCAGGTGCTGGGTGCCTACGGTTTCCGCGGTTACTTCGAGAAGAAGCCCCACTTCATACAAAGTGTCCCCTTCGCCATCGAGAACCTGCGCCAGCTGCTCCAGGAGCCTTACCCCGAATATCCTTACCTCTGCCGGATTCTGCGCGAGCTCACCGAACTGAAACAGTTTACAGACGACCTGCAAAAGCGTCGCCTCGTGGTGAAAGTCACCAGCTTTGCCTACAAAAAAGGTATCCCCGAAGATTCCACGGGCAACGGAGGAGGTTTCGTCTTTGACTGCCGCGCTGTGAACAACCCCGGCAAGTACGAGCGTTACAAACCCTTCACGGGACTGGACGAACCCGTTATCCGCTTCCTGGAAGACGACGGCGAGATAGCCGTATTCCTGGAGCATGCCTACGCCCTTGTCGACGCTTCCGTGAAGCGCTACATGGAACGCGGCTTCACCAATCTGTCTGTCTGCTTCGGCTGCACCGGCGGACAGCACCGCTCCGTGTACTCGGCACAACACCTGGCGGAACATCTGCACAAGAAGTTCGGCGTGCAAGTGAACCTGATACATAGAGAACAGAATATTGAACAGACGTTTAAGGCCAAAGTTTAATGTGCTAATGTGAGAATATGCCAATATGAAAGCCATGATTTTCGCCGCCGGCCTGGGCACCCGGTTGCGCCCCTTGACGGACCACATGCCCAAGGCCCTCGTTCCCGTAGCAGGAAAGCCCATGCTGGAACGGGTGATACTGCGGTTGAAGGAAGCAGGATTCAACGAGATAACGGTCAATATCCACCACTTCGGGGAGCAGATTATCGACTTCCTCCGTGCCCACGACAACTTCGGCACGGAGATTCACATCAGCGACGAACGCGGCATGCTGCTCGACACCGGAGGAGGCATCAAAAAGGCACGCCCCTTTCTGGACGGACAAGAACCTTTTCTGGTGCACAACGCGGATATTCTGACGGATATTGACCTTGCAGGTCTCTATCGCCACCATCTGGAGAGCGATGCGGAGTCTACCCTGCTTGTGAGCGAGCGCAAGACTTCCCGCTATCTCCTTTTTGACGACGACTACCACCTGCACGGCTGGATAAACAAGTCCACCGGAGAGGTGAAACCGGCAGGCTTCGACTACCGGGAAACGAAGTACCGGGAACTCGCCTTCGGAGGAATCCATGTCATCTCCCCCTCCCTCTTCCGCCTGATGGACGATGGGCAGTGGGACGGCAAGTTCTCCATCATTCCTTTCTACTTGTCCGCCTGCACAAAGGTGCACATACAAGGCTATCCGCTGCAAGGATTCCGCTGGTTCGACATCGGCAAACCGGAGACACTGGCACAAGCGGAGGAATACTACAAACAAAAATAACAAGTAATGTAAAGCAGCCTAACATTACTTGTTAGCTCTCTTTACATTACTTGTTATCAAATCAACCTATGTACCATAGATTATCTATGGTGAAACTACGCCAGTGCCAGTATCAGCAACTGAGCCGTCAGCACCCGCAGGAACATAGCCAGCGGATAGACCGTGGCATATCCCACCGCAGGGGCATCGCAGGATGTCAAGTCCGAGGAATAGGCCAATGCAGGTGGATTGGTGTTAGCTCCGGACAGCACACCTATCAGCGTATAGTAGTTCAGCTTCCAGAAATAGCGCCCCATGAATCCTGTCACCAGCAACGGAACGACCGTGATGATGGCCCCATAGCCAATCCACACATAGCCGCCTTCGTAGATAATGGTATCGATGAATCCCTTTCCTGCACCCAACCCCACGCAGGCCAGGAACAAGGCGATACCGATTTCGCGTATCATCAGATTGGCACTCATCGTCGTGTAGGTTATCAGCTTATATTGAGGCCCGAAACGGCTGATGAGGATGGAAACCACCAACGGTCCACCGGCCAGTCCCAGTTTCACGGGTTGGGGAATGCCGGGGAACATGAACGGCAGACTGCCCAAGATACATCCCAGGGCAATACCCAGGAAGATAGGAATCAAGTTTGGATGGTTGAGACGCTTCAGCGAGTTTCCCAATACCTTCTCCGCATGGCTCACGGCAAGCTCACTGCCTACAATCGTCACACGGTCTCCCATCTGCAACTGCAAGTGGGGAGTTGCCACCAGATCCACGCCCGAACGGTTGATACGGGTGATGCAGGCACCGAAGTTGTTACGTATCTTGAGCTGAGACAGAGACTTGCCGTTCAGTTCCGGCTTGGTGATGAGGATGCGGCGTGAAATCAAGTTCTTGTCCTCCCGTTCCCACTCCACCGAAATTTTTCTTCCGAAGAAGGCAACAATGGCCTCCACATCTTTCGGGTTGGCAATGAACAGAATTTCATCCTGCATGTGCAGCACTGTATCGGCATTCGCCAGTTCTGTTTCCTGACTGCCGGTGTGCCGGATGCGGGAGATGACAAACGCACGGTTCAACAATGGTTTCACATCTCTGATCCGCTTGCCGTCTATTGCCTCATTGCGTATCTCTACCGATATGGGACGCACGGTCAGCTCCTGCAGATGGCCCAGCCCGTGCTCGGCATCCTCCTCTTCTTTTTTGGTGTTAATCCGCATGAAGAACTTCAAGGCAAGCAGCGCCAAGATGCAGCCCACCACACCCAGCGGATAGGCAACGGCATATCCGAGTGCGATTTCCGGAGCATCCACCCCGTTGAGGTCACTGTTTGCCTGCTGGGCAGCACCCAGACCGGGGGTATTGGTCACGGCTCCGGACAAGATACCCACCATCGTAGTAATGGGAATTCCGGTGGCAAAGTGCAACACAATGGTGATAACCACGCTGAGGAAGACGGAAAGCATTGCTACCATGTTCAGCGTAAGTCCGCCCTTCTTGAAAGCGGAGAAGAATCCCGGTCCCACTTGCAGACCGATGGAATAGACAAACAGTATCAAGCCGAACTCCTTCAGGAAGTGCAGCAGATGTTCGTCGAGGTTCATGTCGAAATGTCCGAAGACAATGCCCACAAACAAAATCCAGGTGACACCCAGCGAGATGCCTGCCACCTTCAACTTGCCCAGCATGATACCGAAGGTGATGACCAGGGACAGAATCAGGACAGAGTGTGCCACTCCTCCGCCCCAAAGATTGGGATAACCCTCAAAGAGGTTTCTTAATAGTTCCATAGTTTCTATCTTTAGTTTTTACTTTTCAGCCTTATTGTTTAATTCTTAATTCTCTATTTAAAAAGTGTATCCCCACAGAAATCACTTCTCCGGGGATACGCATTTCACACATAAAAAATAACTACTATTATAAAGGCATGTTGCCGTGCTTTTTCGGTGGATTGCTCTGATTCTTGTTGTGCGCCATCTCCAATGCCTGCACTAGCTTGTAGCGGGTATCGCGCGGCATGATGACCTCGTCTATGAGGCCACGCTCGGCAGCGCGGTAAGGGTTGGAGAACTTGCTTTCGTACTCCTTGATAATCTCCTGCTTCTCTTCGGCAGAGGACTTACGGTAGAGGATGTTCACCGCACCCTCGGCACCCATCACGGCGATTTCCGCCTGCGGATAAGCCAGGTTCACGTCGGCACCCGTCGGTTTGCTGGACATCACGATGTAGGCTCCGCCGTATGCCTTGCGGGTAATCAGCGTTATCTTGGGCACGGTAGCCTCGGCATAGGCATAGACAATCTTGGCGCCGTGGCGGATGATGCCGTTGTGCTCCTGCATCGTTCCGGGCAAGAAGCCGGGGACATCTTCGAAGGTTATCAGCGGGATGTTGAAGCAGTCGCAGAAACGGATGAAACGGGCAGCCTTGTCGCTGGCATCAATGTCGAGCACACCCGCCAGATAGGCTGGCTGGTTTGCCACGATACCTATCGAACGCCCGTTCAGGCGGCCGAAACCGATAACGACATTCTTGGCAAAGTGAGGCATCACTTCGAAGAAGTACTGGTTGTCCAGCACCGGTTCTATAATGTCCTTGATGTCATAAGGCATGTTCGGGTCTTCGGGGATGACGGTCTGAAGCGCCTCTACCCGGCGATGGATATCGTCGGAGCAGGGAGTGAAGGGAGCATCCTCCATATTGTTGGACGGCAGGAAACTCAGCAGCTCGCGGATGCTCATCAGTGTCTCCTCCTCCGTATTGCACATGAAGTGGGTAACGCCGCTCTTGCTGCTATGCGTATAGGCACCGCCCAGTTCCTCCTTGTCCACCTCCTCGTGGGTCACGGTCTTTACCACGTCCGGACCGGTGATAAACATGTGGCTCTGCTCCTTTACCATGAAGATAAAGTCGGTAAGCGCCGGAGAGTAGCATGCCCCACCGGCACACGGACCCAGAATGGCGGATATCTGCGGAATGACACCCGACGCAATGGTGTTCTGATAGAAGATGGAGGCATAGCCTGCCAAGCTGTTCACACCTTCCTGGATGCGTGCGCCGCCCGAATCGTTGAGGGCAATGACGGGAGCACCGTTCTTCAGGGCAAGCTGCTGCACCTTTACAATCTTTGCGGCATTCGTCTCGCTGAGCGAACCGCCATGCGCCGTGAAGTCGTAGGCATAGACAAATACAAGGCGGCCGTCTATCTTTCCGTAACCGGACACCATGCCGTCTCCGGCAATCTGTTTCTTCTCCATGCCGAAGTTGGTGCAACGGTGGTTCACGAACTTGTCCAGCTCATTGAACGAGCCTTTGTCCAGCAGCATGTCAATACGTTCGCGGGCAGTCATGCGGCCGGAGGCGTGTTGTTTCTCTATCTTGTCTACGCCCCCACCCAGCGAGGCACGTTTGTCCAGTTCCTCAAACTGGCGGTATATTTCTTCTCTGTTCATATTTGCATTTACAATTTAGTGATTTATAATATACGGACTGAATGCGACTCGGGATTATTCCCCCTTTATCAACTCCAATTCAATCAATACTTGGTTGGCATTTACCGGTTCGCCCTCGCTCACGAGGATGTTGCGGACGATGCAGTCGGCATTTACCTTATAGTTACTCTGCATCTTCATGGCTTCCAGCACCACGGCAATGTCGCCGGCAGCCAGTCGGTCGCCCACCTTGACGGGGATGCTTACCACCTTGCCCGGCATCGGAGCCAAAATCTTGTTGCCCTGCTTCTCGTCGGCTCCTTTCTTCATGTGCAGATACTTGGCTTGCGTGTCTACAATGTCTACGTGGAAGGAACGCTGGAGCATGCTGATGTCATAGCTCTTTCCTCCCTCGCCGCGCACAAGGCCTGCGTTGAACGAGTTTCCGTTGTGCAGGATGGAGCAACTTCCGTTCTCCGCCATCACAATGTCCACTTCGTAAGGCTTTCCGTCAATGGTAAGCTGAACCTTATTTCCTTCCTTACCCACCAGGGTAATGTCTGCTATACGGTCTCCTATATGTATTTCCATTATTAAATCTCCATTATCAATTTTCCATTCCTTAAATCCTGAGCACTCCCTTCTGCAAGCCAAATTCCCTCCAACGGCTAATGGGGCGGGCATCGGGTAGCTGTGCCGAAACATTCTCCTCCAGATTAACCAGATAGTCCATATAGGCAGCTATCATGGCTATGTTCTCCAACTCTTCGTTGGCAGTGTTGGTGCGTACCAGCATGCGGGCGTTCTTCTCGATAAAGAGGGTGTTGTACTCTCCCTTCACAAAGTCGGGCACGTGCATGATGCGCTTCAGATAGGCAAGGTTGGTCTTTACGCCCGTAATCTTGTACTCGTAGAGCACACGGCGCATACGCTCGATGGCATACTGGCGGGTGGTTGCCCATACGATGAGCTTACCTATCATGGGGTCGTAGTAGATGGGAATCTCATAGCCGTCGTACACGTAGCTGTCAATGCGGACACCGATTCCGTTCGGTTCCGTCAGTTGCTTGATGACACCGGGAGACGGCATGAAGTTGTTTTCCGTATCTTCGGCACAGATGCGGCACTCTATAGCATGGCCGCGCTGGAACAGTTCCTCCTGCTTGAGGTGCAGCACCTCGTCGTTGGCAATGCGGATTTGCTCTTTCACCAGGTCCACGCCTACCACTTCTTCCGTGATGGGGTGCTCCACTTGCAAGCGCGTATTCATTTCGAGGAAGTAGAACCGACGGTTCTTGTCTACCAAAAACTCGATGGTACCTGCACCGGAGTAGTTCACTGCCTTGGCTGCGGCAACCGCCTTCTCCCCCATCTCCCGGCGCAATTCCGGCGTAAGGAAGGGTGACGGGCTTTCTTCTACCACCTTCTGATTGCGACGCTGCACGGAGCATTCGCGGTCGAAGAGGTGGATGACGTTGCCGTGGTTGTCGCCCAATATCTGGAACTCGATGTGGTGGGGTTCTTCCACGAACTTTTCCAGATAGACCGTGTCGTCTCCAAAGGAGGACATGGACTCGGAGCGTGCCGTGTTGTAGGCTTCCACCACTTCGCTCTCGCTATGGATAAGGCGCATACCTTTACCACCGCCACCCATAGACGCCTTCAGCATCACGGGATAACCTATCTCGTTGCAGATGCGCACGGCTTCTTCGGCACTCTGCAAAGGTTGTTCCGTTCCGGGAACCACGGGTACGCCTGCCGCAATCATTCGCTTGCGGGCAGCTATCTTGTCGCCCATCGCCTCCATCGTCTCGGCGGCGGGACCGATAAAGATAATCCCTTCCTCCTTGCAACGGCGTGCAAACTCCGAGTTCTCCGACAAAAAGCCGTAACCCGGATGGATGGCATCGGCACCGCATCGCTTTGCCGTGGCAATCACTTTTTCAATATTCAGATAACTCTCTTTTGCCACGGCCGGTCCTATCGGATAAGCCTCATCGGCATATGCCACATGATGAGAGGTGCGGTCGGCCTCGGAGAAGACCGCAACCGTAAGCAGTCCCATCTCCCGGCACGAACGCATGACGCGCAAGGCAATCTCACCTCTGTTGGCAATCAATACTTTCTTAATCATTTTACTTTTTCTTTAATATATAAAGGATATATATAGTCACACCACAATGCGGACATACCTTTAACAAAGGCATTCCATTTCTTGTTTAAATGTTCAACTAATATCTTCGTACTGTCTTCCTAACCCACGAGCAAAGGCAGCCTTTAATGAATGGCAGGTCTTCTGACTGACTCCTAATCCTGAAGCCTTCCCGATATTTCAATGCATATCAGTGGCAAGGGTGTTTTTCATGATATAAACGGAGCTTCACAGCAGCGGGACTGTCCGGGATTTACACCCGATTCCCTTTTAATCCAGATGATGGAAACATGCATCCGGAACCAATTCGCGGGCAAAGATAACAAAAATTATCAGGAGTATTCGCAAACCTAATAGTTTTTGTTATCTTTGTCCCAGTTTTGGTTTCACCTCTCCCGGTTCTGTTGGAGATGAGTGATGAAAAAGGGAATCAGGTGCAAATCCTGAACAGACCCGCTGCTGTAAGTCCTTCCAAAATCTTTGAATATTCTACAAGCCACTGTCCGCCCGGCGGATGGGAAGGCATTCAAAGAGGGATAAGTCAGAAGACCTGCCAAGACAACATAGTTTTAGTGCTTTCGGGGAATAAAGCAACAAAACATTGAGTCGAGGCATTCTTTATCCATATAAAGGAATCTTTCTCTTTGTTCATTTTTTTCCTTGAGGGCAAGTTACGAACGCTTATAAGGAACTGAAATGAGATTCATCACAGGACTGCTATTTACATTTATCTGCCTGCTTCCTGCAGGTAGTATGGCACAGAATAAGGTCACCTTATCCGGAAAAGTCATAGACCAGCACGGGACACCGATAGCCCAAGCCACCATCGCTGTGGAAAACACCACCTCCGGCACCTATACGGACGACCGGGGGAAGTATTCACTGCAAGTCGCCCCGGGTAAACATACCTTCGTCGTCTCCTTCCTGGGCTACCAAACCGTGAAACAATCCCTCGACATCCGGCAGGATAAAAAACAGAACTTTACATTGCAGGAAAGTGCCGTAACACTGAGTTCTGTCGAGGTCTACGGAAAGACCCAAACGCAGAAAGTGAAGGAAGGAGCCTTTGCCGTCAATGCACTCGACATCAAGCCGATAGTAAACTCACTGAATAACCTCAACGACCTGGTGAACCGTACAACGGGCATTAAGGTGAGAGAGGAAGGCGGAGTTGGCTCGGACTTCGACCTCTCCATCAATGGAATGTCTGGTAATTCAGTCCGCTACTTTTTGGACGGAATGCCACTGGACACCAAAGGAAGCGGTGTTTCCCTCGCCAACTTACCCATTAACATCATAGACCGGATTGAGATATACAAAGGAGTAGTCCCTGCCAGCTTGGGAACAGATGCACTGGGCGGCGCCATCAATATCATTACAAAGCAGGAAAAAAAGGATTATCTGGATGTATCTTACGGCATCGGCTCCTTCCATACCCACAAGGCAGACTTGAATGCACAGTTCGTAGAAAAGAAAAACGGACTAATAGTCCGGCCCACCGTTGGCATCAACTACTCCAAAAACGATTATAGAATGAAGAATGTACAGATGCGCGACGAAAGCGGGGACAACTTCATATATGGCAATCCCAAGCGTTTTCATGACGGCTACTTCTCGCTACTGGCACAGGTGGAAGCCGGATTTGTCAACAAATCCTGGGCTGATGCTTTCTTTGTTTCCGCCTCCTATTCAAAAACAGACAAGGAACTGCAGACGGGGTCTGTTCAAAACAAAGTATACGGAATGGCAGAAAGGAATTCCGATTCCTGGAACATCTCTGCCCGCTATCAGAAGTACAACTTCATCCTGAAGAACATGCAACTGAATGCCTCCCTCTCCCACACCTGGGACCATTCCTTGACCGTGGACACTGCCTATCGGAAGTACTATTGGGACGGAGGATACATCGTGAGCCAGCGCAACGAGATTATGGGCAAAGAACCATCCATGCGCCACTACAAGCGTCCGCTCACCATCATGCGCACCAACCTGGACTATCAGCTGAATACCCATCACAGCTTTAATCTGAACTACCATTTGAGCCGTACCGGAAACGACCGCTTCGATGACCTTGATACCAGCTTCGAGCCGTCAAAAGATGTGGTTACCAAACATATCCTGGGACTCTCCTACAACCAGTCTCTGTTGGATGGCAAGATGGAAAACGTATTCTTCATAAAAGACTACATCAACCATCCCAATATCCGGCAGACCGACCAATCCAGCGTGACCGGCTCGAAGGATGTGCAAGGCTCCACCACCAAGAACTACCTGGGTTACGGTGCCGGACTCCGGTATATCATCGTGGAACCTTTATCCATCAAAGTATCCTACGAGCATAGCGTAAGACTGCCCATCGCCCGCGAGCTGTTGGGAAACGGTACCACCATCTATGCCAACGTGGCACTGAAACCGGAAAACAGCAACAACTTCAATGCCTCTCTGTTCGGCACATGGCACCCGGGCAATGGACATACATTCTATTATGAGATGAGCGGATTTTTCCGTAAGGTAGACAACTACATTCAGACCAGCATTGCCGAGAAAGAGGGTACAATGCAATATACCAACGTCCCGGCTGTCCATGTAAAAGGTGCGGAAGGGGAAATGCGCTACGACTGGCAAGGCAGACTGCAACTCGCCACAAACGTCAGCTACCAGGACACTCGCGACCAGCAGAAGTACAAGGGTGACGGAAAGCCCTCTGCCACCTATAACAACCGTGTGCCCAACCGCCCGTGGCTATTCGGTAGCGTAGAGGCTTATTATACCTTCCGCAACATTGCCCTGCCCGAAAGCAGATTGCGCCTGGGTTGTACCTATCAATGGGTACACTGGTACTTCCTGACCTGGGAAGCTTACGGCGCATATGATAACAAGGCACGCATTCCCGCCCAGCACATCTGTAATGCCGACATCACTTACTCATGGAGACGCGGACGCTATAATCTGGCTTTGGAGTGTACCAACTTCCTCGACAAGACAGCCTATGACAACTACAAGCTGCAGAAGCCCGGACGTGCTTTTTTTGCTAAATTCAGACTATTCATTAACTAATCATTTAATAATTCATTCAAAATGAGAAAATTCAAATTTACACTGATTGCCTTTATGGCTGCCATGATGGCACTGTCATTCACAGCGTGTTCCGATGATGACCCGGAACCTAATCCTAATCCCGACCCGGAAGTCAATGAGGATAACTATCACTTCGACCTATTTGTCACCGTAGACAAACACGGTGGGATGAGTAGCAAGAATACCACTATTGTCCATAGCGTCAACTCATTGGCCGCAGAGCAGGGTGTCATCACTGTGAAAAGAGAAGGTTCGGAACTGGGAGATTATTCCATGGAGACTATCTCAAAAGGAAAATATTACTACCAAATACCCGCAACCAACGACCGTTTCGTAAAATATCAAATCAAGAACAATGCAGTTCAGGTTATTGCAGAACGTCCTTTCAAGGCCAACAGCTATAAGGTACGTTCCTACACACATGCCTGGATTGATGACAACACACTCGTCATCATGTCTACCAATGGTAAGAAGGACAAGATTCTTTATACGAAACTGAACGCAGAGGACTTGACTATCCTTGCTGAAGGTGAACTCAACATACCAGCCCCCACCAACTGGCTCAAACTGACAAGCTCCGGTATCCTCACCTACCGCAAATCAGACAACAGATTGTACTACTTCTACTATTGGAAAGAGACAGACGGTTTGACGAATATAGACCAGCAAGAGCCTAACTTCCATACAGCCATTATCAACCCCTCTACCATGGAAGTAGAAAAAGATGTGCTCTCTCCCATCGAATGCGAAATGGCAGGAAGCGCTTACGGAGAACTGATGCAAAACTGCGTAATGTACGACGAAGCAGACAATCTCTACCTAGCTTGTTTCCACGAAGAAGATAACGCTTTTTTCAAAGGCATCCTGCTACGTATCAACAAAGGCGAAACAGAATTCGACGCTTCCTACAACGGCTATCCCAATGCCGACGGCAAATTGCTGACCGTTCAATATCTGGAAGGGAACAAAGCCTTAGTGTATGCACGTAATGACAATGCCGATAGACCCGCTGCAGATAAGCAACCCGGCATCGACGCTTACTCTCACTACTACGCCATCCTCGATCTTACCACCGGAACCAAGACACGCTTAAGCTATGATGGCAAGGAAATCGGTTACAGCGGCGGTCGCTTCTCACAGCGTTCTGTCATCTTCAACAACAAAGCATACATTGGTGTAAACACTGAAGAAGATGCCAACGCCGTTATCTACATCTATGACATCAAGACCGGTAATGTAGAGAAAGGAGCCGAAGTGGACGGACGCTTCTACTTCGATATGATACGTGTCATAGAGAACGATTAAAACAAGCATCAGTATTTATGAAGAATTTGTTTGTCTTTTTATTCCTTTGTAATTTCCTCCTCCTCTGCCATGCGCACGGGGGAGGCAATTACGAGCACAGCGATATGCTTGCAAGTATGAAACCCGGTGACAAGGCCGCCCTGCTCATGGTGCACTTCGGCACTACGCATGACGATACCCGTGCCCTCACCATTGATGCCATCAACGCCAAGGCACAAGCCGCCTTCCCGGAGTTGAAGTTCCAAGAAGCCTATACGTCGCGCATCATCATCCGCCGCTTGAAAGAGCGCGGCATCACGAAGCTGACTCCACTGGATGCCATGCTGAAACTGCGCAGCGAAGGTTACACACACCTCATCGTACAGAGTACCAACATCATTGACGGAGTAGAAATGGAATCCCTCCGCCGGGATGTGGAAAGCGCACTACCCTTCTTCAAGGAAATACGTGTAGGTACTCCCCTGCTCTACTCTATCGAAGATGCAGAGAAAGTGGCAAGTATTCTGGGGAACCGCTACAACGCCCCGGCACAAAGCAAGAAAGCTACCAAAGAACACTTCGTCCTTGTGGGCCACGGCACCTATACCCCCAGTACCGCCATCTACAGTCAGATGGACTATATGCTGAAAGCAGGCGGACTGACCAATTTCCATGTGGGCACCATCGAAGGTTATCCAACCTTTGACACCATGCTGGCACAACTGAAAGCCGGGAAAGCCAAACGTGTGACCCTCATACCCTTCATGTTTGTTGCCGGAGACCATGCCAAAAACGACATTGCCGGAGAGTGGAAGGAGATGCTCGAGAAAGAAGGCTTCACCGTCAGTGCACAACTGGAAGGACTGGGACAAATTCCGGAAATTCAAGAAATATTCATTGACCATATCCGTTTCGGACTGAAGCACCGCATGCTGGACATCATGACGAAGAAGGCGGCCTATGCTGCCGGAAAAGACACAGAATAATATACCCATTAGTGGGTATTTAGTGTTCTTGAATCATCTTGTACTTTTGCAGGAAAAAAGCGAACGACAATGAATGTTATCACCAAACTGATGTACTCTATTCATAGGATACTGGGCACTTTGCTCTGTATCCTATTTCTCATGTGGTTCCTCTCCGCCTTCGTGATGATGTACCACCGCTTTCCCCGTGTCAGCGCCAAAGAGAAAATGCAAAAGCTGGATATGCTCTCCCAAACCGGAGACTCACTTCCGGACATCTCCTCCGTCACAGCCCGCCTGCCCCGTGGCGTAAAGGTCAGGTCTACGATACTGAACCTCAATGCCGGACACCCCGAGTTCAGCTTTAGTACCACAAAAGGCACGCTTCATTTCCTTGCCGATTCCACCATCTCACGACCCTCTCTGGACAGCGAACACCTGCACCGGACAGCAGCTTTGTGGTGTTCTTCTCCCATTACCCGTATCGACACCCTCCACTCTCTGGACCAATGGATTCCCTTCGCTGAACTGAAAAAGGAAATGCCCATTTATAAAATATACTTTGCCGACGATGCCGGGACACAGCTCTATCTGAGTTCACAAAACGGTGAGGCCTTGCAGTTCTCCAACAGAAGCGAACGCTTCTGGGCATGGCTGGGTGCCATTCCCCACTGGGTATACTTCACCTGGCTGCGGCAGGACACCGTCCTTTGGACTAAGACCGTCATCTGGCTCACAGCTCTGGGTTGTCTCATGGTCATTGCCGGCATTTGGGTAACTGTGGATGTATGGCGTAAGACGCACCGAAGCCGCCATCCCAAGTTCTCCCCCTACCGAAAAAGATGGTATCACTGGCACTACGTCAGCGGAATCTTTTTCGGCATCTTCGTACTGACCTTCACCTTCAGCGGCATGATGTCTCTGGCAGACATTCCCGAATGGATTCATAAACCGGCACTGAAGAAAGGCAGCGCCACACGCACGCTCCATGCCCGTGCCCCACAACCGGAGGATTACCCCTTGGACTACCGCCGTGTCATAGCTGCCTATCCCCAAGCTTTGCAGATAGAGTGGCGCAACTTCCGCGAACATCCCTACTACATCGTAAAAGATAGAAAAAACGAGTATTACATCGATGCCGCCGACAGCCTGCCGCGTCCGTTACAACTCTCCGAAGAAGAAATCCTGAAAGGCGTGGAAAGCATTTATACCTCCCAGCGTGATTCTTCACAACATATCCCCGGCATACGTATCTCCCGGCTCGAACATTTCGAGACCTACTATCGCGACATGAGCAATATGTATCGCGGACGACCCCAGCTTCCCGTCTGGAAGATAACGGTGGACGACCCGGACCGGAGCGTCTATTACATTCACCCGGAAACGGGAATCATCCGCCATGTAGACACCTCCTCCCGCTGGAAATACTGGAGCTATACAGCCCTGCACCGCATGCGTCTGCCCGGTCTGAACTCCAATGCCACCCTGCGCAAGACTGTGCTTTGGGTATTGCTGCTTGGAGGTACAGCCGTTTGCATCACGGGTGTGGCGTTAAGTGTGAATTATATAAGAAGAAAATGTTGTAAAAGACAAAAACGCTATTAACGAGAATAAACTTGTATGAATAAGAAAAGACTTGGAATATTCCTCGGCAGCATAGCCCTATTGATTGTCTGCAGCTTTGCGGCCTATCAGTACTGGCTTGCTCCTACACGTATACTTATTATCAACGCAACCCTGGCACAAGCTGCCGACATTGCCCTGAACAATGACTGCGCCCGGATAGAAGTCACCTGCATAAAAAAAGAAGAGGTGAAGGACCTTTCCGGCTATGATGCCATCGTGATGTACAGCAGAGGGCTATACCTTGACGACGGCCAGATTGCCGAAGTGGAACGGGTGGGTGCCAGCGGAGTACCAGTCTTTACGAATACGTTACGAAATTTCACCCTCTCCCTCAATCACAATGTTACCAATGAACAACAGCATACGCTACGGGAGTATCTCAAGAACGGCAACAAGCACAACTACCGGAATGCCTTACTCTACCTGCGCCACATCGCCACTCCCCACCGGTGGGGACACCAGGATTACGAGCCTCCCATCCCATTGCTGGAGAACATGTTCTACCACCGCGAATACGGCCGCTACTTCAGTACTCCGCAAGAGGTGACCGCCTATCTGAAAGAAAAAAATCTCTACCATGAGGACGGACGCAACCTTGCCCTGATTTCCGGACTCAACTTTCCGATGGAAGGAAACCGTGCCCACGTAGATTCCCTCATCACGTGCTTGACACAAGCAGGCTTCAATGTCTATCCTTTCACAGCCGGAGGTCAACCGCGTGCCGATATGATACGTACCCTCCATCCCGATGCAGTAGTCTACCTGCCTATGGGACGGCTGGGCAATGACTCACTCATCAACTGGCTGCACCAGGAAAACATTCCTTTATTCATGCCCTTCCCGCTGATTCAGCCCCACGAGGAATGGCTGGACCCGGATACCCCCGTCAGCGGTGGCACACTGACCGCCCGTGTAGTGGTGCCTGAGATAGATGGAGGCATGCTACCCCTCTGCATCGCTACCCAAAACGAAAACAAACACGGATACTATCTGTACACCGCTGAAAATGAACGGATAGATGCCGTAGTGGACCATATTACCAAGTACATGTCCTTGAGAGACATGTCCAACAAAGAAAAGCGCGTTGCTATCTGTTACTTCAAGACTCCGGGAAAAGACGCCCTGCTGGCAAGCGGTATGGAAGTGATTCCTTCACTCTATAACTTCTTGAAACGCCTGCGTTCGGAAGGGTACGACGTCAGTGGACTGCCTGCTACTGTAGAGGAGTTCGGCAAGCGGATACATCGTGACGGTGCCGTCATGGGTTCGTATGCCAAAGGAGCACAAGAACAGTTTTTGAAAACGGCACACCCGATATGGCTTTCTACCGAGCAATACGAACAATGGGCACACGAAGTACTCTTTCCCGAGAAATATCAGGAAGTAACAGACAGATATGGAGATGCGCCCGGCAATCTGCTGGTAACAGAGGACAGTATTGCCATTGCCTGCTTGCAATTCGGCAATATCCTACTCTTCCCCCAGCCCCGCCCGGCATTGGGAGATGATGAGTTCAAACTGGTGCATGGAATGCCGGTAGCGCCGCCCCACAGCTACCTGGCTCCTTATCTGTATATGCAAAAAGGATTCAAGGCAGATGCAGTGATTCACTTCGGCACCCACGGCAACTTGGAATACACGCCCGGAAAGAATGTGGCACAGTCGCAGGCCGACTGGTCGGATGTACTGATTGGTAACCTCCCCCACTTCTATTTCTATACCACCGGAAACGTAGGCGAGGGTATCATTGCCAAACGCCGGACACATGCCGTACTGGTCACCCATCTCACTCCGCCCTACGTGGAGAGCGGTATGCGCCAACGCTATTCGGCCTTGCTGGAAGATATTCACAAAGTGCTGGACGAAGGGACTGCCAAACACCGGGCTCTGGGAATGAACATCAAAAAAGAGGCCATGCGCCTGGGGCTGCACCGCGACCTCAATCTGGATTCCATATCCGGCGAACCCTATACAGCCGAGGAGTTGGAACGTCTGGATGCCTTCACCGAAGAGATAGCCAACGAAAAGATACTGGGTGCGTACTACACCATGAACGAGCCTTATTCTGACCGCGACCTGCTGACCACCACTCTCGCCGTCGCTGCCGACCCGCTGGCATACGAAACGGCCCGCAAGGACCGCGATAAAGGCAAAATCACCACAGAGCAGTTGCAAGACTTCACCTATATAGCCCACCACTACTTGCCTGCCGCCAGGAAAAGACTGACCGCCTTACTCCAGAATCCACCCAAGGATACTGCATCTGTAGCACCGGAGCTTCGCCCCGCCCTACTCTATCGCGAACAGTTGCTTGCCTCCTCCGTCAACGAACAGAATGCCATGGTGCGTGCACTCAGCGGAGGAACCGTATTCCCTGCGCCGGGAGGTGACCCCGTACTGAACCCGAACGTTCTGCCCACCGGACGCAACATGTACAGCATCAACGCCGAGAATACTCCCAACCCAAGGGCTTGGGAAGATGGAAAGCGATTGGCAGAAGCGACTTTAAAACAGTACATCAGCAAGCACGGCGAATATCCCCGGAAAGTAAGCTATACCTTCTGGGCAGGCGAATTCATCAATACGGAAGGAGCTACGCTGGCCCAGGTATTCTGGATGCTGGGAGTAGAACCCGTACGCGACGCCCAAGGCAGAGTGGTTGACCTGAAACTGGTGCCCAGTGAAGAACTGGGGCGTCCGCGCATCAATGTGCTGGTACAAGTGTCCGGACAGCTACGCGACATAGCCGGTTCCCGCTTGAAGTTACTGACCGATGCTATACGTCTGGCATCGGAAGCCGGAGATGAGACCTATCCCAACTATGTGGCATCGGGTACACTGTTGCAGGAAAAATTACTGGTGGAAAAGGGAACTTCCCCCAAACGTGCCCGTGAAATGTCTGTGATGCGTGTATTCGGACCGATCAACAGCGGATACAGTACCGGTATGATGGCCTATACCGAGCACAGCGGCTCGTGGGAAAGCGAAAAGGAGATAGCCGAAGGATACCTCAACAATATGGGTGCCTCTTATGGGGACGACGGAAATTGGGGAGACGTCCAGGAAGGTTTGTTTGCCTCGGCACTGTCCGAAACGGATGTTGTCATCCAGCCCCGTCAAAGTAACACATGGGGCCCCATCTCCCTGGATCATGTATACGAATTTACGGGTGGACTCTCGCTCACCGTCAAAACCGTGACCGGCAAGGAACCGGATGCTTATATGGCAGACTACCGCAACCGGACCAACCGCCGCATGCAGGATGCCAAAGAGGCCATTGCCGTAGAGACACGTTCCACCATCTTGAACCCTACCTTTATACAAGAGCGGATGAAAGGCGGGGAAGGTTCGGCGCAGATGTTCGGCGAAATCTTCCGCAACATCTTCGGCTGGCACGTCATGCGTCCGTCGGCCATGGACAAAGAACTGTTCAATGACTTGTATAGAATGTATATAAAGGATGAGAATAAGCTGGGCATTCACGAGTACTTCCTCCGCGTCAATCCCGCCGCATTCCAGGCTATGACAGCCGTCATGCTGGAAAGCGCCCGCAAAGGTTACTGGAAAGCATCTGATGAGCAACTGAAAACCACTGCTTCCCTGCATGCACAAATCACACGCGAAAAAGGTGCCGCTTGTACCGAATTCGTTTGCGACAATGACAAGCTACAGTCGTTCGTTGCCGACCAGTTGGATAATAGCGAGAAGCAGACCTATACCCAGAACATGAAGGAGGTACACGAAGCATCCGCAACCGATGGCAAGGATGTCGTACTGAAAGAACACAAACTGACTTCCGAACAAACGGTACGTAAGAACAGGGTGAACGGAGTGATTGCAGGCAGTCTTGTCGTCATCACCTTCATCGGACTGGTCGTACTGTTGAAGAAAAGAAAAAAAGAATAAATAGAAACAGAGTATTATGGAATACGCCATTCATCTGTTAGCCCTATTCATCGCCCTCAATTTTCTATTAAAGGTGGGGTTCTATCCACGCTGGGGAATGTGGACGGTTGCCGCAGGCTATGCCTTTTTTGCGTGGCTGGTGACTCCATGGATGACGGAACAGTCCAAGACCGTGGTGGCAGCTTTCTTTGCCTCCCGTCCACAGATGTTGAACTTGTCGGTATGTGTCACTCTGGAAGCCGCCGTAATGATAACTTTCTGTTTCGACTGTTTCGCAGAAATGCGTACCCGCAACACGGCCTTCAAACAAGCGGTCACCCTCTTCCTGAAGTTATACCCCGGCATACTGATAGGCGGAGTAATATGCTATGTCCTGGCACTGCTGCTTTTCACTTTTCCCGGAATAGATTTCGGCAGTCTCTCATGGATAGCAGCCGGCGTTACTTTCCTTGCAGTTTGTGCTGGGAGCCTTCTGCTGCGGCATGCTATCGGTGATAAACCACTGCGCTTGGAAGTACTGTTCATTGTTAATATTTTCATTGTTATATTGAGCATCATTGCCACGGGCTATTGAAATAAATTAAAGAATTAAAAACTAAAAAGATATATGGAAACAATCTCAAACACACTGTTCTGGATTTCAAACGGGCTGCTGGTTCCCGTCGTAGTCCTGCTGCTGCTATTCTTTCTACGTGCCATTATCCTTGCGGGAGGTTTCTTCGGCGAGTTCTACCAGCGGATGAAATTACAGAAGCAATTCACTGAAACACTGGAGAACATCATCCCAGAGAATATAGACGGACTGCTGCAGCAACTCCCATCGGCAGGCAACTCCCCTCTCCTCCGCAGCTTGTCCAAATTGTCCGCACACCGGGACGACGCTGCCTACTGCGAACACCTGCTTGCCAACTATGAAGTGGAAGCCGAGAAGGAGTTGGAACGTTCGCGTACATTCATCAAACTGGGTCCCATGTTGGGACTGATGGGTACCCTCATCCCGATGGGTCCCGCACTGGTGGGGCTGGCACAAGGAGACATCTCCTCCATGGCCTACAATATGCAGGTGGCTTTTGCCACTACAGTGGTAGGTTTGGTCATTGCTGCTGTCGGCATCATTACCCTGCAAGTGAAACAACGCTGGTATGCCCGCGAAATGAACGACTTGGAATATCTGTACAAAGTGATAAGCCGCCAAACGGCCGAAAAGGAATAACGGACTAACGATACGAAAACTATGAAGAGTAAGAGAAACAGATTACTGCACAGCGATTCGGACTCCGACCCCATGGGTACGGTAGCCAATCTTTTTGACGTAGCAATGGTCTTTGCCGTAGCCTTGATGGTGGCTCTCGTCTCCCGCTTCAATATGACGGAGATGTTTTCTAAAGAAGACTTCACCATGGTGAAGAATCCCGGAAAGGAAAATATGGAAATCATTACCAAAGAAGGGCAGGAAATCAAGAAATACACTCCCAGCGAAGACCAAAAGACCTCCGGTAAAAGAGGAAAGAAAGTGGGAGTTGCCTATCAGCTTGAAAATGGAGAGATTATCTATGTGCCGGAATAAGGGAATACAGTACCTATTAATAGCTATTTGGCCATCGCAGTATAACAACTATTAAGTATTTCACCCTCCGATAATGGTATGTACCTTTGCAGCGTTATATAAAATAAAACAATATATGATAAAGCAAAGACTTCTCACAGCTCTCCTTATGGGAGGAATCATCGCCACCGGTGCCTATGCACAAGCAGAAAAAGGTGACAGCGACGATATGACCAAGAAAACTCACGAGTTGAACCCGGTCGTAGTAACGGGTACGGGTACACATCAGCGACTGAAGAACACTCCGTCTCCGGTATCGGTTATCACTGCCAACGAGATAAAGCGTGCCGGTATCACCGACTTCCAGCAGGCCTTGACCATGATGGTACCCTCGCTCTCCTTCCGTCCGAACGCGATGGGGTCCTATCTGATGATGAACGGACTCTCCAACAAACACGTGCTGATATTGGTAAACGGACGCAAGGTCACGGGAGACATTACCGGTAACATCGACCTCAACCAAATAGACATGACCCGCGTCAAGCGCATCGAGGTGCTGAACGGAGCCGCTTCTTCCCTTTATGGTTCGGATGCCATCAGCGGTGTAATCAATATCATTACCAACGAGCCTAAAGATGTGGTAGCCTTCAGCAGCAATAGCAGCTATACGAGAAAGAATCAATTCTCCCAAGGCTTGAATCTGGACATCGCCCAAGGAAAAATAGGGTCCTATACTTCCTATAAATACGACCACTCCGACGGTTGGCAAAACAGCCATCTGACAGAAGATGGAGAAGACATCATCGAAACGATTGCCCCGCTCTCCCTGGGCTACAGCTCGAATAACTTTTCGCAGAAGTTTACCTATGATGCTACGGACCAGCTTTCCTTCTATGCCAACGGCGGATACTATAACCGCGGACTCGAACGTCCGGTAGAACGCGAAGACATCACCGGCGGAAGCAAGTACAACACTGCCTACGAAGGTTACAACTGGGGGGCAGGCGCCAAATACAAACTGAGTAAACGCAACGTTATCCAGTTCGACTATTCAGGAAACAATTACGCATCACGCTACAAATACCTGATAGAAAACAGCGGATACCTGCCCGGACAGTATGCGCTTACCAAGCTTCAGAAATTCCATGATGCCGAGTTGAAAGGTATCTTCGGTTTTACAACCAACAGCACTACGGTGTTCGGTGTGGACTATCGCCGTGAAGTGCTCCGCCGTCCCGACTCCGATTTGGACAAAAGTGTCTATACGACATCAGCCTACGGCCAGCATGAAGTGAAGCTATGGAACCATCTGACCGGTGTTGTGGGTGTACGCTACGACCATCACGAACAGACGGGCGGACGCTTCACCCCCAAAGTGGCAGCCATGTACAACATAGGCAACTTCAATGTACGTGCCACCTATGCTGCCGGATTCCGCGCTCCGGGAATTGACGAGCTCTACTACCACATGTTCAAGAAGACAATGGGTACACGAGCCACCATCTCATTGGGTGACGAGAACCTCGACCCCGAACACAGCAACTATTACTCCATCAACATGGAATACCGTACCAACCGTTTCAGTGCTTCTGTCACCGGTTACCTGAACTATGTAAAGAACATGGTAACTTCCAAATCCACTAAATTCGATGACCTACCGGAAGCAGAGCAGAACCAGTTGCGTGAAGAGTTCCCCGAAATCGGTGACCTTTCATCCACAAAAAACCTAAGTGTCAAAAACTACTTCAACTTCGAGAAAGCTACCGTCAAAGGCTTTGAAGTGAACTTGAACGGCAATCTGTTCCCGGGCTTCACCCTGGCCGGAAACTATACCTACGCCTATGGACGCGGTCTGAACGAAGGAGGCGAATGGCAAAACATCGAGCGCAGCATACGCCATACAGCCACCATCACCGGAAACTATACACACAGCTGGAGCGACTATACCTTGAACCTCAACCTGAACGGTCGTCTGCAAAGCAAAGTCTATTATCCGGGTGACGCAGACGGCAATGCTCCGGGTTACGGCATCTGGAACCTCAATACCCGCCATACCTTCGACGGCTTCCGCAACTTTGTCATCGAACCGGGCATCGGCATAGACAATATCTTCAACAAGAAAGACAACCGCCCGCTGAACAAGAACTTCGCCTTGTATTCTCCGGGACGTTCGGTAGTAATCAGCCTGGCACTCAGACTAAAATAATCTCTCCATAACGCATTTAGAAACAACAACAATTATGAAACATTTTTTCATCACTCTCTATTTACTCGGCATCAGCCTCTTCTCCTCCGCACAACAAGAGGAGAAGGCGGCTCTGCTCATCACCCATTATGGCAGTTCGGACCCTCAGACACGTGCCTTGACGCTCGACGTCGTGACCCGTGAGGCACAAGAAGCCTTTCCGCAGTTTACAGTGCGCGAAGCATACATCTCGCCGATTGTACGAAAAAGACTTGCCAAGGAGGGTGTGTACAAAGACAGCCCTACAGATGCACTGCTGAAACTTCGCGCCGAAGGCTACCGGACCATCTACGTCCAGAGCACCACCTTGATAGAAGGCAGTGAGATGACCTCCGTCCGCAGGGATGCAGACAAGCTCCGTCCCTTCTTCAAGGAGATAAAAGTGGGAAATCCCCTGCTCTACTCCGTCGAAGACTGCGAGAAGGTAATCGGTATACTGACCGCCGAACAGCCGGAAAAGAAAGAAGACATTGTCTATGTGGGGCACGGCAACCAGCTACCCAGCACGGCTACTTACGCCATGCTCGACTTCATGATGAAAGCCCATGGACTGAAGAACTTCCACGTCAGCACCATTGAAGGATATCCTACCCTGGACGCAACCCTGCTGCAACTGAAAGAGACACGCCCCAAGAGCGTGACATTGGTTCCGTTGCTGTTGGTATGCGGCAACCATACCAAGGAAGACATTGCCGGCGTGTGGAAGACGGAACTTGAAAAGCAAGGCTATCAAGTGAATGTACGCATGCAGGGACTGGGCGAAAACAAAGCCATCCGCCAGCTCTATATGGAACACATCAAAGCTATGCTAAAAGATTGATAACCAGCAAGCGTAAAAGGGTTACACCTTTTACATACCAAGGCTACACCCTTTGCTCCGGATGGCTACACCATCCCGGACAAAGGGTGTAGCTCTTTTCAATGTACACAGATTACGGACATTTGTAACCATATTACGGATTCCTCCTCCTGCAATATGGAACTTTCCGGATTATTCTCTACATTTGTACAAAACTAACAGGAACGTTTATGGAAGAAGTAATCAAGCTCAATGCTGTAGACCAATACAACAAGATGTTCGGTCTCGAAACCCTGCATCCGCTGGTCAGCGTAGTCGATTTGTCCGAAGCCACCGGATATCCCAGGCATTTCACCTTGAACTATGGCGTATACGCCCTTTTCCTCAAAAACACCAAATGCGGAGACATACGCTATGGAAAACAGTATTACGATTACCAGGAAGGCACGGTAACCAGCTTCGCCCCGGGCCAGGTGACCGAGGTCAACATGCTGGAAGGTATGCAGCCCAGCGCCTCCGGCCTGCTGTTCCACCCCGACCTGATAAAAGGCACCTCGCTGGGACAAGGAATAAAGCAGTATTCCTTCTTTTCCTATTCCTCTACCGAGGCACTGCATTTGTCCGAAGACGAGAAAGAAATCTTCCTCGACTGTCTGAAGAAGATTAAGATGGAAATCCAACGCCCCATCGATAAGCACAGCAAGGGTCTGATTGCGCGCAACATCGAGCTGCTGCTGGACTACTGCATGCGTTTCTACGAACGCCAGTTCATCACCCGCTCGGCAGCCAACAAGGACATCCTGATGAAATTCGAAGCACTGATAGACGACTATTTCCAAAGCGACAAACCGCAGACCGAAGGACTGCCTTCCGTGAAATACTTCGCAGACAAAGTGTTCCTCTCCTCCAACTATTTCGGAGATTTGGTGAAGAAGGAAACCGGAAAGACGGCGCAGGAATATATCCAGAACAAAATCATCGACCTGGCCAAAGAAATGATTATAGGAAGCGGGAAGACAGTCAGCCAGATTGCCTATGAACTGGGATACCAGTATTCGCAGCACTTCAACCGCGTGTTCAAGAAGAACGTAGGCTATACTCCGAGCGAATACCGGCACTTGCAGGTTTAGACAATAAAGTTTCACCACAGATTACGCGGATTAGCGCAGAGTTTTTTCGGTTTCATCAAATATAAGTTCTATCTTTGTATGCCAATAGAACATATGGATATGAAACACCCCAAAATAATTGTTGCCGGCATCGGACCGGGCAATGAATCGGATATGACTCCCGCCGTAATTTCCGCTTTGCAAGAATCAGATGTAGTGGTGGGATATAAGTATTATTTTCAATTTGTAATCCCTTATCTCCACCCCTCAACAGCATGCATAGATACCGGCATGAAGCGTGAACGCGCCCGTGCCGAGCAGGCTTTCGAGCTGGCGGAGCAGGGAAAGACGGTCTGCGTCATCAGTTCCGGGGATGCGGGCATCTATGGTATGACGCCGCTTGTCTACGAGATGAAGCGGGAAAGGAACAGCGACGTGGAAATCGTTTCGCTGCCGGGCATCAGCGCTTTCCAAAAGGCAGCCTCACTGCTGGGAGCTCCCGTAGGACATGACTTCTGTGTCATCTCCCTTTCAGACCTGATGACTCCCTGGGAGCGTATTGAAAGGCGTATCATCGCAGCCGCTGCCGCCGACTTCGTGACGGCAGTCTACAACCCCAAAAGTGAAGGACGCTACTGGCAGCTTTACCGCTTGAAAGAACTCTTTCTGCAGGAAGGACGCTCACCGGAAACGCCCGTGGGATATGTACGCCAGGCAGGACGCCCGGAACAAGCGGTACACATCACCACGCTGGGAGATTTCAATCCCGAAGAGGTGGATATGTTTACAGTCATATTGATAGGCAACTCACAGTCCTACGAATGGAACGGAGCCTTCATCACTCCGCGCGGCTATTACCGGGACACGAATACCGAAGCCACGGGCATCGGGCAAGACATCATGATTCGCAGTTTCCGTACCATCGAAAAGGAACTGAAGAACAAACATATTCCCCTCGACCATAAATGGGCTTTACTCCATGCCATACATACCACCGCCGATTTTGAAATGGAGTATCTGCTGCATACGGACGAAGGTGCCGTGGCTTCCTTGTATCAAGCCATCGAGAAAGGCGGAATCAAGACCATTGTCACAGACGTCACGATGGCAGCCAGCGGTATCCGCAAAGGAGCTTTGCAGCGGCTGGGCGTAGAGGTGAAATGTTACCTTGGCGACCTGCGCACAGCGACGATGGCTGCAGAGAAAGGCATCACCCGTACCCAGGCAGGCATCCGCCTGGCTGTGGAGGAGCATCCCGATGCTTTCTTTGTATTCGGCAATGCACCTACGGCACTTATGGAACTCTGCGACCTGATACGTAAGGGCAAGGCACATCCGGCGGGCATTGTTGCTGCACCGGTAGGCTTCGTGCATGTGCAGGAGTCCAAACACATGGTGAAACCCTTTACGGAAATACCCAAGATTATCGTAGAAGGACGTAAGGGAGGCAGTAACTTAGCTGCCACGCTGGTGAACTCCGTGCTGTGCTACAACGATGCGGAGCAGTTGCGCCCGGGCAGGGATGTGTAAGTGAAAAGAGACATTCCATAACATTACTTGTTACGACCGATAACATTACTTGTTATGCCCCCTTACATTACTTGATATTTTCATAAGATTACTCATTGAATGAAACACAGATTTATAATCATAGGAATGGATGACAACCGTTCCCCCTTCTTTCCACCGGAAGCACTGGCACAGATACGGAAGGGGAAGGTCTTCTCCGGTGGCATACGGCATAAGGAGATTGTCGGTCCTCTGCTGCCTGCCGGGGCCGAATGGATTTCCATCACCGTACCGCTGGACTGTGTCTTTTCCCATTATGAAGAAATATTTACCCGCTTCGAAGAGACGGCTACGGACAACTCCATCATTGTATTCGCGTCCGGCGACCCGTTGTTCTTCGGTTTTGCCAATACCATAAAGCGTAAGCTTCCCGAGGCAGACATTCTGCTCTATCCCGCTTTCAATTCCTTGCAGACATTGGCACACCGCCTCGTCATGCCGTATGACGACATGCGCACCGTCTCCCTGACAGGACGCCCCTGGCAGGAGTTCGACCGTGCCCTCATAGAGCGTGCCCCCCAAATAGGCATCCTCACCGACCGCGAACATACCCCGGTCACCATTGCCGCCCGCATGCTGAAATACGGGTACTCCCATTACACGCTATACATCGGCGAACATCTCGGCAATCCCGAAAAGGAACGCATACGCCGGATGACACCCCGGGAAGCGGTTGCCGGCGACTTCGAACATCCCAACTGCCTGCTGCTGGACAGCCATCCCGGACAATGCCGCACAAACTCCCTGCACGGCAGCGTACAAGCCCCGGACTTTCCAGTCCGTCCCTTCGGCATCCCCGATGAAGAGTTTGCACATCTTGACGGACGCGCCCGCATGATAACCAAGGCTCCCATCCGCCTGCTCACCCTGCAGGCATTGGAACTGAACCGCCGCCGCGTTTTCTGGGACATCGGTTTCTGTACCGGTTCCGTCTCCATCGAAGCCCGCCTGCAATTTCCCCATCTCGCCGTCATCTCCTTCGAGATACGCCCCGAAGGAAAAGAGCTGATGGACACCAACTCCCGCCGCTTCGGCGCACCGGGCATTACGGCGGTAACCGGAGATTTCCTGCACACCGACCTCACTCCCTTTGCCCGCCCCGATGCCGTCTTCATCGGTGGACACGGCGGACATCTGGAGGAAATGATAGAGAAAGTGAAACAAGTGCTGCACCCCGAAGGCTGCATCGTCTTCAACTCCGTATCGGCAGAAAGCAAGGAGGCGTTCTGCCGAGGAATCGAGCGGAACGGAATGGTGCTCCACCCTTCCACCCATATCGCCTTGAACGAATATAACCCCATTGAAATTATGAAAGCCACGCTTTCTTAAACATACCCATTATGAAAACAGCTATTATTCTAATCTCCGAAGCCGGTTTGAGCATAGCCCAATCACTACTCAACGAACTTCCCGACTCCGAAATCTTCACCCTCAGGCACGAAGAGGGATGCACACATATAGAATCCGCCGGCAAATTCACAGCGGAAAACTTCAACCGCTATGATGCCTTTGTCTTCATTGGCGCCATGGGAATCTGTGTCCGCACCATCGCTCCTTGCGTGAAGAACAAATATACCGACCCTGCCGTGGTTTGCGTGGACAGTACCGGTAAATTTGCCATCTCCGTACTTTCCGGACACATCGGAGGAGCCAACGAACTGACCCACCAGGTAGCGAATATCCTCGGGGCCGAACCGGTAGTCACCACGCAAAGCGACTGCACCGGTCTATGGGGACTCGATACCCTGCCCCAACGTTTCGGGTGGTTTCCGGTCATCAACGCCGAGCCCTCCACCCTCCTGTTGGCAGAACTTGCCAAGACGCCCGAAGAGAAAAAAAGAGTATGCATGAACGAGCATATCAGCCTCTTCGTTTCCGGCAAGCCCACCGCCCTGCTGCTCACGGTGCGCAATGAAGGCACGGACTGGATGGAGGCGCACCTGCCGCCTCATGTAGAAGTATTCTACCGGGTGCAGGACATTAAACCTTCACGCTTCAAACTGATTCTGTGCGTATCTCCCCAAGTCCCCAACTTCCCGGAAATGCCTATGATATGCTACGTGCCCTGTGTCGTACACCTCGGCATCGGCCTTGCCCGGCTGGCAGGTCCCGTGCGGAAAGTGGAGAAAGAGATTATGAACACACTGAAGGAATACGGCATCATGCCCCAAAGCATCGCCTCCATCTCCACGATTAAAGCCAAAAGTGACGAACCGGTAGTGAAAGCGCTCCAAAAGAAGTTCCCGGTCTACTTCTATACAGCCGAGGAACTGACAGAGATAGAGGTGCCCCATCCCAGCAAAACCGTCATGAAGCACATGGGTACCCCCAGCGTCAGCGAAGCCGCCGCCTTACTGAGTGCAAACAACTCCCGGCTGCTGGTGCCCAAGAAGAAAGGAGAGAACTATACCGTGGCCGCCGCCCTTGACATAAGAACTGTGCGCCAGGGCCACATCGAAATAGTGGGTGCCGGCCCGGGCGACCCGGACCTGGTTTCCGTACGCGGACGCCAAATGCTGGAACGCGCCGACCTCATTCTGTATGCCGGCAGTCTCGTTCCCAGGGAGCTGACTCTCTGTGCCAAGGCCGGGGCTACCGTACTCAGCTCCGCTTCCATGGATTTGGAAGAACAATTTGAAGTGATGAAGAAGTTCTATGACAAGGGAAAATTCATCGTACGCCTGCATACGGGTGACCCATGTATCTATGGTGCCATTCAGGAACAGATGAACTACTTTGACCGGCACGATATGAGCTACCACATCACCCCCGGCATATCCTCCTTCCAGGCGGCGGCAGCTGCCTTGAAGTCGCAGTTCACCATTCCGGAAAAAGTGCAAAGCATCATCCTAACACGCGGCGAAGGACGTACGCCCATGCCCGAACGCGAAAAGCTACATCTCATGGCACGCTCACAAAGTACCATGTGCATCTTCCTCAGTGCAAGCATTGCAGAGCAGGTGCAGGAAGAACTGTTGCAGGAATATCCGGAAACTACCCCCGTAGCTGTCTGCTACCACTTGACATGGAAAGACGAACAAATATTCAGGGGGGAACTCAAAGACCTTGCCAGAATAGTGAAGGAAAATAACCTCACCTTGACAACCATGATTGTCGTAGGCGAAGCCATCGGCAACCGTGAAGGTCTGTCACGGCTCTATGCACACGAGTTCAAGCATCTGTACCGGAAATAAATCAACGATTAATCACCCATAAACATTCAAACATGATATTAATATTTGGCGGAACCACCGAAGGACGCATAGCCATCCAAACCCTTGAAGAAGCCGGAAAAACTTTCTACTATTCTACCAAAGGGGATGAGCAGGACGTACTTCTGCATAATGGCATCCGCCTGCAAGGCGCGATGGATGCAATAGAAATAGAAACATTCTGTGCACAGCATCACATAAAGCTGCTGATAGACGCCGCGCACCCCTTTGCCACACAGCTGCATGAGACTCTGGAACAAGTCTCCGTGGAATCGAATATCCCCGTCATCCGTTTCGAGCGTATCTTCCCGAAACGCGATGAAGAACACATCACCTGGTGCAGGGATTATGACGATGCCATCGAGAAGATACAGAAAGAAAAGATTTTCATCTTACTTGCACTGACCGGCGTACAGACCATAGGTAAGCTGAAGCCTTTGTGGCAGAATGCCTGCTGTTACTTCCGCATCCTCGACCGTGACAGCTCGCGCAAGCTCGCCCGGGAACAAGGTTTCTCCGAGAAGAACCTCTACTACTACACGCCCGGAGAAGACGAGCAAGTCCTGATGAAACAGCTTCATCCCGAAGCCATCCTCCTCAAAGAAAGCGGGATATCGGGCGGATTCTGCGAAAAGGTGGAAGCTGCCCGGCAACTGGGTATACGCATCTTTGCCATCTGCCGCCCCAAGACATCCGACAAGTTTATCTGTGTAAACGGCGAGCATGGCCTGCGCCGCATAATCGAGAAACATTTACCCGACTTCTTCCCCCTGCGCAGCGGACTGACCACCGGAACATGTGCCGCCGCTGCCGCCGTAGCCGCCACCTGGGATGTATTCAATATCTACTTCAAAAAGCGTCCTACGGAATTTCCGGTAGTTCTTCCCAACGGAGAAACCATCCAGGTTCCCGTAGAGCCTCAGCACCATATTCCCCACTCCGACCTTCTGGAAAACGGTGACGGCATGTTCGAGACAAGCGCTACCGTCATCAAGGATGCCGGCGACGACCCGGACATCACCAACGGAATGAAAGTTGTGGCCAATATAGCCATACCTTTCCGCATAGACGACCCGCTGCCGGAAGACACTCCCCAGGACGACTACAACATCATCGTCTGCGGCGGCGAAGGCGTAGGTGTCGTCACCATGCCCGGTCTGGGACTTGAGCTCGGTAGCTCTGCCATCAACGACACCCCACGCGAAATGATAAAGAAGAACGTCAAGCTATGGCTTGAACGCCTCCATATTGCCAAACAGCCCAATCCTATTCTCATTACCATCTCCATCCCCGGTGGAGAAGAAATAGCCAAACGCACCTTCAATCCCCGCCTCGGTATCGAAGGAGGCATTTCCATTATCGGGACCTCCGGCATCGTGAAGCCATTCTCCTCGGAAGCCTTCATCAATTCCATCCGGAAGTCCATGGAAGTGGCAAAGGCAACCCGGAACCCTCGTATCGTCATCAGCTCCGGCGCAAAGAGCGAACGTTTCATCAAGGCGTATTATCCCGACCTCCCCGCCCAGGCTTTCGTGCATTACGGCAACTTTATCGGCGAAACCTTGAAAATAGCAGCCGAAGAGCAAGTACCGCACGTCACCCTCGGCGTGATGATGGGAAAGGCCGTGAAACTGGCCGAAGGCAATCTGGATACCCACAGCAAGAAAGTGACCATGAATAAGGAATTCATTCAAGACCTGGCACGCCAGACGGGATGCAGCGAAGAAACACTTGCCGCCATCGGACAGATGAACCTGGCGCGCGAACTCTGGGACATCATTCCCGAAGAGCTGCTGGAAAAGTTTGGCAAGGCACTGATTGAGCTCTGTCACCGGCACTGTGCCCCCTTACTGCCCAATGGCGAACTAACAATATTACTCATAACCGAAAACGGAAAAATTTACTCATGAAGAAGAAGATAATCATTACCGTCTGTATGGCAATGACCGTACTGACCGGTCTGGCACAAAGCCCGCTGTCCTTTCATGCAAAAGCAGGAATCGGTACCTCCCATTTTCATGGAAAACACTCCAGTAGTGACACCCAAATAGCTTACAAAGCTGGTGTCGGTACAGAATATGTCCTCAACAAGACCTGGGTGCTGCAATCCGCATTGGAGTTTGTGTCCATCGGCGGTAAAGACGAGATAAGCCACATCGGCAAGGCCAAAATGCATGAACTGTATCTGCAAATCCCCCTCATGATAGCGGCCCGCCTCCATCTGGGCAGGGATTATCATGCCTCGCTGAGCGTCGGCCCTTATGCGGCCATAGGCGTGGCAGGCAAGACCTCCGGCGAGACCTACGATTATAGCAGCAGCAGTATGCAGGGAGGATACCAGTTCAAGATAGACACTTTCGGCAGTATGGTAGACGGGAAAATGGGTAACAACCGTTTCGATGCAGGTATTGCCCTGGGACTTACTTTTGAATACAGAAGATTCATCATCGGTGCAGAGACACAAGTGGGACTGGTAAAAGTCAATGAGCAGATAAACCAGATGATAGGTCATTCGGAAGAAGGAGGATATTTTCCCAAGAACTTCGCCGCATTCTTTACGCTGGGGTACCGGTTCTGGTAAGGGAACATTTTGCCATACAGAGTTGTTTAGTATACAAACAGATACTCAACAATATAAACTGAATAATATGGCAAAAAGAATTCCTATCCTGCTGGCAGCAATGACAGCCCTCACCTTCGCCCCTCAAACAGCAGAGGCATGTACCGGTATCACCCTGACGGCCAAAGACAATGCGCACGTCGTAGCTCGCACCATCGAATGGGGAGGCAGTGAGCTGAACAGCCAGTACGTCATCGTACCGCGCGGTTATTCGCAACAATCACTGACACCCGGAGGCAGTCTGTCCGGCATGGAGTTCACCTCACGCTATGGCTACGTAGGCCTGGCAGTGGAGCAAAAGGAGTTCGTGGCCGAAGGTCTGAATGAAGCCGGGCTCTCCGCCGGGCTGTTCTACTTTCCCGGATATGGCAAATATGAGGAGTACGACCCCACACGAAAAGCGTCGAGCATAGCCGATTTACAATTGGTATCATGGCTGTTGGGAAGCTTTTCTACTGTGGACGAGGTAAAGGAGGCTATTGAAAATGTGACGGTCATAGCCATTGACCCACGCGCCTCCACCGTACATTGGCGGATTGCAGACAAGACCGGCCGCCAACTGGTATTGGAGTTCATCGACGGACAGCCCCGTTTCTATGAAAACAAACTGGGAGTATTGACAAACTCCCCCGGCTTTGACTGGCAGATGACCAACTTAAACAATTATGTGAACCTCTACCCGGGCAGTGCCGAAAGCAAATCGCTGGGCAATGTGACTATAGCCCCTTTCGGTTCGGGAAGCGGCTTTTTGGGAATTCCGGGAGATGTGACTCCCCCTTCCCGCTTTATCCGTGCCGCTTTCTACCAGACTTCTACACCACCACAGAATACCGCACAGGAAACCGTTCTCCAATGTTTTCAGATACTGAATAACTTTGATATACCCGTAGGCATCGAGTTTCCCCTCGGCCAGGTTCCTGCCAATATTCCAAGTGCCACCCAATGGACATCGGCCACAGATATGACAAACGGTATCATCTACTATCGCACCATGTACAACAGTACAATCAGAAGCATTGATTTGAGACAGATAGACTTCGGGCGCATCGAGTACCATGCAGCTCCCCTCGATAAAGTGAAGCGGCAACCGATAGCTCCCGTGAAAATTGAATAGGGACGCAGAAACTTCAAGATTGCCGCTGTTGCAGTTGTTCCGCCTCCTTCCTCTTCATCTCCGCCAGCACCCCGCAGGTCAATGGAATGGCGAGGAAGAAGGTCAGCATGTCCGACGCCGCCTGGCACATCTCCACCCCTTTCAGTCCTAAGAAATAAGGAAGAATGAAGATGAGGGGGATGAAGAACAGCCCTTGACGGGCAGAGGAAAGTATCGTAGCGCGTACGGGCTTGCGGATAGTCTGCAGCATCATGTTGCTGACCACAATCCATGCACCCAACGGATAGGTGATGAACTGCCAGCGCAATGCTGCCGCACCGGTAGCTACAACAGCAGGGTCTCCCTTGCGGAAGATGGAGACAATCTCCTCGGCATATCCCATACCTGCCACCGCACAAACCAGCAAAAAGAAAAAGCCTACCTTCACACAGAACCAGAATCCTTGGCGCACTCTGGCATACAGCCCGGCACCATAATTGAATCCGCATACCGGTTGGAAGCCTTGCCCGAAACCAATTAGGAAAGCATTGATAAACATAGAGATACGCGTCACAATGGACATCCCTGCAATAGCTGCGTCACCATATGCACCGGCCGCCACGTTCAGCAAAATGGTTGCCACGCTTGCCAGTCCCTGCCGGGTGAGTGACGGAGTTCCACCCCCAATAATTTCCTTGATGAAAGCCAGTGTAGGCGTAAAGTTTCTGTAACGTATACGTATATTTCCTCCTCTGCGCCCCATATATAGCAAAAGGATGAAACTACATATCTGGCTGACTACTGTGGCAAGTGCGGCACCGGATATGCCCATATCGCATACAAAAATCAGGATAGGGTCGAGCACCACGTTGATGACCGCCCCACTCACAATCCCCACCATGGCATACGCCGCATTACCTTGAAAACGTATTTGGTTATTCAGCACCAATGAGGCGGTCATAAAAGGAGTACCCAGCAGAATGATTCCCAAATAGCGCTCCGTATACGGAAGAATAGTAGGCGTCGACCCCAAAGCAAGGGAAAGCGGTGTAAGGAACAGCAATCCCAGCACAGCCAGAGCCGCTCCGATAAACAAGGCAAAAAAGAAGCCGGTGGATGCCATCTTCTCGGCACTCTCCGTTTCCTGCGCCCCCAACTTACGGGAGATGTAGTTCCCCGAACCATGACCGAAGAAGAATCCCACAGCCTGGATAATGGACATCACAGAAAACACGATACCTACGGCAGCCGTAGACTGGGTATTTATTTTACCCACAAAATAGGTATCTGCCATGTTGTAGAAGGACGTCACCAGCATGCTGATGATGGTCGGCACAGCCAATGACGTAATCAGCCGGGGGACCGGAGTCGTCGTTAAGTGGACATAATTATCCTTTGCGGAATGGTGCATCATAGGGAATGGAATGACAAGACTATTTGCAGCAATTTCTCAATGGAGTACACTGTTACCGGCTCCTTGCCCGGTCGATGGAATACGAAGCTGCCGTCTCCCTTCAAATCTCCGGTTTCGATATAAATCTCCGATTCAACATTCCGGTTTGCCAGAATCCCGTTTCTCTGGAGTGCCTTGCGCACCATGGCATACTTCTGCCCGTGGCCCGCCAAGCGTATCTGGGAGGTATATTCATTGGCTACCCTGAACAGTCCCGTTTCCAAATCAAAGGCAATACCCTTACGGGCAAAGAAGTTGCTCAGGCTGCCGTTCAACGAAAGGTCCTCGGGCGTACCGATAGTTACGCCGTTCACCTTGTCCATCAGCCATATTTTGTCCGCTATCTGCAGGGCCAGTTCCAGGTCGTGAGTAGAAAGGAAAATCGTCTTGTCCGTTTGCCGGCTGAGCTGGTGAAGCAGTTGCATCATCTCTACTTTACTGGGAAAATCAAGGAAAGCTGTCGGTTCATCCAGATAGATGACGGGAGTTTCCTGGGCGAGCGCCTTGGCTATCATCACCTTCTGCCGTTCACCGTCACTCAGCGTATGCACCATGCGGTGTGCCAGATGGGGAATGCCTACCAGGGCGATGGATTTGTCCACCACAATCTTGTCCTCTTTCGAAAGGGTTCCCCAGAAACCGGTGTAGGGGCTACGCCCCAGACCTATCAGTTCTACGACGGACATATTGCGTATATCGCACTTCTCCGTCAGCACCACGCTGATGACGCGCGAAAGCTGCTTGTCGGTATAGTCCCCTATCTCTTTTCCTTCAATAAATATGTTTCCTCCAAGTTTCGGCTGGAAGGCGGACAGCGTACGGAGCAACGTGGACTTCCCCACTCCATTGGCTCCCAACAGGCAAGTCAGCTCACCACTGTTAATTCCGGCGCAAATGCCGTCTGCCACCACTTTCACATCCCCCTTACCGGGGTAACCGATGGAAAGATTCTCTATATGTATGGTTTCCTTATTCATTCAATTCTCCTTTCCGTTTTCTAAAAAGTACAGAAGCCACTACCGGCGCACCTACCAGTGCCGTCACCGAGTTGACCGGCAAAGCTCCCTCGAAGCCGGGCATACGGGCTATCAGATTGCAGACCAATGCCAGGGAAGCGCCTACCAGCAATGTGGCAGGCATCAGTACCCGATGGTCCGAAGAGTGGAAGATGGCACGGCACAGATGGGGAACCGCCAATCCGATAAACATAATCGGACCGCAATAGGCCGTTACAATAGCCACCAGCACGCCGGAGCATGAGATAACCAGCAGGCGTGCCCGCTTGATGTTCAGTCCCAGATTGCGTGCATAGCCATCGCCCAGCAGCAACAGATTCATCGTCTTTATCAGCAGGAAGGACAACGGAAGCAGCACAGCCATGATGCAGACAAACAGCACCATCTGGTCGCCCGAAACACGGGCAAAGCTACCCAATCCCCAAATGACATATGCACGTATATCTTCCTCCACACTGAAATATTTCAATACGCCGATGACGGCACTTGCCACATAGCCTATCATCACACCGATTATCAGCAGCGTCACGTTGCCCTTCACCTTCTGGGAGACATAGACAATGAGCGCCATCACAGCCAGCGCACCGATAATGGCGGCAACCGACAAGGCAACCTCGCCCATATACCCCAAACGGCTCAATGCCACACCGCCCATCGCCCCGGACAGTAATACCACACAAGCCACACCCAGGCTGGCACCTGAACTGATGCCCAATACCGAAGGCCCTGCCAGCGGATTGCGGAACACCGTCTGCATCTGCAGACCGCTGACTGACAGCCCTGCTCCCGCCACCAATGCCGTCAACGCTTGGGGCACGCGGGACTTCCAGATAATATTCTGCCAAATAACGGATTCATCCGTATTTCCCCACAATATGTTCCACACGGAGCGCAGAGGAATGTGAACCGACCCCAAAAGCAGGTTCAGCAGGAAAAAAAGAAAGATAGATGCCAGTGTCAGCAACATCAACGGAAGTACGGGTCTTTTTATCATTTCAGCAGTTCGTAGTAAGTCGGTTTATAGTCAGGCAACAAATCGGGATGGAAAGCATGTATCAAGTCTTCCAATACAATTTCGGGCTGCATGGGCATACTTTCGTAGAAGGGTTTCTCACGCATGTTGCAGTATACCACTCCCTTCTCACGAAACGCACGGAAGTCGGCATAACGCGGGTCGAGGGACTTCAAGGCATCATACGTGAATGTCCCGTCATAGCTGTTGACAATGCGCCAATAGTCGGCACTCTCCGCCTGGCTATATACGGTTTCAAAATCCAGCGTGACACCTCCCGAACGGGGATCGTCTTTCAAGAAATAATCCGCACCGGCATCACGGAACAGTTCGGCAAGAAAGCTCTTTCCTCCCACTGCATACCAGTTGCCACCCCGTATCTCGCCGCTGAATACCATCGGACGCTTCTTCACGTTGGCAGCCAGCTCCTTCAATTCGTTATAGCGCTTCTCTATCGCAGCAAACTTTTCATTCGCCTCCACTTCCTGGCCTATAAACATGCCGATGAATTTTATCCATTCAGCCTGCCCCAACGGGGTCATCTCCTTATATCCCAAATGGGGAACCAGTGGAATACCGATTTCCCGCATGGCATCATATCCGCCCCGCTTGAAAGGAGAGATAAAGATAACATCCGGATTCATGCTCATTATCACTTCATTATCAAAGTTCCCTTCGATACCAATCTTCACGGTCTCGCCGGACTTCAAACGTTCGTTCATCTCCTTGTTGAAGAGATGGCGCGTACTGGTGATGCCCACCACATAATCGCAGGCATCCAGACGGATGAAGTTGGAAAGTTGCAGGGATGTCATACACATAACGTGCTCTACCGGCGTTTCAATCACCGTATAGTCGCTCGGTATACCGACAGGCTTTATGCCTTTCGGTACCAGCGCATAGTGGAAAGTGCTGCTGCTTTCTTTTTGAGGGTCGTGTATATCCACCAGACGGACATGGTGCGGAAGATATTTCACCGTATAGCCTTTGGCATAGCACGGTACAATGGTAGCTGCCGTGTCTGTCGTAACCGGAGAATAGCCCGTTTCGGAAGAAGATTCGGTAGTAGTCTGTCTTGATTTTAAGCCGCAAGAGGTTACGCATAAAATGCACAGCAGTGCAATGCCTATGGCAGATATCCGGGTCATGACTATTGGGGTTTATAGAATTCGGGCACAATATTCGTCATTTTTGGGGAAATACGCAAATGCTCTTCCCGCAAATTGGTGGATATTGTGCCTAAATAATCTTTAAAAGCCCATCAAGTCATTCAGCGCTTCGCTCATGCTGGGATGTGTAAAGACAAAATCACGGAGGAAGGTATATTCCTGCCCGGTCTTCATGGCCATTGCCACCAGGTTGATGACCTCGCTCGATTCCGGACCAAACAGCGTACATCCCACTATCTTGTCCGTATCGGCGTCCACCACCACCTTGAACAATCCGTTCGTATCGCCCAAAGTCCTGGCACGCGGAACAGCGGCTACCGGCAGTTTGTTGACCTTTATATTCAATCCTTTCTTGCGTGCTTCCGCTTCGCTCAGCCCGATGCGTGAAAGCGGCGGGTCGATGAATACCGAATAGCTCACCGGGTCACGGTCGGACACCTTGCGTTCTCCTGCCCCGAAAAGGTCTTCGCGCAGAATGCGGTAATCATCCAAAGAAATGTAGGTAAACTGCAAACCGCCCTTTACATCACCGATAGCATGTATCTTGGGGTTGGTAGTCTGCAAATAGTCGTCCACCACAATAGCACCGCGCTCATTCACCTCTACACCTGCCGCCGCCAGATTCAAGCCAGCCGTATTCGGACGCCGGCCGGTAGCCAGCAGGATGGCATCTGCGTGTAACTGATGTTCCTCTCCCGTGACCGCATCCCGGTAAATGACGTCAGAGTCTTTCACGGACTGCACGCGTGCATTCAGCCTGAAAACGATTCCTTTCTGTTCCAATACCTCCCGGACACTGTCCGCAATGTCCCGGTCCTCCCGGGATATCAGTTCGGAAGAGCCCTCGAGCACCGTGACTTGCGAACCGAATGAAGCATACATGGAAGCAAATTCTAGTCCGATGTATCCCCCACCTACAATGACGAGCTGTGCCGGCAGCTCAGTCAGTTCCATAATGGAGGTGCTGGTATATACCCGTGGGTTACCTTGTATCCCCTCTATCGGTGGAATGACGGTTTCGGCACCCGTATTGATGAATATCCGGGGAGCTTGCAATTGTAATGTCCCTTCCACCATCCCAACTTCCACCACATCCGGACCTGCAAAGGAGCCGATACCCGTATAGACCGTTATATGAGGATTGTCGGCCAGATTGTGATAGTTCTTCTGACGTAGGAAAGAGACGACCTCTTCCTTCCTTGCAATGGACTGACGATAGTATGCCTTCTTGACCTCCCAAGAAGCGTCTTTGTCCGCATGCTTTGCCGCATGCACCAATGTTTTTGTGGGAATGCAACCGATATTGATACATGTCCCTCCGTACATCTTTTCCGAACGCTCCACTACGGCAACGTCCAGCTTCCGTTTTGCCAACTCGGCAGCCAATGTCTTTCCGCCTTTGCCGAATCCGATGATAATGACATCATACTGTTTCATACGTCTATTTCCTTAATTGGTTCAATACTCTTTTTGCACTGTCAGACAGTACGACAATGGCACCGGCAAGAATGGCCGTATCCTTGATGACCAAGCGCCCTGCCCCCGTCAGCAACGGAAAGCCGTGCTCCCCGCTTCCCAAGTCGGGCACCCACACCTCAGGGGTTGTCACCAGGAAAGAGAGGGTACCTATTGTCATGACAATGGCCAGTGCAGCTCCCGCCAGTCCGATTTTCGGAGAGAATATCCCCAGAAATGTCAGAATGCCGATGGTCATAATCAGAATGCCCAGACCGTGAGAGAAACCATACGTATTGTTCTCCACGTGCCACTGATGTTTCGCCTCATTGAACTCGCCCTCTTTCAGCTTATACTCCTTGTACTCCGGGGCACTCTTTGTATAAAAGAAGCTCATGAACGGGCTGTTCGCCACAAAAGGGACAATCCCTTCAGCCTCATAATTCCAGAATTTCAACCCACCAATCCATACGAAAATAACCAGGATGGCTACACGAATCAAATTAACACCCAACTTTTGAGTGGAAGCGGCCAGCGTCAACGCAGCCATAAACAAGTTTTGCAATTTCGTTTTCATCTTTGTTCTACTTTTTAAATGGTTTCAGTAATATGACTTGATTTTTGTTTTTGCAAAGTTCCTTGTTTTCCACCACGTACGAAATGGCAATTATTCCGCAACAGTTGGCAATTCTTCCCGTTTCACTCTTTTCCGGTAGTCCGAGACACTCTCGCCGGTCATTTTCTTGAAAAAACGGCTGAACGCGGACAAGTCTTCGAAGCCCAGAATGGAGCTGATTTCCTTAGCGCTTTTGTGGGTATACAGCAGCAATCTCATGGCTTCTGCCTCAATGCGGTCATGAATCACCCGTAAAGGGGAAGGCAACCCGCAGGTCGAGAACAGATTGGAAAGTGTCTTGGGAGAACGGCAAAGAATATCGGCATAATCCTGCACTTGCTTCTTCTCCTTGAAATGCCGGTCCACTAATACGTAATACTGCCGGATGATGTCAAACGTCTTTTCCTTCTCCTGCCCCACCCCAAAACGCTGGCGCGCAATGCGTGTGCAGGTAATGATGAAACGTTTCAAGACAATCCGCAGCATCTCCTCCTGCAGGTTGTCATGGATGACCGATTCCTGCCGGAAAATGCGGACTATGTCATGCAAGTTGGAAGACTGCCCGGCAGAAAGTGCCAGTTTCATCACCTTGGAAGAGCCATAAAAAAGGAATCCATTGCAAGAGACCTCGTTGTCATGTCCATAGATGCAATAAAAATTGCTGTTGAATACAAACGTCAGGTATTCACCGTCCACCTCTTTTACCTCCAGGTGATGCAACGGGGTCAAGGTCACGATTTCATCCTTTTCCAGGCGCATGGGGATATGGTCTATTTCCAGAGTCAGCGTACCGCTCTGTACCCAAATGAATTTGTACAGAGTCTTGTCACGTTGCAGCGACGCACGCTCATGGTAGCTGGAAGTCATGGCTATGTTGCCATTCAAACGGGTGTTCAGTTGATAATCCATAAAAAACAGATTGTTTTAGTAAATAACAAAGATAGCGAATATCTTGTTTGCTACAGATTATTTCCCCACTTTTGTAGCCGTTTTGCTGTTCTTTAATTTTTAACCTTTAATGTCTTCATGCAAATGTTCCCCGTCATATTTGTATCTCTCGGTCCCGGCGAACCGGAACTGATTACCGTAAAAGGCTTGAAAGCCCTGCAGACAGCCGACTGTATATTCTGTCCCGAGACACTGGCCAAAGATGGAAACAGAGTTTCACGCGCAGCCGACATCCTATTGCAACTCGACATTCCGGAAAACACGGTGCACCGCTTTCCACTCCCCATGAGCAAACAGCGCGAAAAAGCCCTGAGCGCCTACGACGAGGTCTATATGGAGAGCTCCACCCTCCGGCAACAAGGAAAGAAGGTCTGTATCGTTGCCGAAGGAGATGCCGGATTCTACTCTTCCATACATTATGTATATGACAAACTGCAGGCAGACGGCATCCCCGTGAAGCACATCCCCGGTATCCCCGCCTTCATTGCCGCCGGCGCACTGGGCGGGCTCCATGTGGCCAGCCAGGAAGAGCGGCTGACGGTGATACCCGGCATTACTACGACAGAAGAGATAGAGAAACTGACAAGCGAAAACAGTGCGGTTGTCATCATGAAGTTGTCCAGATGCACCGATGAGATTCACCGCTGCATCCGCCTGCATCCCGAATGCCGGTATCACTATTTTGAGAATGTAGGCACTCCGGAAGAGAAGTATATCAATGACAGCAAGCGGATAGCGACCATCCGCTTCCCCTATTTTTCCCTGCTTATCATTCGTACAGAGACCTTTTGAGCCCGATTTAATACAATTTCGCACGCCATAGGCATTATTTTAATGAAAATGGGTTACCTTTGCGCCGTTGAAATATAAAAAAGATAAGAACATGAAGAAAGTCGCTTTTTATATGATGCTGCTGGTTATGAGCATCGGTTATGCCTATGCACAAGGAAAGGCAGACATCAAATTCGAACAGACCACCCACAACTTCGGCACATTCTCCGAAAACAGTCCTGTGGTCAGCTACACCTTTAAGTTTACGAACGTAGGCGATGCTCCGCTTGTCATCCATCAGGCTGTAGCTTCCTGCGGATGTACCGTTCCCGAATATTCACAAGAACCGATAGCACCGGGAAAGACAGGAACAGTGAAAGTAACTTATAATGGAACCGGAAGATACCCCGGACACTTCAAGAAATCCATTACCCTGCGCACCAATGCCAAAACGGAAATAATGCGATTGTTTATCGAAGGGGACATGACCGCTAAAGATACCAAATAAGCATTTTACCATACAGAATTAAGGAGATTTTTTTAAATCTCCTTTTTTTTTGCTTTCTTTGAAGTCTATTAAAGAAAAACATAAAACTACAAAACCTATGAAACAAGAAGAAGAACCTATTACCGGACTACCGGAAAATGCGTTCCGTGAATTGAAACCGGGAGAAGTGTACAACCCTCTGATGAGCCCGGATAAGAAGTATTCAGAAGTAAATGCCTGGTCGGTGACATGGGGTATTCTGATGGCCATCCTCTTTTCGGCCGCAGCCGCCTATCTGGGGCTGAAGGTGGGGCAAGTATTCGAAGCCGCCATCCCCATCGCCATCATTGCCGTCGGCGTATCGGGTGCCGCCAAACGCAAAAACGCATTGGGCGAAAACGTCATTATCCAGTCTATCGGTGCCAGCTCGGGCGTCATCGTGGCAGGTGCCATCTTCACCCTTCCGGCACTCTATATTCTCCAAGAAACCTATCCGAAAGAAATCACCGTCACCTTTGCACAAGTCTTTATCAGTTCCCTGCTGGGAGGTGTGCTGGGTATTCTTTTCCTTATCCCCTTCCGCAAATATTTCGTGAGCGACATGCACGGCAAGTATCCCTTCCCCGAGGCGACAGCCACCACACAAGTGCTCGTCTCCGGTGAAAAGGGCGGCAGCCAGGCAAAACCATTACTCATGGCTGGTATTATCGGAGGTCTATACGACTTCATTGTGGCAACCTTCGGCTGGTGGAACGAGAATTTCACTACCCGCGTATGCGGCTTCGGCGAAATGCTGGCCGAGAAAGCCAAGCTGGTATTCAAGGTTAATACGGGTGCTGCCGTGCTCGGTCTGGGTTATATTGTGGGACTGAAATACGCGTCCATCATCTGTGCCGGCTCACTGGCCGTATGGTGGATTATCATCCCCGGTATGTCCATGATTTGGGGAGATTCCGTACTGAACCAATGGAACCCCGAAATCACGGCAACCATAGGCGCTATGGCTCCGGAAGAAATCTTCAAATACTATGCCAAGAGCATCGGTATCGGTGGCATTGCCATGGCAGGTATCATCGGCATTATCAAGTCTTGGGGCATCATCAAGAGTGCCGTAGGACTGGCTGCCAAGGAAATGGGAGGTAAGTCCAACGTGGAAGCCAGTGTGAAACGCACACAGCGGGACATCTCCATGAAGATTATCGCCATCGGTTCCATCATCACGCTGCTGCTGGTTGTTCTCTTCTTCTACTTCGATGTGATGCAGGGCAACTTGACACATACCATTGTAGCTATCCTGCTTGTTGCAGGTATCGCTTTCCTGTTCACCACCGTGGCAGCCAATGCCATTGCGATTGTGGGCACAAACCCCGTATCCGGAATGACGCTGATGACATTAATCCTGGCATCCGTAGTCATGGTAGCCGTAGGGCTGAAAGGTCCCGAAGGGATGGTTGCGGCACTGGTGATGGGCGGTGTTGTATGTACGGCACTGTCCATGGCGGGAGGCTTCATCACAGACTTGAAAATCGGTTACTGGCTGGGTAGCACGCCTGCCAAGCAGGAGACCTGGAAGTTCCTCGGAACCATCGTTTCTGCCGCTACCGTAGGTGGTGTAATGATTATCCTAAACAAGACATACGGTTTCACCAGCGGACAGCTGGCCGCTCCGCAAGCCAATGCCATGGCGGCCGTTATCGAACCTCTGATGAACGGTGTGGGTGCTCCTTGGCTGCTCTACGGCATCGGTGCAGTGCTGGCCGTCATCCTCAATTTCTGCAAGATTCCCGCACTGGCATTTGCATTGGGTATGTTCATCCCATTGGAACTGAATGTTCCGTTGGTAGTGGGCGGTGCCATCAACTGGTACGTGACCAGCCGCAGCAAGGATGCCGCTCTCAATGCCGAACGCGGGGAGAAAGGTACCCTGCTTGCCTCCGGTTTCATTGCCGGCGGTGCATTGATGGGCGTGGCAAGTGCTGCCATGCGTTTCGGAGGAATCAACCTCGTAAACGATGCATGGTTGCAGAACACCTGGTCCGAAGTGCTGGCGCTGGGTGCTTATGCCATTCTGATATTCTACCTCATCAAAGCTTCCATGAAAACCAAATAACTTTTAAATACCAAGAACATGAAAAAGATTCTACTTTTATCTTTTCTATTTGCAGCGACCATGTTATCTGCACAAAAGCCCGTTGAGCTGCCCCTATGGCCCAACGGTGCCCCCAATAACAACGAACTGACCAATTCCGGACAGAACCATAACAACGAATGGGTGTCCGATGTCACCACCCCTACCCTTACGGTGTACCCTGCCTCCCACCCCAACGGCATGGCCATCATCATGTGTCCGGGAGGCGGCTACGGGGGGCTGGCCATGAAGCACGAGGGACACGACATGGCTCCCTGGTTCAACACACAAGGCATCACCTATGCAGTACTGAAATACCGTATGCCCAACGGGCACCATGAAGTGCCCCTTTCCGATGCCGAACAAGCCATCCGCATGGTACGCGAACATGCCGCCGAATGGGGTGTCAATCCTCAGCGTGTAGGCATCATGGGCGCTTCTGCCGGCGGCCATCTGGCAGCTTCGCTTGCCACACTATACAGCAGTGACAAGACCCGTCCCGACTTCCAGATCTTGTTCTATCCGGTGATTTCCATGCAGAAAGGCGTTACCCATGGAGGTTCCCGTAAGAACCTTATCGGAGAAAATCCATCTCAGGAACTGGAACAAAAATACTCCCTCGAAAGGCAAGTGTCCCCACGCACTCCGCAAGCTTTCATCATGCTTTCTTCGGACGATGACGCAGTGCCGCCCATCAACGGCATCGGTTACTTCCTTGCCCTGCGCGACCATAAAGTACCTGCCAGCCTGCATGCCTACCCCACCGGCGGACATGGCTGGGGATTCCGGGACAACTTCACCTACAAGCGTCAATGGACGGAAGAACTGGAGAAGTGGTTGCGTGAAGGGCTCGTATTCCCGGTCTCTGAACCTACCACAAAGAAATAAAAGCAATTATGAATAAAAAGTATTTTTTACTCACTTGCCTCGCAGCGTTTCCCTTTGCCCTGACTGCTCAGGAGAACAATCGCTACGAAGAGATTACCAACCCCAAGCTGACAAGCATCAACCGGGAGCCTGCCCGCAGCACGTTCACCTCCTACGTCACGGAGGCTGATGCCGTCATCAATGACCGCAAGAACGGAACATTCCGCTTGTCCCTTAACGGGAAATGGAAATTCCATTATGTGGAAACCTTCGCCGACCGCCCCACGGACTTCATGATGGACCGTGTGGACGCCAGCCGCTGGCCGGACATCAATGTACCCGGAAACTGGGAGTTGCAGGGATTCGGTACGCCCATCTATGTGAACCAGCCTTATGAATTCTGTTCTTCGGGCTATCCTCCTTATTGGGACAAGCCCAATCCTCCATACGTTCCCCAAGAATGGAATCCCACCGGCACCTACCGCCGCGAGTTCACTCTTCCGGGAGACTGGGACGATAAGGAAATTTTCCTGAGTGCCGACGGCGTACGCGGGGCAGCCTTCTACTACCTCAACGGCAAGTTTGTAGGCATGAGTAAAGATGCAAAGACTCCGGCGCGTTTCAACGTCAGCGCCATTGCCAAGAAAGGGAAGAATGTCATTGCCATTCAGATACACCGCTTTTCCGATGCCAACTATCTGGAATGCCAGGACTTCTGGCGCATCAGTGGTATCGAACGGGACATTTACTTATATGCCCAGCCTCAAATCCATCTCACGGACTTCAAGGTGGAGTCTCCTTTGGATGAGAACTACCGGAACGGTATCCTCAAGGTAAAGGTGCAGTTTACCAATGAAAGCGGACAAAATTCCCCATTTGTCGTTGGTTACCGCCTGCTGGACAAGAACGACCAGCAGATAGCCCAGTCCTCTACTCAGGTCAGCGGTGACCAAACGGAAGTGGAATTCACCAAGAAGACCATCCAGGAACCCCTGCAATGGACAGCCGAAACGCCCAACCTCTATACCCTCGTCGTCAGCTTGAAGCGCCCGAACGGAGATGTGATTGAAGCGACAAGCTGCAAAGTAGGTTTCCGTACAGTGGAAATCAAGGACAAGCAACTGTTGGTAAACGGACAACCTATCCTCGTGAAAGGCGTGAACTATCACGAACACAACGAGAATACCGGTCACTATGTCTCCGAAGAACTGATGAAGAAAGATTTCGAGCTTTGGAAGAGATACAATGTCAATACCGTCCGCACCTGTCACTATCCCCAGCAGGAACGTTTCTACGAACTCTGTGACGAATATGGTATCTACGTCATCGACGAAGCCAATATCGAAAGCCACGGCATGGGTTACGACCTGCGTGTAGGCGGCACGCTGGGAAACAATCCGCTCTTCATGAATGCCCACCTCGACCGTACCATGAATATGTACGAACGGGACAAGAACCATCCGTCAGTCATCATCTGGTCGCTGGGCAACGAAGCCGGAAACGGATTGAATTTCTACGTTACCTACAACACCTTGAAGACGCTCGACAGTCGTCCCATCCAGTATGAACGCGCACTGTTGGAATGGAATACGGACATCTACTGCCCGATGTACGCTCCCCCTTCCTATCTGGAGAAGTATGCCCGGAACAAGGAGATGACGCGTCCCCTCATTCTTTGCGAGTATGCCCATGCCATGGGCAACAGCCTCGGCAACTTCCAGGAGTATTGGGACATCATCGAAAAATATCCCATCCTCCAGGGTGGCTGTGTCTGGGATTGGGTAGACCAGGGCTTTGCCGCCAAGACAGACGACGGGCGCAAATACTGGGCCTATGGCGGCGACTATGGCGAGAACGGTACCCCCTCCGATGGCAATTTCTGCATCAACGGCGTGGTATATCCCGACCGCAGTGTCAAACCGCAGACGGAAGAGATGGGGAAGGTCTACCAGAACATCAAGTTCCTCGACTTCGACAAGCAGACTTCCACCGTGAAAATCCGCAATGATTTCTCCTTCACCAATCTCGACAAGTACGACTTCTACTACATCATCCGCGACCACGGAAAGGAAGTCTACCGTGGCAAGATTGAAAATATCCATGCTGCACCGGGCAAGACGGTAACCACCGGCTTTCTGAACGGCATCCCCAAAGAGAAACAGACAACGGGAGATGTACGCATCGAGTTCTATGCAGCCATCAAGACGGCAGAACCTTTCCTCCCGGCCGGCACGGTCATTGCACACGAACAGACCTACGTCCATACCTTCTACAAGAAAGAGGCTACGGCACAGAAGCCCGCCACTTCTAAGGAAGAAGGAAATTTGGTGGTGTTCTCCGGTCCCGACTTCAAAGCCACCTTCGACAAGCAAAGCGGCCTACTCACCTCCTATTTGTACAAGAAGCACGAGTACATACTGAACGGTCAAGGTCCCCGCCCATTCTTCTGGCGTGCACCGACGGACAATGATTATGGAGCCAACCTCCCCGTCCGCCTCAAAGCCTGGAAAGAGGCAAGCTACCAGGAACCGAAAGCCGAAAGTTTCCAAGTGACTCCGGGCAGCAATGCCACGACAATAAAGGTGACCTACCGTTTTCCACAGACAGACGCCCGTTGGGACATCACCTATAAGATATATGCCAGCGGAGTCATCAAGGTAGACAACCGGTTCGTGGCCGAAGGAGACCAAGCTCCGATGATACCGCGTGTGGGCCTGCGGATGCAGTTGCCGGAAAGCTTTACAGACTTGACCTACTACGGTCGCGGTCCGAAAGAGAATTACCGAGACCGCCGTACCTCCCAGTTCATCGGAGAGTATGCCATCCCGGTCAAGAACATGTACGAGCCGTATGTCCGCCCACAAGAGAACAACCATCGCACAGATATCTATTGGTGTGCCTTTACCGATAAGACGCAACGGGGCCTGCTGCTCATCGCCGACCGCACCTTTGAGCTGAACGCCTCCAACTATCCCCTGGAAAGCATGGATAGCGGCGATACGATTGACAACGGTGCCCCGCGTACCGAAAAGACCAATCACCGCCACCTCACCGACCCTCTGCCGGAAAAGATGGTCGATTTGTTCATTGACTACCGCATGATGGGTGTCGGTGGAGACGACAGTTGGGGCGCAACCGCCCATGAACCCTATCTGATCCGTCCGGGCAAGGAGAATGCCATCGAATACGGTTTTACCCTTGTTCCGTTCGATAAAAAGGAAGATTATAAATATTTAATCCGGCAATATTGAATTTAATCCCTCCGGATTAAGCTTTTATAAAAAGGATGTAGTAAATTTGCTGCATCCTTTTTACGTTTAAGAACAATAATAATCAAAAGAGAGAAAAATGAAAACAATGACTAAATTTATGTTCAGCGCCCTCTGCGCCGCAGCCATGGTAACTTCCGTTTCTGCCCAGGGAGGGAAAGATATGTTGAGCAATGGAATAAAGTATCTGGATGTGCCATACGTAGCCCATACGCTGGAGGCAGATGGTCCCGAAGAACTCGTCATCAACTGCGATGAAGTAGACTGTACCACGCTGGTGGAATATGTACTGGCAGAGACGCTTACCCCCAAATTGGCCGACGGAGACATCTCGGAAAGCGCTTTCGCCGATAACCTGCAAAAAATCCGTTACCGTGACGGTAAAATCGACGGGTACACTTCCCGCCTGCATTATATTGCCGACTGGATAAACAATGGCGTACGCAACGGCTTCCTTCAGGATGTAACGGGCGCCATGAGTCCCGACACCGAACGGTTGTCCATCTCCTACATGTCTTCCCACCCCCAACTCTACAAGCAGCTGGCCAATTCTCCGGAGAACGTAGCCAAAATGAAGAAGATTGAACAATCCTTGTCCGGCAAGGAAGTTCACTATCTTCCCAAAGCCAAACTTCCCGCCGATGGTCTCCCGTGGATTAAAGACGGCGATATCATAGCCATCACCACCAACACTCCGGGGCTGGATGTAGCCCACATGGGAATCGCTTTCTATGCGGATAGCAAACTCCTGCTGGTACACGCTTCCTCTACCGACAAGAAAGTGGTCGTCTCCAAAGTCCCCTTGTCCCAAATGCTGAAAGACAATAATAAGTGGACGGGAATACGGGTACTGAGGATGAAGAAATAAAATGAAATACTATATATGGAAAAGGCGATGAAGATTTGATTCTCCATCGCCTTTTCCGTATATAGGATTGTTCGTTCCTATTCCTTTACGACAATATATTCATCAATATTCCGTGTTTCTTTACTGAAGTTCACACCTACTTTCACTAATTTTCTGCCATCCAAGGTATAAGGAATCAGATACCCCTTCTCATCTATTTGTTTCAGAGCTGCGTCGGCCGTACCGTCCAGTTTAAACTCAAAAACATAAATAGCGGTAGGGGTATGAACGACTGCGTCCGCACGGCCGCGGCTGCTGCGAACCTCGGACCGGATGAACTGTCCCAGCAAAGTAAACACTACATGAAAAATAACCTGATAATGACGTTCCGTATCATCACTCAACTCGTACGGAATACCGGAGAAGAATATCTTAAGACGCTCCATAAACGCCTCCACATCCCCACTCTTCAATTCACGCATGAATTTAGCGATGTGGAAACCAGTTTCATCATCAGTAACTTTAGTATAAAAAGGAACCAGAAAATTGAGGAAACCATAACAAACTTCATCATTCGGAAATTGAAGCGTATAAAGGCAAACCTCTTTATCATAAGCTTTTATAGTCAAGTAACCGCTCTGATAAATCATAGGCAGAGGATTATTAGCTTCTGCACGATATTCAGAGAAGGCAGAGGCAGTAACCTCTACGCCATTCAGCAAAAGGCGAAGATCATAGTCACTCTTTTTTAATAAATCCACCAAATAAGTAGGTGTACCCGTCTGAAACCAGAAGTTGCCGAACTTCAATTTCTGGAATACATTCAGAAGGCTGAAAGGGTTAAAAAGCCCCACCGAAGTATCTTCACAAAAATGATAGCCGTCATATTTCTTTGCCAAACGAAAAATCGTTTCCTCCAAAGTCAGTTCTTCATTCTCACTTAACCGTTGTATTTCCGGGCCAAATGTTTTTATAAGTTCATCTTGTGTAATGCCGCACAAAGCTTTGTATGCTCTATCCATGCTTATATCATTCAGCTGGTTCAAGTCACTGAACACACTTACTTGCGCAAACTTGGTCACTCCGGTCAGGAAAACAAAACGAAGATAACGGTCAGCGCTCTTCAAGACACCGTAGAACGCTTTCAATATTTTCCGATACTCATCCAGCAAGTTCTCATCCAAGACCGCTTGAAGCAATGGCTTGTCATACTCATCAATCAGCACAACAACCTGCTTTCCCGTCAGCGTGCATGCCCGCTCTATCACGTAAGCAAAACGCTCTTCCGGACTACGGTCTTTCTTCTCCTGACCATAGAGCAGCTCCCATTTCTCCAGATACTGATTAAGCATAGCCGTCAGGTCAGCAGCAGTTTCATATTTCCGGGCATTCAAATCCAAGTGCAAAACCGGATATTCTTCCCATTCCTTTTCCAGCTGTTCGATGGCCAAACCTTGAAACAAATCCTTGCGTCCTTGAAAGTAGGCTTCAAAGGTAGAAAGAAGCAGACTCTTGCCAAATCGACGGGGACGGCTCAGGAAATAAGGTTTACCTACATTTGCAATTTGATAAACCATAGCCGTTTTATCTACATAGAGATAACCATCCCTACGTATTTCCTCAAAAGTCTGTATGCCTATCGGCAGTTTACGCATCTGTTCCATGTTATTATTATAACCTGATTGGTGTATGACAAAGGTACGATTTATATTTCAAAAAAAGACGAAAGGCGATGGAGATTTTAGTCTCCATCGCCTTTCATTATTCTACTAATTATCATTTCAGCATTACTCACGTAGACTGGTGCAATCCGAAATACTTCTTCATAAAACAGATATAAAGAAAACAAAGCAAAAGAATTATACCTGCCAAATACCAATAACCGTAACCTAAACACATTATATATCCTACGATGATGATTGCCTGCACTGCCATGTAAATAGAAGAAACCATTATATGGGGAATCTTCAGCTCATTCGCCATAATCTGATACAGATGCTTGCGATGCGGCAAACCGATATTCTCATGAAGCATCAGGCGGTGAATGATAGTCAGTACACTGTCAACACCATAAACGGATAAAAGAACTATCCAGCTGAAATCACCCGTTCCAATGATAAGTCTTCCTATCAAGAAAAGAAGAATGAAGGCAATGCTCACAGAACCCACATCACCGGCAAAGCACTTGGCATGCTTGCGGAAATTGAAGAAACAGAAAACGAGAACGGAACAGATAACGGTATAGATGAAATCCGCTTCCACAAAAGTAACCACCTCCTTATTGACATAAGCCAACGCAGCAAGAATAACCAGAGAATAACCGCCGGTTATGCCGTTAATGCCATCCATAAAGTTATAGGCATTGATGATGCCCGTACAGACTATCAAGGCTATGACTATCCACCACCAGGACAAGGAGAACAGCCCCCACTGATAAAACATCATAACCATAGCAGAGAAATGAAAAAGCAGTCTTGTCATCTGCCCGGTGGATTTTATATCGTCCACGAAGCTGATGAACGTCACCAGTGTCAAGGCAAGCAGGAACCAGGGATATTCAAAGCCACTCGTCAGGAAATAGGCCAACGCCCCGAAATAGAAAATAATCCCACCACCACGCAAAGTCACTTTCGTATGGGAACTGCGCTCATTGGGCTTATCGATGATATTACACCTATCAGCTATTCTAAAATAAAAAAGTTCTGCTAAAAACAGCAGAACCAAAACCATCAAATAATACATCATCCGTTTTTGATTATCCAGTAAAACCAAAGCTGAATACATGTAAATCCCAAAGATATAATACCCAGCCCTATCAATATGACATCTAAATATACATTCATTCTATCTTGAAGTTTTCCAATACACGGGTCGGCTTCCATCCCAATTCACGCATCGCCTTTTCGTTACTGAAAGTAAGCGATTCTGTGATTTTCTTCAGTTTCAAAGAATTGATAGGCGCTTTCTTTCCTAAGCAATCTCCTACCAAAGCCATACATTTAGCTGCCCAATAAGGTATTGAGAAAGGTAATTTCTTGTCCAATTGCCTGCAAATAGTAGTCTCAAGTTCTCTGAAAGTGGGGTGATGACTGTCACATACATTGTAGATGCCTCCCTTTTCTGCCAACAGAGAGACCAACTTTGCAATATCCTGTACCATCAATACACTCTTTCGTGCCTGACCGCCAGCAATGCTGAGGTATTTCCCACTACGGATACCATGAATCATAGCCCCCAGATTTCCCGGAGGGTTAGGACCGGCAATCAAGGAAGGACGGATTATACCTAAAATGACATTATGTTCGTAACACCACTTTTGTAGATATTCCTCCGCAAGACGTTTACTCATGGCGTATGGTGTATCTCCATCCAAAGGATGGTCTTCCGTAATATTCTCACCATAAGCACAACCGTAAACTGCTACAGTGGAAATAAAAATGAAGGCCCGTGGCACTCTTCTCCGCTCCAATGCAGTACAAAGATTCTTTGTACCTTGCAGATTCACATCAAAGAACACCTGTCTTTCCGCTTCCGTTTTAGGAACAGAATGTGCCTTTCCAGCAACATGAAGAACAATATCATACCGTTCACGCAATACCGGAATCTCCTTTGCTATATCTATAGTATAATCATCCTTCGGCGACAGCCCCACAGTCTTAACGCCATACATCCCCTCCAAAAGAGGACGCACATTGCTACCCAAGAAACCAGAAGCTCCAGTAAATAAAAGTTTCATGAAAAATATATTAGGAAAATCACTAGTAAAAACTCAGTTATTTTATTGTCGATAGTTCTATCGATTAGTTAATTTCATATTCGTATATGCTAATTTCGCTTTTTTATTTATCTCCCGCCTTTCTTTATCAAAAAACCACCCCCATTTATTTAAATAATAAACGGCAGCCTTAACATGTATCCAAAACAAACGAATTTTTTTATGAGATCCTTTCTCAAAAGCATGAGTAATTGTGGCACTTGGATAATACATTGTTCTATATTTCTGAAAAATACGACGATTTAAATCAGTATCTTCTCCATACATAAAAATCCCTTCGTCAAAAACTCCAACTTCTTCAATAACTGATTTGCGAAGAAACATAAAGCATCCTGATAAATATGGAGCATTCATTTCCTTATCATAACCGCTAAAGCGCATCTCAAAATTATCATTAATACGCTTCTTGATACTCTTAAAAGGAATAAACATTCGACCAATCCAGTCCATAGGAGTAGGCAGAAGCTTGCACAAATATTGCAAATCACCATTAGGATAAATCACTTTAGGAAGCACATTGCCCACATCAGGATTAGCCTGCATGTACTCATAAAGAGCCTCAATCACCCCTGCTTCAAAATAGATATCCGGATTGAGCACCAAATGGAATTCTCCCATTTTATCAAGCTGACGCATAATCTTATTATGTCCCGCACCAAATCCATTATTGCAATTCATAAAAAGGTACTCCACTCGTTCATCTAATGACGCTAATGATTTCAACTCATCTATAGGCGAATTATCCACCAGATAAATCCGCACCTTCAGATTTGTGTTTAAAAAACTCCAAATAGCCCTCTTCAGTTCTTCTATATTGTTTTTATAGAGCACTATAGTAGCTGTTACTTGATATTGATTGTTCATACACTTATTATAGATTATTGCGTTTTTTTATTACAAATAAGGAACTCATAAAATCCTTTAGTTCCGGATATTTCTTATCCTTTTCAGTTAGACAATCATTATAAAAGTCCACAAAGCATCTTTTTACTTTTGTAAAGCGTGATAGTATACACAGTCTGTGTAAACCCAATACCACCACAAACCACGATGTTCTTATCGAAATCTACACACTATTCTTTTCCAATTAAATACAATTACTTGACATCTTATATTTTGTCAGTAGTTTCAACATAACTATTACGAGTCTTTACCGAAAACTTAAAACGATTTTTTGTGTTTTTATAAAAGATTTAATGAGCAGAAAGGATCGATTCCTAACAAGAGCAAGGAAAACTCTTTTCCTAAAAGGGAAATGACAGTAGTATTTATTATGCCGCCAATTAGGATACAGAACCTCAAAATCATCAATAAAGCGAAGTACTATTCGTTTGTCAACGCCCGAGAATAAAGCACGGAAAACAGCACCATATAACACTAAATTAATACATCTAAACTCTTTTTCTCGTATCAAAGTATCGGGTATATTCTGGCGTATATAATTACTTGCTTGTAAAAAGCCCTTATAAATATTAGGATTAACGGATGTTGATAAAGAATTACTACGCGCAAAATAGTTATAAAATGCTTCGGGCAAATAAGCAATACTTTTTGATTCATATACCAATAATGGAACTACCGCAGCATCTTCGCTATTGTAAAAACAAGGCATTTTTATTTTCTTTATGATGTTGGCTTTTATACATATACCACACACGCTATCGCCCGTTAAAGCCATAAAATCAGATTTTACAAACCCGTCACTATAAAATGGAATAGAAGAAATATGAAAAGTCTTCCCACTTTCATAGCAACGGTTATAATCAAAAAATAGCAAGTCAAGCATATCTGATTCCATACGCTTTTTTATTGCTTCCACAAAATCGTCACGATACCAATCGTCAGAATCTAAAAAAGCAACATATTTTCCTTTAGCTTCTTTTACCCCAAGCTCTCTGGCTTTACCAGGTCCCCCATTATAAGGAGCATTGATTAGAGATGCCAAAATCGAATTTGAGTCGATGAAATTTTGGAGAAAAAGACAAGTATCATCTGTAGAGTAATCATCTACAAAAATCACCTCAAAATCTTGACACGTTTGACGTTGCAAAGACTCTATGCAACGACTCATCAACTTACCACAATTGAAACATGGAATTATTATTGATAGAAATATATTCATACAAAAAGGCAAAAATAAATTTAAGATTTTGAACTAATTTCCCGAAATAGGTTCTGCCATATTCCCATCACACGAGATTCAGTATATTCTTCTGCTTTATGACGCGCAGAAACACTCATTTTTCTTAGATTTGCATTATCATTAATAAGAGTTATTATGGCATTTGCCAAGCCAAGTGAATCAGAGGAGCCAACAACAATTCCGTTTAAGCCATTAGTTATAACATCAGATGCGCCACAAGGATAATCAACTGTTACTATGGGAAGTCCATGAGCCATTGCTTCAAGCATCACCATAGGAAAGCCTTCATATCTTGAACTCATAGCTAAAAAAGAAGCGTTTAAATACTCAGAAGCAATCTGTGAAGTTGAAGGAAGTAAGCTTACTGATTCGGATAATGACAATTTGTCAATTAATTGTATAATGCTATCTTTATCATCACCATTCCCACGTATTACAAGTCGCCAATCAGGACATTTTATATGTACTTTACTCCATGCTCGAATTAAAAGATGAAAATTTTTTTGGTATGATAATCGACCCACACTCAACACTATTTTATTATTTAGAGGAGCAAGCTTATCCGGGAATGTAGGAAGATAGTTTGGAATCACCATAATATTAGGTAAATCTCCCCACGAACGCTTGTCACGTTCGGTCAAAACAACAAATTTATCATACTTTCGAATTATTTTCAACCAGCTTTTTAGTCTCATGGATTGTATCGTTCGTTTCAACCATGAACGCGCTTCTATCATTTTTGCCTCTCGAGAAAAATGATACTCTAAAATTTTAGAACTACCGTCCTCTACATCGCACAGAATGTCAAAGTCATAGTCGAACATTGAAATTACGATGTCCGCCTTTTCTTTCAACAATACGTCCCTTAGACGCATTCGGTGTATAGCTTTCTTTTTTTTTGTAGCAAACAACCTGAAAGGGAGGGGTAACTGTGCATCATCTTCATAATTAATTCCTAAGTCAATACAACGTACATCTTCAAAAAGATAAAAAAAAGGCTTGCGATTTTTTTGGTCGGTTGTTATGATAATAACTTTGTTTGATTTACCATCTACCCCTTTCGCATGAGAAAGATAATTAGCCTTGTTAGCCAATACACGCTCCATACCTCCGGAATTATACATTCCTGTTATTGTGTAAACTATCTTCATTCTTTAATACCTTCAATTGATTTACAACAAATCGTGAGCTATCGGTTTAAACTTCTCATAGTTTCCTTTTCTTTCTAACCATTTACGTATAAATAATCGTTTAAAGTGCGTAATGCGGTAAAGCATCTGATTAACGGTGGTCCTTTTTGAAGAAGCACCAGATATTGTACTCTCCACACTTTCATCCGTAGGATGGTTTATAACAAACGGAGTTACTCCTAATATCTGAATACCTTTTTTGCGCCAGTAAAACCAATCATCAGCAGTAACAAACGGTCGTTCTTCCTTCATTAGCAGCACAGCTTTACGATTTATTACATAAGCATAAGTAAAAAATGCATCAAACACTTTTACTATCCTAATATCATCAATATTAATTACATCTTCACAATGCCAAAACCATGATGAAAATAATATGACTGTGGGTAGTTCTTGTTTGTCAAGCCAATTTTGCACTGTATGTATTGAGTGAATAATACGATTCACATCACCCAATACAGCATCATCTTCTAAGAGTAAAGCATATGGCAAATTCTGATCGATAATGGCCTGGAAGCATCGTTGATGACTCATGGTACATCCCACTTCACCAGGACGAGCTTCTCTAAAATAAAGTGATTTAAATCGTTTTAAATTAAAAAGTTGATTCAACTCTTGCGTGTTCATTTTACGTCCATCTACAGCATCAATAAATTCATAGTCTATAGAACGCAAGGCTTCCATTTGTTTTTTTATTGCATCTCGGCGTTCTTCGCAATCCTGCAAATTAACTATTAAAGCTTTCATATTCTCCTAATATAAATTATTTAATGACCGCTCTTTTGCCAAAGATAGAGATCTGCAGTATTAGGGTCAACATTATTATAAATCCAATTAACATCATAATCCATTTGAAGTGCAACAGGGTAAGGTGCAAATAAGTATGGCCAACGTGTAACAGTATGTTTTCTATAACCTATCACTTGACCAGTTATGATGCTAAACAAGAAAACACCAAACACTATTTGAATATTTTTCAATTTAGCATTATATAATAAATAGAAAACACCAACACCATAAAAGAAAAACTGTACACGTCCATTGATTGCCGAATAATTAGACGTAAACGCCCATAACAAAAACAAATTATACATTATAGACGATTGATGACTAATAGGCACATATAATATGAAGAAAACAAATAATGACAAAGATGCGACCTGACCAATCCATATAGGCAACCAGAAGAAAACATTACCTGAAAGATAGCTAGTATCGCTATATTTACCTTCAGTATACATCAGCAGATAATTATTAATTTCACCTAATGGAAAGAGTTGTAAGATTAATGGAAGTGATGAAGAAATCAAAAACAGCACTACAAAAAATATCCAAAAGTTTTTTTTTGTATGTGGGAAAATTTTTAATTTATTTGCTACGAGCAAAGGTACAACGAATATAGTTGCAAAGTGAACAAATATAGCAACTACTATTATTATATAATCAATAAGCCCCGTTTTATTTAATAAGTATCTTCTACACAACACAAGAGAAATTAATGTAGCTGCAAATCCATAGCGCAAGCCAGAAGAAATACCTCCAATAGGAACCACCAAAATAACCATCCATAAAACCAACCAACGATTGAGGCATTTTATTTGTGGAGAATCAAGCATGCAATCATATATGTAGAAATATATAAGGTAGGCAATGACCACCCATCCAAAACGAACGAAACCGTATGTCAACCCTAACTGAATAATTCCAAATTCATAAAGGAAAAGTATGAAATCAACTTTTATATTAAAGGAAAGATAAAGCAATAATTCATCCCAATTCCATGTTTCCATTTCATAGAATAATTCAGCATGCCTATACGCGTCAGCAGTAGGTAGGAACAACAACATTGAACACAGTCCCATAAACAACGCAAACAGCACGTAAGCATTTCGTTTTCGTCTATAACATCCATTTATCACCATAGGCATGGCAAGTATAGGGCAGCAGAAGAAAATGATCCAAACGAACCAATCAGTTCTGAGCAAGGCCTTCAATAGTGTCTTGTCCATAAAGTTCTATCAATTTCGGGTGACATTTAACACCTAAATAGTGTAGATTTGATTGGGGGGGAAACGAATATATGCTGGTACTATTAATGGTGTAGACATCATCGAAGTGAATGCCCAAAAGAGCAAAAAGTTCGGCGGGTACTTTCTTAGAATATACTTTCACTCCCGGAAATGCCTTTTCGTAATCCAAATTATCACGCGGGTGCGTCTTAATCACCACTTCTTCAGAATTGTATTTATCAATAATCTTACGATATATTTCGATAAGATTATCATCTCCAATCTGTATATTGTAAGGTTGAGTTAATATAATCACTTTTTTTTCAGCCAACATCAACAAGTCATCATCAGTAATTCCAAACAAAGATGTAATGTAGTCCTTGGCATCACTCTTTTTCCACAAATCCTGAACATTTACAATTTTTGCTTTAGATTTCAAGCACTCCGGTATGGAGGCCAATTCTGTCAGTACCACTTCTTTTGCTTGATCGGTTAGTCCATAATCACCCTTCACAATATTGGGACCATAAATGAATTGCAAAAGTTTTTTATGCTTTCGTAGCTGGGGCTTTATCAACCATTTCTCATCGTAATTACCTAAACCATCTTCAATTACCACCATGGTTCGTTTATGCAGCAATGCGGATGAAAACCACAAGTGATCGTGTCCATAAATGGGTAATGTCTTTAAAAAAGGCCAATGCCAATAACAAGTACGGTAAAGAAGAAAACGATAAATACACCTGACAAGACGAGGCATCGCTTCCATTTTATGTAAAGAGAGAAATTGCTTATATTTCAGCTTACTCTGTACTTCAACTGAGATTGCTTCTGAAACAAAAAAATAAGTTGATTCAAATTGCTTTTTACCATAAACAAGCAGATACAACAGCATTGAATAAACAGAATCCACAAAACATACCGCAGTAATTCCATTAAACTTTTTCATACTCAAATCTTTTACAAGAGAGACTACACTCATACTGCAGTCCTTTTTTGGGGTCAATACATCCTTTTTTTTCCATAACCATCTACGTCTTCACATATTTATTCAGAAGTAAATTAGCCCGATACACCACAAGTGCCACCATGATGAACTTTAAGAACACATAAATCAGGCAGGTATAATAGAGACTATATTGCGTCAGCCACATCGACAGCATCAAGTGAAGTAACGAAGAAAAAAATGTAATCATCATCAAATCTTTGGTTTTGTCATAATAGAACAAATAGTTGGTGTAAAGAAAATAAATACACTGAAAGTAACCTGACAAAGCCAATAAGTAGAAGTAAGGAAGCGAAGCTGCATATCGTGGCAATACCAAGGGAATTAAGATAGAGCAAACGGCCAGTACCGCAACAACTCCTATCGTATAAACAATGAATATGGCTTTAATCTGCCGTTGCAATCTCTCCCATTTGTCATCCAGATTAGACGACAAAACCTGATAGATAGATACCGAATTGGTTTGATTAAAGGCAGAGCCAATCATGTCAATGATATTGCTCAAGTTGAGAGCAAAACTAAAGATTCCTACCTCTGCAAACGTATAATAGTAATTGATAATATACCTATCACCTCCCTGCTTAATCCAAGAAGTGGCCAGATGAGGAATAAGTGGAACACCCCACATCAAGATAGGTCTTATCTTGAACCACGAAATACCCTTAAACAGAAACAGACGATATCTACAGCAAACGTAAATAGCAATCAGCCCATAAAGCATTGCGCAAGTTACCTGTGCATAAATACGTCCTTCCCATCCAAGTTTCATTGCCACTACCAGCAGCAACGATATAGCAAAGTTTACTATAGCAAAGCTACAACTCAGCAAACCATAAAAAATGAGTTTCTCACGGATGCGGAAATAATCAAGAACTATCTGGAAATAGCAGTTCATTAAGGCAATGGCGAGCGCAGACCACAAAAAAGCAAGTCGCAGCTCCGTCATTCGCGCCAAAGCCGAGTTACCCACTAATAGCACCAATGCAAAGAAAGAAGCTACGGCAAAAGTAATCAAGAAGACAATGCTTAAACTTTGCCGAAACTCGTCCCGGCTCTTCCTGAAAAACGACACCGACACATATCCATTCGTTGAGAGAGACACCAGAAATCCCAGAAAAGTGACGATTGTATTGAACAAACTCAACGTTCCGTACTCTGCAGGAACGATGTATTTAGCCAAAATGATCAGAAGCAGGAAGCCCACACCCTGATTAAAGAAAGAGAAGAGAGAAAACAGCCCACCCTTAAGAAGGATCTTATTATTACGAAGTTGGGATATTATTGCCATTAAATCAAAAATTCGACAGTTTACTTGCTATCATTTCATTTTCCATATCCCATCTTGATTTTCTATCCACAAAATTACTTCATTTCATAAACATACATTGTATAAACCCCTTCGACACTATCCCACTTCCCTACAAAGTCAAACCCCAAATCTGCCGCATTGGAAAGTTTCGCACGACTAAGTATATACTTGCCGCCAAATTCATTGCGAAATACATCGGCATTAATAAGTAACTCAACCGATTGTTCACACTTTTTCCGAGTGGGCTGATAGTCCACACCTTCACAATAAAGGTAGCGGCGACCACCCCAAATATCATAGTAATGGCGGATTTCTTCGTTCACGTTGAGTTGTGGCTCAATCAAACGACGGTATTTCAACATATCTTTATAGGGATAGCAGGAAAGATATCCACCGATACAATTAAAACCATTGTACATCAATATCATTTCATGATAGCCTACAGCAGCTACCGGTTCACCTTTATAATTAATATCCTTCTTTATCTTCGTAAAAAGAGCTTCGTCATAAAACTCCTTCCAAGTGAGATGATCTTTCTTTAGTGAAGGAATCGTGTTCGCTGCTAATGAATAAATGGAGTCGTTATAAGTAGTACGCGACAGCATTATATAACCTAACTGGACAATCAGAATAAAAGGTACAATCCGTTTGAGATACCGATTACGCAAGCACATCATAAGGCTGGCGCTGAAAGCTACGTACCAAAAGAGACGGTTGAAGACAAATAAGCGTGCAAAGGAAAAACCATCTAGGGCGGAGATTAAATTTTTAAGGTCATCGAACCAAAAGGCTTCATCTGCTGCTGCTACGAATGAACAAATAAACGCCATGGTTCCACAAATAAAAAAGACAGATTGCTCTTTTGTAACGGTTTTGTTTCTTATCCACTGCCAAGCCACATAACAGCACGTAATAAAACAAACTGGAAATACCACGTATTTCTGAATGGTAGAAGCATGATAAAAACCCTCCACAAAATAATGGTACAAACCAATAGCAATGTTGATTGGTTCTATAATAAAGTGATTCCGATTCAGGTCTTCACCAACGGCAAACTGCATGTAGAACAGTTTAAAGTTGAATATCACCACACCAATGCATAACAGTAAGAATGCCACAAATAGTGTGGAGTGAAAACGCTTGCTTTTTATTGAAGCGATAACCATACCCGCTAACCAAAAGCCACAGGCAAACAAAGCACTGCAATGAAACTCCATCAAGAAGGGGAGGAAAAGTGCCGCCAACAGCCACCATTTACTTCCTCCCTTATAAATATGATAAAACACGATACAAGCCAACGGTATGGATGCCACTGAGATAGACCAAGCAGGGATTACCGGTAAAATGGCAAAAAGCAGAGAAGTGAATAATAGGATTTCACGATGCTCCTTTCCAAATAATATACACTGCAACTTGTACATTGAAAAGAAGCCAACGAGCAATGAAATTAAATAAGTCAATACGTAGGCGACATAAGCCGGTAAGAGATAATAGGCAAAGTTCTGGATGGTAAAGCCTCCCCAGCCGAAATAGACAGCCGGTGTGTTATCCATGACTCCGGTAGATACATCAAAAGAGAAAAGTCCAACCTTTTTAGCAATTGACCAAAAGGGTGGAAATTGGTCTAAGTTATCATGAACAGTGATGTAATTGTTCTCCCCAAACAAAATAAAGGGAAGTATCATCATAAATAAAGCGCCAAACACAATCAGCTTTGTAAAAAACAACACATTTTTATTCTTTAGTCTCATGGTCCAATTTTTATTGCTTTTTATACATTTGATACGCCTCCTTCAGCATATCCTCGTCATTATATTGAGGATGCCAATCCAAATCGTCTTCTGTCTGCTTAATATCAAGAATATACTCTTCATCTGCTATCATGAATTGTTCTTTGTACATGATGGTCAAGCCGATGCTATCAAAAATATTGAGTATAAACTTAACTAATTTCCCGGGGGTAGGAATCACAGCCGAGTGTGAATGGGCTGATGCAATTACACCTTTTAAAAGTGTACGTATATCGGGTGAGTTTTTGGAACCGAGATTGTACTCCTTATTAGGCAAACCTTTATCAATGGCGCAGAGAATTGCACTCACACAATCGAATACAGAAATCATCTGATAGTGATTCTTTCCGTTACCAATGGTGGGAACAGGCAAGTTCATATCAATCAGTTTGAAGAGTTTCACCAATATACCCAAACGGCCGGGACCGTTAATCATACGGGGACGGAAGATGGTGATATTCATACCCTTCTTCCGATATTCAAAGCAGATTTCTTCACATGCTTTCTTGCTCTGACCGTATGGGCCGAAAGGATTTTGCGGATGTTCAATGTCAACAGGCAAGTATTGAGGTTTTCCGTAGGTCATATCTGTCGTGAACATCAGGTAATTTCGACATCCCTTGTTGTAAATCGCTTCAAGGATATTCTCTGTGCCAACAGTATTTACGCTAAAGAAGTAGTTTCTTCTATCACGGGGCACCTTGGTATGGTATTGATTAGCAGCAAGATTGATAATAATGTCATCCGCAGAAATGGGTATAGTAGACAATTGTTGCTTATCACGAATATCAGTCTGTCGATACTCGCAACCCTTTGTAACTCGTTCATCAAGGGTTGGGTGTAAGTCACATACAACCACCTTTTCATTTCTCTCCAGTAAGGCATTCGCCAAGTAACGGCCCACAAAGCCATTACCTCCAAATATAAAATATTTCATCTTGTCAACTTCTAGAAATTAAATAAACACCAACACAAATCACCATTATGCCAGCAATGCGTGTGAACGTCAGTGATTCATCAAAGAAATAGTAACCCACCAAAGCTGCCACCACATAGCCGATACTTAGGAACGGATAGGCAAAACTTACTTCTACTTTGCTCAATACAGCCATCCACATCAAAATGCTCACAGCATAACAAACCATGGCTCCCCACAACCAGAGGTTGGATATCATGGCACCCAAATTTTGCACCATGCCACTCATACCGACTTCACCTACAATCAGCATACCCTTGCGGATACAAAGCTGAGCAGCGCAATTTAGCAGCACACTAATAAGAATTAAAAGAATATTCATCTATTGAACTGTTTGTAATATGATTCATCCGAAAAAGCAAGGAGTTCCTTATCTCCTCGACTGTCTCCATAAACTACCAGTCGATATTGAGTTCTGTCAGGATAGAGCTGCAGCAAGCGTTTCACCTTCTCTTCGCCATAGCAATTGGCAGTAGCGAAACGACCCGTAAGGTGTCCGGTTCCTGATAACTCCAGCTGAGTCCCCAAAACTTGATTAATGCCTAAGCTCTCAGCAAATGGCTTTACCCAATTATCAATGCTGGCACTAATAACGACTATTTCATCGCCTCTATATAGGTGCTGTTTTATCTGTTTAACCGCATCCTGATAGAGCAAATTTTCACCTCTCTCCATAAAGAATCTATAACAGACTGCATCGAACTCATCCAAATTCACTCCTTTAAAAAAATAGGAGAAAATCATCTGCTTGGTCTTCCAATTGGGATAGAGGTGACACTTCATAGCCAACAACCAAGGCAGATGAAGCAAAAAGCCAAGATAAAAAGCTGTCTTGCCTTTTGCGAACTTGATGAACTCAAGCAGTGTATCTCGATTGGTAATGGTACCATCGAAGTCGAATGCAACAATCTGTTTCATCTTAGCAATTTAACAATAGAGTATGAGAATAAACGTCAATATCCAACCTATGATACAGAGTTGTACAAAGCGGTCTTTCATCAGCACCTTAGTGGGACTTCCACTCTTTACATCGACAATAGTGATTTGCAAATAGCGGACGATGCCTGCCAATACAAAGACGGAAGTGGCATAAAGGTATTGCGTATGCATGCGCTCCACAACCTCCTCACTCACCGTGTACATGATGTAACAAACCATCGTAATGCTAGCAATAATACCAATGGTTTGATTCATAAACTCAAGGTTATAGCGGTTGACGTTTTTTCGAGCCGACACTCCAGTTTCTTGGTAGATGACCACGTCATCCCGACGTTTGGCAAAAGCCAAGAAGAGAGCCAATAAGAACGTCATCAAAATAATCCAATGAGAGAGGTGAATACCCACAGCTACACCACCCACAAAAATGCGAAGTACAAATCCGAATGCAATGATAAATACATCAATAATCGTAATCTGTTTCAACTTCACACAGTAGGCAATATTAAGAAGTAGATAGAAACATATTATGCCAAATAAATACCATTTTTCCCTTCCTGTATAAGTAACAAGTAAAAGCAGTGACATTGTGACAAGTATCGCACTAATACCATATCCCATCCCTTTTGATATTTTTCCTGAAGCAATAGGGCGTTTACACTTCTTGGGATGTTGCCTATCAGCCTCTACGTCCCAAATGTCATTGAAACAGTAAATCGCACTGGCGGCAAGACTGTACGCTACAAATGCTCCCACCACTGCCAATAGTTTATCCAGATCCGTCAATTGACGGTCGAAAAAGAGCGGCAAAAAAATGAATAGATTCTTCAGCCATTGATGTGGGCGAAGAAGTTGAATAATTGACTTTATCATATAATTTATATAAAAGTGACTGAGAGCAAGGCACCTTCTCTTACTCTTATTCCTTCTTTCTCACCTTAAACCATTCATCCAGCCACCCATTAATCACCCGCCTAATTTCCTCATCCTCCAAATCCCTGAAATAGTAGAAAATCAGCGATAAGTAGGCGCTTAGTCTTGCATCGAGCCCTTTTTTATATGGATATACGTTTTTGTACTGATATGAGCTTCCAAAGTAAGTTCCGCGATAGTAATCTTTCTCATTTTACGTAAAGTTTCGATAAAAGCACCCAATGAAGAGTGCATACTGTTTTCATTCATGTCAATTTTCGGTTATGTGAATTGTATAATAGTTTCTACAATGTTATAGATTGTTATTTATGCTTTAGCCAGCTTAAAATCTTTTCCGTATACGGAAAAGATTCGGTGAAATAAGTTACCTAACTTTGCACAATAATTTTAAAAAACATACGATGAAAAACACTCTTAAAATGTCGCTATTCATGCCGCCCATCTCACCCGTAAAAGATGCGGCAACCGGAAAAAACGTAAAAAGCGCCACGCTGACTCCACTGCGAACTATGAATCTCGAGGAAGTGTACAAACTAATCACCTCCAATGAACGCCTTGCCACACTGACACTTGCTGTAAGAAACGCCGCACTGCGAGGCGACGAAACCGCCTGCCGATGCCTAAAGCAGCAAACACTGCCCTACGTCACTCCCTGCGGCGTATTCACCCGACGACGAAGCGACTGCCTCACGGAATCCTCCGGCCTGGTTGTAGTCGATATCGACCACCTTGAATCCGCAGAAGAAACGGAAAACTTACGACAACAACTATTCGATGACCCCTATCTATGCCCTGCGCTGGTGTTCATCAGCCCCACCGGACGGGGCGTAAAAGCGTTTGTTCCCTGTCTTCACGGACAGAATCCTGCAGAAGGAATACAATGGGCCATGAATTACGTCCACTGCATGTATGACGCCGAAAACACACAACCCGGAAAAGGAGTGGACACTTCGGGGAAAGACCTCGTACGCGCCTGTTTCCTCTGCCATGACCCGAAAGCACTGCTCAGAAAAGTTGTGAACTTCGAATGATGAGTCATTGCAAATCACCGACTACAAATTACTAATTATAAATTACCAAATCCGATGGAACCACTATCTTCATTGCACCTTCTGGCCGAAGCAGTCAGAAATGCAGGAGCAGACATTGCTCCAACCTATCAAGAATATATACAACTGGCATTTGCCATTGCCACCGACTGCGGAGAAGCAGGACGGCATGATTTTTTAAGTCTGTGCAGCCTGTCGTCCAAGTACGACCGACGGGCAGCCGACAAGCTCTTCAGCAATGCCTTGAAGACCGGCCGTAACGACGTGCATCTGGGAACCGCCTTTCATCTGGCCGAGCTTTGCGGCGTGAAGATTCAGCATGAAGCCGCACCCGCCATTGGTACACTTGGTACACAAAGTTCACCCCTCTCTTCTACCTCACACACACGCGCACGCGAGGAAGAGTCCGCATCGGGCATTGAACCACTGTCTCCATTACCCACTTTCGACGAACACCTCCACTGGCCTTATCCCCTGAATCACATCATGAGCTGCGGAACCTCCCCCGCCCAATACGATGTACTGCTACTGGGTGCCATCACCGTATTGGGTGCCAGTATGGGAAAACACGTCCGATGTTCCTACGGAGGAAAAATGATGTCCCCCTGCCTGCAAACCTTTGTAGTAGCCCTACCTGCATCCGGCAAAGGAGTGCTCTCCTTGGTACGCCTGCTTGCCGAGCCCATTCACGATGAAATACGTGGGCAGGTAGACGAAAGCATGGCATGTTACCGCCGCGAAAAAGCAAAATACGACACACTGGGCAAGGAACGTGGAAAAACGGAGACTCCCGTAATGCCTCTCAACAAGATGTTCCTCATCTCGGGCAACAACACCGGAACCGGCATCCTGCAAAACCTGATGGACTCCGACGGTACCGGACTGATATGCGAAAGCGAAGCCGACACCATCTCCACCGCCATCGGTTCGGAATACGGACACTGGAGCGACACCATGCGCAAAGCCTTCGACCACGACCGACTGTCCTACAACCGGCGCACCGACCACGAATACCGAGAGGTAAAGAAAACTTATCTTTCCGTACTTCTGTCAGGCACCCCCTCACAAGTGAAACCACTGATTCCCACTGCCGAGAACGGGCTCTTTTCCCGCCAAGTATTCTACTACATGCCTGCCATACATCATTGGCAAAACCAGTTCGACCGTAATGACGGCAATCTTGAAGATACCTTCAAGGCTCTGGGCATGGAATGGAAGGACAAACTGAAAACCATTGTCATGAACGGAATATTCACCCTTCACCTTACGGACGGACAGAAAGATGAATTCACCCGGCTCTTCTCCCGGCTTTTCGTACGCTCCGGACTGGCCAATGGAAACGAGATGTCAAGCAGCGTGGCACGTCTGGCCATCAACATCTGCCGCATCATGGAAGTGGTGGCCATGCTCCGCGCAATGGAACAAGGGGAAATCACCGCCTCGCCTTACGTGTCGCCCGACCCCCACACAGCCACAGACAATCTGAAAGACCACATTGTCAGCCGATGGAATCTCCTCATTGCTTCCGATGACTTTCATGCCGTACTCTCACTGGCCGAAAGCCTTTACCGGCATACCACCCATATCCTCTCCTTCCTGCCCAACACCGAAGTGGCAAGCCGCGGCAATGCCGACCGGGATGCGCTGGTAGACAGCATGGAAGAAGAATTCACACGGGCCTCTTTCCTGCAGAAAGCCGGAGAGATGGGCATCAAATCGGAAACCGCCTCCACCTGGCTCAAACGTATGCAGAAACACGGGCTGGTGGAAAATGTGGATGGCAAGGGAAACTACCGGAAACCCAAAGTCTGACATTCACTTCGCTTCACGCACGCGTATGTGTGTGAGGCGAAAGGATGGATGAACCTCTGTACCAAGTGTACCAACCTCAGGTTTACGCTTCCCAACCTGACCTTTACGCCGCCCAACCTCAAGTTTAAGGCTCTCCCAGTGCAGCCACTATCAGCCGCACCTGGGCAGGCGTATAAGAGCGGGAACGGGAAGAACCGCCCAAGGCGGAAAGTCCGTCACGCAAATCGGGACAAAGGTCTATCCAGTGTTTCAGTTTGCGGAAGGCAGCCTCTGGACAAAGATTGGGACAATAGATTTGGGCCAATTCAGTACGCCCGTATGTACGTATGACAAAAGAATCCATAGTTGACAGTTACGATTTATATTTCATCAAAAGTAACTATAAATCATGACATTATCAAACTTACAAGCGTAAATAACCGACTAAAACAGACCCAAACAGACGAGAACCTGCAAAAACCGGCAAACGCCCGTATCCACAGCCTTATCTTTGCATCGTTGAGTTCAACACAGCAAATGTTTTTATCCTTTAACTTCTAAATTTTAATTGTATGATTCGTTACAAAAAGTATCAAGTGACGGGCGAAGACAGCCCGCTGAAAGGCCTCTGGTATGCACGCCCCGTAATCGAAGAAACCTTCGACATCGAAAAGCTGGCCAAGCACATGTCCAATCACAACACCCCCTATTCGAGTGGTGTCATCAAGGGAGTACTGGCCGACATGGTTTCCTGCACCAAGGAGCTGATTCTGGACGGCAAGAACGTGAAACTGGACGACCTTGCCATCTTCTCCGTAGGAATCGTCAGCAAGAAAGGGGCGCAATCTGCTGCCGACTTCTCGCTGGCCAACAACGTGAAGGGGCTGAAGCTCCGCGCCCGTGCCACCGGCGAACTGAGTAATGCCCAAATCAACCTGGATGGACAGCTGAAAGAATCTTCCCTGTACACCGTAGGTGGAAAAGCTCCCGATGGCAGTGGTTCCGACGGCGGTTCCGGAGGAAGTGACGGCAATCAGGGCGAGAATCCGTTAGGATGAGAATAATTACAAATTACTAATTATCAATTACCAATCATCATGAGTGAAGACAAAAAGTCAAAATCCGTGTGGGGCATTGTCCTCAAAGTAATCATCACCGTAGCTACCGCCATAGCGGGAGCTTTAGGTCTGGGCGCTTGCAAATAGCCATGCGTACGATTACCCTGCTCATTGTTCATTGCTCAGCCACGCCTCAAGGCGTGGCCCTGGGCTTTGAGGATTGCCGCCGCGACCACATCCACCACCGCGGCTTCCGTGACATCGGCTATCATTTCTATCTGACCCGCAACGGCGAAATACACCGCGGTCGCCCGTTGGAAAAAATAGGTGCGCATTGCCTCAATCACAACCGCCATTCTATCGGCATCTGTTATGAAGGAGGACTAGACGCTGCAAGTTTTCCTGCCGATACCCGTACATTGGAACAGAAGGCTTCGTTACTGGCACTGCTACGTGAGTTGAAGCGTATCTTTCCACGGGCGCTGATTGTGGGGCACCATGATTTGAATCCAGCGAAAGCTTGTCCGTGTTTCGATGCGGAAAGAGAGTATAGGGGGCTGTAAAAGGCTCCCTTCTTCATTCTATACCCAATTTCATCAACCCCATGCGCACTTCTTTATTGGGGATATCCAGCGTATAAAGATGTGTAAGGTAAGCACTCAATTTAGGGCATCCCCCTTTGAAAGGGCACTTTTCAGTGCCCTAAACCG
>NZ_QTMD01000013.1:65915-135424 GCF_003602995.1 Bacteroides sp. AF25-38AC | reverse complement strand
CGGTTTAGGGCACTGAAAAGTGCCCTTTCAAAGGGGGATGCCCTAAATTGAGTGCTTACAGGCAATCATCATCGTAGGATATATAATGTGTTTGGATTCAGGTTACTGGTATCTGCTATGTACCATCCTCTTGTTAAGTCTTATTTATGTCTGTTTCATGAAGAGGTATTTTGGATTACATCAATCAATTTGAAATAAGCTTTCCTTTTCTTGATGATTGTAGGAATTAATATTATCTTTGTCATTGAAAGGAGAAAGTAATATGGATACTTCTATTAATTTGTCAGATAATTATTTGGATAAATTATTGTCACTAAGTGATGAGATGAAATTGCGCATTATAAATAAACTGTCGGAAAGTTTATTAAATAATGGCAGTAGGCGGCATGTACATGTTGGAAAAGTGAAGACTGAGAAAAATGATTTTGTGTTGCCCAAGGATATTCAGGAATTAATAGGTATAGCTTCGGGGATAGAAGATGCAGAAGATGAACGTCTTAATTATCTATTGAACAAATGATAAAAGCTTTTATTGATACAAATGTCTTAATAGACTTGTTATTGGAAAGAGACGGATGTCAAGATGCTGCCACTATTCTGTTGTGTCAAAAAGAGCAGAAATGTTCTTTGTTTTTGTCATCATTGACTATGGCAAATATTGCATATATTCTTAGAAAGAAATTTAAAGGAATAGCACTATATAATGCTTTAAATAAACTGAAGACATTCTTTTCTGTTGTTAGTTTGACAGCTGATAATGTTGAATCGGCTCTAATGTTACAAGCTACTGACTTTGAAGATGCATTGCAATATTTTTCTGCAGCCAATATACAAGCTGATGTTATTGTGACAAGGAATGAAAAGGATTTTTATTTTTCACAAATAAGTATTACGTCTCCTAAATCTTTTCTTGAAAGCATATCTTGATTAAGTTGGCTTACTTGAACTGATAACTTGTAAATCAATACTTTATGAACTTATCTCAGAAAACAGCTTCAGCGAGGCTGTTTTCTTTGTTTGCAGGCATATATATCCTCACCTTTGCATTGTTGATCAACAAAACGAGATTAAAAACCATGTTGAATTAAAAATGTAAAAAGGAGAAAGAAAGTATGCCTTTATTTTATTATGCAAGACAGTCGTCTCTGGCGACGAAAGAGGGTGCCAAACTTTGGCATCTGAGTTTGAAGAAAGTGGGAAGAGCCGTGGATGCACAACAGCTGGCTGAGGTGATTGCCGAGAAGTCTTCCCTGACTCCGGGTGACGTACATAATGTAATCCGTAACCTGATGACGGTAATGAGGAGCCAGTTGCTGAACAGCCGTACGGTGCGTCTGGATGGCTTGGGCACATTCACCATGAAGGCCCGTACGCGAGGTAAGGGAGTGGCCAAATCTGAAGACGTGAATCCCAATCAGGTGACTGCTCTACGCTGCCAGTTTACTCCGGAATACACGCGCCCGGCTGCCATCGGCACTACGCGTGCCCTGCTCCAGGGTGTGGAGTTTGAGAAATGGACGGGAGTGGTTACGGACGGTAAGGATGATGCCGGTGATGGTGGTAATTCCGGTGGCGGTTCCGACGGTGACCAGGGAGAGAACCCGTTAGGATAAGATGTATTTACTAATTTTGAAAGATTAAGACTATGAAAAAGAACGTTTGGGACAAAATTTTGAAGGTAGTGATAGCTGTTGCTTCTGCCATATTGGGAGCTTTAGGCGCCAATGCAATGAATGTATAAATTGTAGATTCATGTAGTAATATTAGGGGAAAGGCGGTGAAGGAAAAGCACTTCATCGCCTTTTTGTTATTTTCTTCATTTATAATTCCCTGCCAACCAAAAAATCTTATTACCTTTGCAGGTCACTTTTGGAAACAATAAAAATGTAATGATATGAATATCTCTTATAATTGGTTGAAAGAGTATGTCGATTTCGATTTGACACCGGATGAAGTTGCTGCGGCACTGACCTCCATCGGACTGGAAACGGGAAGTGTGGAAGAGGTGCAAACCATTAAAGGCGGACTGGAAGGACTGGTCATCGGCGAAGTGCTGACATGCGAAGCTCATCCCAACTCAGACCATATGCACGTCACTACGGTGAACCTGGGACAAGGTGAACCCGTGCAGATTGTATGCGGCGCTCCGAATGTAGCTGCCGGACAGAAAGTGGTAGTAGCCACGTTGGGTACAAAACTGTATGACGGTGACGAATGCTTTACCATCAAGAAATCAAAACTTCGTGGCGTGGAATCTGTCGGCATGATTTGTGCTGAAGATGAAATCGGTATCGGTACGGACCACGCAGGCATCATCGTACTGCCGGAGACAGCTGTTCCGGGTACGCTTGCCAAGGACTACTATAACATCAAGAGCGATTACGTGCTGGAAGTGGACATCACTCCCAACCGTGCCGATGCGTGCTCACATTATGGGGTGGCACGCGACTTGTATGCCTACTTGATACAGAACGGTAAGCCGGCTACTTTAAAGAAACCTTCGGTAGACGCTTTTGCGGTAGAAAATCACGACTTGGATATTAAAGTAACTGTAGAGAACAGCGAGGCATGTCCCCGATATGCCGGCGTTACGGTGAAAGGGGTTACAGTGAAAGAAAGCCCCGAATGGTTGCAGAACAAGTTGCGTATTATCGGCCTGCGTCCTATCAATAATGTGGTGGATATTACCAACTATATCGTCCATGCTTTCGGCCAGCCGCTGCACTGCTTCGATGCAGATAAGATTAAAGGCGGTGAGGTGATTGTAAAGACCATGCCGGAAGGTACTCCGTTTGTAACTCTTGATGGCGTGGAGCGTAAATTGAACGAACGCGACCTGATGATTTGCAACAAGGAAGAGGCGATGTGTATTGCCGGTGTGTTCGGCGGTCTGGATTCCGGTTCTACGGAAACCACCAAAGATGTATTCCTTGAAAGTGCTTACTTCCATCCCACATGGGTGCGCAAGACAGCCCGTCGCCATGCATTGAACACAGACGCTTCTTTCCGTTTTGAAAGAGGTATTGACCCGAATGCCACTATTTACTGCCTGAAGCTGGCAGCTTTGATGGTAAAGGAACTTGCCGGAGGTACCATTTCTTCTGAAATAAAAGATGTGTGCGCCGCTCCTGCCAAGGATTTCCGTGTGGAACTTGCCTATGAGAAAGTGAACTCACTGATTGGTAAAGTTATTCCGGTGGATACCATCAAGAGCATCGTGACAAGTCTGGAAATGAAGATTGTAGACGAGACAGCCGAAGGGCTTACACTGGATGTTCCTCCTTACCGTGTGGACGTGCAGCGCGATTGCGATGTAATAGAGGATATTCTGCGTATCTACGGATATAATAATGTGGAGATTCCGACTACCTTGAAGTCTTGTCTGACTACCAAGGGTGAATATGATAAATCCAACAAACTGCAAAACCTGGTTGCCGAGCAGCTGGTGGGCTGTGGTTTCAATGAGATTCTGAACAACTCGTTGACGCGTGCCGCTTACTATGACAACTTGGAGTCTTATCCGTCGAAGAATCTGGTAATGTTGCTGAATCCGTTGAGTGCAGACTTGAATGCCATGCGTCAGACACTGCTTTTCGGTGGATTGGAAAGCATCTCGCACAACGCCAACCGTAAGAATGCAGACCTGAAATTCTTTGAATTCGGTAATTGTTATCACTTCAACGAGGAGAAGAAGAATCCGGAAAAGGTGCTTGCCGCTTATTCCGAAGACTATCATCTTGGTTTGTGGGTAACCGGCAAGAGGGTTGTAAACTCATGGGCTCATCCGGATGAGAACAGCTCGGTATATGAGCTGAAGGCATACGTTGAGAATGTCTTTGCCAGATTGGGGCTGCACATGCATGATTTGGTTGTCGGCAATCTGACTGATGACATCTATGCTGCCGGTTTATCCGTACAGACAAGGGGTGGAAAGCGGTTGGCTACTTTCGGTATTGTAACAAAGAAGCTGTTGAAGGCATTCGATATTGACAACGAGGTTTACTATGCCGATTTCAACTGGAAAGAATTGCTGAAGGCCATCCGCAATGTGAAGGTGAGCTATACGGAAATTTCCAAGTTCCCTGCCGTGAAACGCGACTTGGCGTTACTGCTTGACAAGAAAGTGCAGTTTGCGGAAATTGAGAAGATTGCCTACGAGACGGAGAAAAAGCTGCTGAAGGAGGTTTCTCTCTTCGACGTTTATGAGGGTAAGAATCTGGAAGCCGGTAAGAAGAGTTACGCGGTGAGCTTCCTGCTGCAGGATGAGAATGCCACGTTGAACGATAAGCAGATTGACAAGATTATGTCCAAACTAGTGAAGAACCTGGAGGACAAATTGAATGCCAAGCTGCGTTGATTCATTATTCAGAATTTATAATTCATAATTTAAAATACAGTTCCAATGGGAAGAGCGTTTGAATATAGAAAAGCTGCCAAATTGAAAAGATGGGGTCACATGGCAAAGACCTTTACAAGACTGGGTAAACAAATTGCTATTGCGGTGAAGGCCGGCGGTCCGGAGCCGGAAAACAACCCGACACTGCGTTCGGTTATCGCTACTTGTAAGCGTGAAAACATGCCGAAGGATAATATTGAACGTGCTATCAAGAATGCGATGGGTAAGGACCAGAGCGACTATAAGGGTATGACTTATGAAGGATACGGTCCTCACGGTGTAGCTGTTTTTGTGGATACACTGACTGATAATACTACCCGTACAGTAGCCGATGTGCGTTCCGTGTTCAACAAGTTCGGCGGTAACTTGGGAACAATGGGTTCACTGGCTTTCTTGTTTGACCACAAGTGTGTGTTCACTTTCAAGAAGAAAGACGGTATCGATATGGAGGAACTCATTCTTGACTTGATAGACTATGACGTAGAGGAAGACTACGAAGAGGATGAAGAAGAAGGTACTATCACTATTTATGGTGATCCGAAAAGCTATGCAGCTATCCAGAAACATTTGGAAGAGTGCGGTTTTGAAGATGTCGGCGGTGAGTTTACCTATATCCCGAACGATATGAAGGATGTGACTCCCGAGCAACGCGAAACCATCGACAAAATGATAGAGCGTCTCGAAGAGTTTGATGATGTACAGACGGTTTATACTAACATGAAACCGGAAGAAGGCGGAGAATAATGACATATACATACAAGACGCAAGGTACGTGTAGCAGTAACATCGAACTGAATGTGGAAGATGGTATTGTGAAAGAAGTGGCATTTTGGGGTGGATGTAATGGAAACCTGCAAGGACTTTCACGTTTGGTGAAAGGCATGCCGGTAGATGCGGTGATTGCCCGTTTGGAAGGAATTCGCTGCGGAAGACGTTCCACTTCCTGCCCCGACCAATTGTGCAAGGCATTGCACGAGATGGGGTATTGAGCCTACTGCCTGAAAGAATGGATGAGAGCCCTTGACATTGAAAGATGCCAGGGGCTTTTTTTGAACCTAACATGGAGGTATTTGTTATTATTTGAGTATTTTTACGCTCTTAATTGAACAGACACAATGAAGAATATTTTTAAAGACTTGAAACGGAGAGACCACAAACGCTATCTGGGCGGTCTGGACGTTTTTAAATATATAGGTCCCGGACTGCTGGTGACTGTGGGCTTTATTGACCCGGGGAACTGGGCATCTAATTTTGCGGCAGGGTCTGAATTTGGCTATTCATTGCTGTGGGTCGTGACTTTATCCACTATCATGCTGATTGTATTGCAGCATAATGTGGCGCATCTTGGCATTGTGACCGGCTTGTGCTTGTCCGAAGCCGCTACCAAATATACTCCTTCCTGGGTGTCGCGTCCCATATTGGGCACAGCGGTATTGGCTTCCATCTCGACTTCGTTGGCAGAGATATTGGGAGGTGCCATCGCTTTGCAGATGCTGTTTGACATTCCCATCATATGGGGCTCTGTCTTGACTACCGTATTTGTAGTCGTCATGCTTTTCACTAATTCCTACAAGAAGATAGAACGTTCCATCATTGCTTTTGTTTCGGTCATCGGGCTCTCCTTTATCTATGAGCTGTTTCTGGTGAAGATAGATTGGCCGCTGGCCGCACAAGGGTGGGTGACACCTTCGTTCCCGCATGGGAGTATGCTGATTATCATGAGTGTGCTCGGTGCGGTGGTGATGCCGCATAATCTGTTTCTGCACTCGGAAGTGATACAGAGCCATGAATATAATAAGAAAGATGATGCGTCCATCCGCAAGGTGTTGAAATATGAATTGTTCGACACGCTGTTCTCTATGATTGTGGGATGGGCCATCAACAGTGCCATGATACTGCTGGCTGCGGCAACTTTCTTTAAAAGCGGTATTCAGGTGGAAGAGTTGCAGCAGGCCAAATCCTTGCTGGAGCCGTTGCTGGGGAACAGTGCTGCCGTGGTTTTTGCATTGGCATTACTGATGGCGGGTATATCTTCCACGATAACCAGCGGTATGGCGGCAGGTTCTATCTTTGCCGGTATTTTCGGAGAATCCTATCATATCAAAGACAGTCACTCGCAGGTGGGGGTGATTCTGTCGCTGGGCATTGCGCTGCTGCTGATTTTCTTTATCGGAGACCCGTTCAAAGGTTTACTGATTTCACAGATGATACTGAGCATCCAGCTGCCGTTTACGGTTTTCCTGCAAGTAGGATTGACTTCTTCGCGCAAAGTGATGGGGCAGTATGTAAACAGTAAATGGAGTACATTTGTACTTTACGCCATTGCTGCGGTGGTCACTGTGCTGAATATCATGCTGCTGGTATCCGAGTTGACATCTTGAATAATTCATTTTTAAGAAATCAAATAAGTAGTATGAAGATTATTACATATAACGTAAATGGGCTGAGGGCTGCCGTGACAAAAGGTTTTCCCGAGTGGCTGGCACAAGAGCAGCCGGATGTGCTTTGTTTGCAGGAAACAAAGCTGCAACCGGAACAGTATCCGGCAGAGGCGCTGGATGCTTTGGGGTATAAGCATTACCTATATTCTGCACAGAAGAAGGGGTATAGCGGAGTCGCTATTTTGAGCAAGCAAGAACCGGACCATGTGGAGTACGGCATGGGCATTGAAGAATATGATAACGAAGGGCGCTTTATCCGTGCCGACTTCGGTGATGTGTCTGTTGTGAGTGTTTATCATCCTTCCGGTACCAGCGGTGATGAACGCCAGGCCTTTAAGATGGTCTGGTTGGAGAAATTCCAGGAATATGTATTGGAGCTGGAACGTACGCGTCCTAAACTCATTCTTTGCGGCGATTATAATATCTGCCATGAGGCAATAGACATTCACGACCCTATCAGGAATGCCACTAACAGTGGCTTCCTGCCTGAAGAGCGGGAGTGGATGACGCGCTTTCTCAATGCGGGATTCATAGATTCCTTCCGTTGGCTTCATCCCGACAAGCAGGAATATACGTGGTGGAGCTATCGCTTTAATTCACGTGCCAAGAACAAAGGGTGGCGCATTGATTATTGCATGGTGAGTGAACCGGTGCGCCCGATGTTGAAGGAGGCGAGAATATTGGGTGACGTTGTTCATTCGGACCATTGTCCGATGTTGTTGGAAATTACAGAATAATGATGATGGAAACAAAAGACAGAATAGAAAAAGCTGTGGAGCTTTTCAAGAGTGGCTATAACTGCTCGCAGTCGGTAGTGGGAGCTTTTGCAGATATGTATGGCTTTACAGAAGAGCAGGCTTTCCGGATGTCCGCCTCTTTTGGTGGTGGCATAGGTCGTATGAGGCAGACATGCGGTGCTGCATGCGGCATGTTCCTATTGGCCGGATTGGAAAAAGGAGCTGTGGAAGGCAAGGACCGTGAAGGTAAGGCGGCAAACTATGCGTTGGTGCAGGAGCTGGCTGCTGAATTCAAGAAACGAAATGGCTCTTTGATATGTGCTGAATTGTTGGGGTTGAGAAAACCGGAAGGTTCGTCCGTTCCGGAAGCCCGTACCGAGCAGTATTATGCTAAACGCCCGTGTGCCAGGATGGTAGAGGTAGCTGCCCAAATTTGGACCGAATACCTGGAAAAAACGTCCTCAAAGTAAGAAAAAAGAACTTTTTTACCCCTTAGTAAGAAAAAAAGTGCCTAATAATGTGTTGTATAACATAAATATACCTATCTTTGCAGCGATATAAAAACACCGACATCTCTATCTTTGGAGATGAGGATAACGTTTAACTAAAAGCAAATAGAAATGTTAAAAGAAAAAGCTGGTAATGTTGCAGGACAGATTTGGACTGCACTGAATGGCACAGATGGCTTGACTCACAAGCAAATCAAGAAAGCAACTAAACTGATCGACAAGGACTTCTTCCTGGGATTGGGCTGGTTGTTAAGAGAAGACAAGGTCTCTACTTCTGAAGTGGAAGGCGAATTGTTTGTAAAGCTGAACTAAGCGAGGAATTGATTGGAATGTTATAAAAAGATGCGTTGGTACATGAATATGTTATCAACGCATTTTTTTTATTTGCTCTGTTTTCATTATCTTTGCGCACCCAATTAATAGATAGTTATTGACAATGAAGAATATACGAAATTTTTGCATTATTGCCCATATCGACCACGGTAAATCAACCTTGGCAGACCGTCTGCTGGAATTTACCAATACTATACAAGTAACTAACGGACAGATGCTGGATGACATGGACCTTGAGAAGGAAAGAGGTATCACCATCAAGAGCCATGCCATACAAATGGAGTATACCTATAAAGGTGAAAAGTATATTCTGAACTTGATAGACACTCCGGGACACGTGGACTTCTCGTACGAGGTGTCACGTTCCATCGCCGCTTGTGAAGGAGCCTTGCTTATTGTAGATGCTTCGCAAGGAGTGCAGGCGCAGACCATTTCAAACCTCTATATGGCGATTGAGCATGATTTGGAGATTATCCCCGTCATCAACAAATGTGACATGGCAAGCGCCATGCCCGAGGAAGTGGAGGACGAAATCGTTGAACTGTTGGGCTGCAAGCGTGATGAGATTATCCGTGCTTCCGGCAAAACAGGCATGGGAGTGGAAGAGATTCTGACTGCGGTCATTGAGCGTATCCCTCATCCGGAGGGTGACGAGGAAGCTCCGTTGCAGGCGTTGATTTTCGATTCTGTCTTCAATTCTTTCCGTGGTATCATTGCATATTTCAAGATAGTGAACGGTGTGATTCGTAAAGGGGATAAAGTGAAATTCTTCAATACAGGCAAGGAATATGATGCGGATGAAATCGGAGTGCTCAAAATGGAAATGATGCCACGTCCGGAGTTGCGTACGGGGGATGTGGGCTATATCATCTCGGGTATCAAAACCTCTAAGGAAGTGAAAGTAGGTGATACGATTACGCATATTGCCCGTCCTTGCGAAGTGGCCATCGCCGGTTTTGAGGAAGTGAAGCCGATGGTTTTTGCCGGTGTGTACCCCATCGAGGCGGAAGATTTCGAGGACCTGCGTTCTTCTTTGGAGAAGCTGCAGTTGAATGATGCTTCGCTGACTTTCCAGCCTGAGTCTTCATTGGCTTTGGGCTTTGGTTTCCGTTGCGGTTTCCTTGGGCTGCTCCATATGGAGATTGTGCAGGAACGCCTTGACCGTGAATTTGACATGAACGTTATCACCACCGTGCCCAACGTTTCCTACAATATCTATGACAAGCAGGGAAATATGACCGAAGTGCATAACCCCGGCAGCATGCCCGACCCTACCATGATAGACCGTATTGAGGAGCCCTATATCCGTGCTTCGGTGATTACTACCACTGATTACATCGGTCCTATCATGACTCTTTGCCTGGGCAAGCGTGGCGAGCTGGTGAAGCAGGAATATATTTCAGGTAACCGCGTAGAAATATACTATGACATGCCTCTTGGCGAAATAGTCATCGATTTTTATGATAAATTGAAGAGTATCTCCAAGGGATATGCCTCTTTTGACTATCATCCCCACGGTTTCCGCCCTTCCAAACTGGTGAAGCTGGATATTTTGCTGAACGGTGAGCCGGTGGATGCTCTTTCTACCTTGACACACTTTGACAATGCCTACGAGTTGGGACGCCGGATGTGCGAGAAGTTGAAAGACCTGATTCCGAGACAGCAGTTCGATATCGCCATTCAGGCTGCTATCGGTGCCAAGATTATTTCCCGGGAAACGATTAAAGCTGTGCGTAAGGACGTAACGGCCAAATGTTATGGTGGTGACGTGAGCCGTAAACGAAAATTACTTGAGAAACAGAAGAGAGGTAAGAAGCGTATGAAACAGATTGGTAATGTGGAGGTACCTCAGAAAGCCTTCCTGGCAGTCCTGAAGCTGGATTGATGTCGAAAGAATGAAATCTTAAATCAAATATACTTCTTTATGATTATTTTACGTACTATGAAAAACTTCTCGTCGCTGAATATAGCGGCGAGCATCTTGCTGTTTTTGATGGCTATTTTGGCGGCCGTTATTGCTAATTCACCAATGGCTCCGTTGTATCAGGGCTTTCTTTTGCAGGAACTGCATCTGCGCATCGGAGACTTCAACTTGTTCTCCCATGGCGGTCATCCATTGAAAATGATTGAGTTTATAAACGACTGCCTGATGACTGTTTTCTTCCTGGCCGTGGGGTTGGAGATAAAGCGGGAACTGCTGGTGGGTGAACTTTCTTCCTTTCGTAAGGCCTCTTTACCCTTTGTAGCGGCATGTGGCGGTATGCTGGTGCCGGTCATTGTCTATTCACTTCTGGTCGTTCAGGGTACTCCGGAAACGCGCGGTATGGCTATACCGATGGCTACGGATATTGCTTTTTCATTGGGTGTACTCAGTCTGCTGGGTAAACGGGTGCCTTTGAGCCTGAAAATTTTCCTGACTGCATTTGCAGTGGTCGATGATATTGGCGGCATTCTGGTTATTGCCATTTTCTATAGTTCCGAAGTGGCATACGGATATCTTATTGTAGCTGCTGTCCTTTATTTCTTCCTTTACTATATGGGGAAATTCGGTATGACACAGAAGATATTCTTCCTGCTTATCGGGGTAATTATTTGGTATTTGTTCCTTCAGTCGGGCATTCACAGCACTATTTCCGGAGTGATACTGGCCTTTGTAATACCGGCCCGTCCCCGTTTGGATGCCGGGAAATACATTAGACGCATCCGCGACATTATCGGTGATTTTCCGGTTACCAAATCAGATAATATTATATTGACCAATGAGCAGATTGCCACTCTAAAACAAGTGGAGCGCGCTTCTGATCATGTAATTAGTCCTTTGCAATCCTTGGAAGACAATTTGCATGGTGCGGTAAACTTTGTGATACTGCCGCTCTTTGCCTTTGCCAATGCCGGTGTGGTGTTCAGTGGAGGCGGTGGCGTTGTTGGCACTGTTAGTATAGCGGTGGCTGCAGGATTGCTTCTTGGCAAGTTTATCGGTATTTTTCTGTTTACCTGGCTGGCGGTCAAGAGTGGTTTGTCCTCAATGCCTCCGGGAATGAATTGGAGAAGTGTTGCCGGAGTATCCTTGTTGGGGGGTATTGGTTTTACGGTATCTTTATTTATTGCCAACCTTTCTTTTGCAGGAGAATATCCGGATTTGCTGAACCAGGCGAAGTTTGGTGTATTGCTGGGAACGATTGTTGCCGGTATGTTGGGATATATGGTACTGAATGCGGTGTTGCCGAAGGTTAAGAACAAATAGATCTCCACTTTGGAATACTGGACGAAGAATCGGTTCTTTAGGGATATTCGGTAAATCCTCTGAAAGATAAGTTGGGATGTGTCAATGATTTAAGAAAACGTATTCTTTGTTACAGAAACAGAAGAAATAGTCCATTATTCTTAAAAAACATTCGTATCTTTGCTGATACAAGTCGAAAAGGACCTTCCGGATATGAAGCACATAAAGGCAGTTGCCGGATACATATTGATTCTTTCTCTCTGCCTCGTGTGTGCACACCCTGCCCATGCGGAAACACGGCGTATTGCGCTGATACACTCTTTCGAGCCGGGCTATCCGCCTGCTGCGAAGGCTCTGGAACTGTTGCAAAAAGAGTTCAGCCTTCTCGGCTTGGACTGCGATGTACGCGAATACTATCTGGACTGCGACCGCTACATGGAGGAGGCAGAAAACCTCCGTATGGCCGGTTTCGTGGACGACCTCTCTGCCTGGGGAGCCGAGTTGATAGCCGTGCTCGACGACCAGGCTGCCTATGCGCTGATGGCATGCAGACACCCGTTGGCGCATGAAATACCCGTTGTGTTCAGCGGTGTGAACTATCCCAACATATCTCTGCTCCTGCAATACCCCAACATCACGGGCTATGCCGACACGCCCGATTACTTGCGTACCATACGCATGATAGAGAGTATCATGGGAAAGTCGCGCATCTGCCTGATGAACGGACAAGTGTTTCTGGACCGCAAGATATGGCATGCGTTGAATGAGCAGTGTCGTGGGCAGGGGTTCGCCATCGTGACCTCTACCGAGGGTGCTTACTTTGCCGGTTCCTCCTATCACCGTGTGCGCGAGAGGGAGACTATCAGCCCTATACTGAAACGGCAGAACATAGACGTGTTGCTGGACACCACGAAGATTGTGCGCATGACGAGCGACTCCATAGCGATACGCCATCTGATGTGGCTGGGACGCGGCGACAATACGTTGCTGCTCTACACCAAGCGAGACTATACCACCAAGCGTGTGGGCATGCTCTTCGACAATCCCACGTTTCAGACCATCAACGAGGGCTTCGGCTTTGCCGACTACTTGCTGGGAGGATATTTCACTCCACTGGAAAGCCAGATAAGATACATGGCGACCGGTATCAAGGAACGCCTCGAAGGGCGGATGCCCCGGCAGCAGGTGACGGAATGCGCCAAGCAGTACGTGCTGAACTGGCATGTGCTGCAGAAGTATGGCATCCCGCTCGAGAGCATTCCGGCAGAGTACACTGTGATGTATATCCCTTTTTCGGAGCGCTACCGCTATCCTATACTTATCGGTTCCATCTTGGGCGCAGTCTTCGTGCTGACGGTGATAGTCTTGCTCTCCTTCAGCCTGCTGCGCGAACGCAGGCGCAAGCGTGAGGCATTGCGAAACCTCCTCTACGAGCATGAGACCCTCTGCCTGGCCATCGAAGGAAATTCTACCTACGCCTGGCGACTGGAGGGAGATTCCGTGTCCTGCGACTCGCAGTTTTGCGAGCTTATTCATCATCGCCCTGGCCGTCTTCTGCTCGATGAAATCACTCCCTACATCCATCCCGACGACTTACCCGCCTTCCGCAAGAACATAGCGGCAAGGCATGAACGCACGCACCACAAGGGGCAGTATCGCTGTAACTTCACCGGTGAGTTCCAGTGGTGGGAGTTCAGCTACAATACCATCCACACCCCCGGACACGCACCCATCATAGCCGGATTGCTGCAGAATATCCAGGAACTGAAAGATCACGAGCAGGAGCTGATAGAATCCCGCGAGCTGGCGGAGCAGGCCGAACTGAAACAGTCGTTCCTCAACAACATGAGCCACGAGATCCGCACTCCGCTCAATGCCATTGTCGGCTTCTCGGACATGCTGGCCAATGAGCCGGAGTTTTCAAACGAAGAGCGGCAGGAGTTTGTGGACATTATCAACACCAATACCAAACTGCTGCTGAAGCTGGTGGGCGATGTGCTGGAACTGTCGCGCATCGAGTCGGGTAACCTCTCGTTCACCTTTCAGCGGGAGAGCGTGTGCCGGTTGCTCGATGACGTCTATCAGACGCATAGCCTGCTTATCCGGCCGCCGTTGCAGTTCCTCAAGGATTTCCCTCCCGAAGATGTGCAGGTGAATGTAGACCCCATGCGACTGACACAGGTACTCACCAACTTCCTGAACAATGCCAACAAGTTTACGAAAGGAGGCAGCATCCGGCTGGGGTATTGCTGTCCGTCCGGCATGAGCGAGGTACATCTTTATGTGGAAGATACCGGCATAGGCATTCCGCACAGCGAGCAGAAGATGATTTTTGAGCGTTTCTACAAGCGTAGCGAGTTTTCCCAAGGCGTCGGGCTAGGCTTGTCCATCTGTGTGCTCATTGTCGAAAAGATGGGAGGACGCATCGAACTCCAGTCCGAGGAAGGCCGTGGAAGCCGTTTCACAGTGGTACTGCCTTGTATTGAATAAATCCTTAAAAAATGTAATCGCGTTGTAATGCCTTTATATATAATTTTGCGTATCTTTGCCAATGTTTTAAGAAATATAACGTTTTAAGAAACTAATTTAAAAGACATTATGTTAAAGAGAGTAAGAATTATACTGACGGTGCTGCTGTTACTGGCCACCGTGGGTGTAGATGCGCAGGTCACCACAGCTTCTATGGCGGGTAAGGTGACGGATGCAAGTAATGAGCCCATTATTGGTGCCACTGTCCAGGCGGTGCACCAGCCTTCCGGTTCGCGCTACGGAACCGTGACCAATGTCGACGGACGCTATTCCATCCAGGGTATGCGCACCGGTGGTCCCTATCGGGTAGAGATTTCCTATATCGGCTATCAGACAGTTATTTATAAGGACATCACTCTCCAACTGGGCGAGGTGTATAACCTGAACGTAGAGATGAGCGAATCTTCCGAGCTGCTGAACGAAGTGATTGTGACGGCTGCCAAGACCAAGTTTACCGCCGAAAAGACGGGTGCCACTACCAACATCTCTTCTGCACAGATAACGCAGCTCCCTACCGTGAACCGCAGTATCAGCGACATCGCCCGCCTTTCTCCCTACGCCAACGGCATGAGCTTTGCCGGAGGTGACGGACGTTCCACGAACTTCACCATCGACGGTGCCAACTTCAACAACAACTTCGGACTGAGTTCCAACCTTCCCGGTGGCGGAAATCCCATCTCGATGGATGCCATCGAAGAAGTGCAGGTAGTTGTCGCCCCGTTCGACGTACGCCAGACGAACTTCATCGGTGGCGGCATCAATGCCATCACCAAGAGTGGTACGAACACATTCAGAGGTACTGCCTATACCTATTACCGCAACCAGGACATGCGCGGTAACCGCATCAACGGCGAGGACCTGGGAGCACGTTCCGATGAGTCCAAGACTACCTACGGCTTCACGCTGGGTGGTCCCATCATCAAGAACAAGTTGTTCTTCTTTGTGAACTACGAAAAAGAGAAGACTCCGGGAGAGGTTATAAAGTATCGCGCGCGCGAGGACGGTGAAGATGCGAAAGGTATGGTGTCCCGTACACTGAAGTCGGACATGGAGAAGGTGTACAACCATCTGAAGGACAAATACGGCTATGATGCAGGCTCCTACACCAATTTCCCTGCCGACGAGGAGAACACCAAGCTGCTGGCCCGCATCGACTGGAACATCACGGACCGCCATCGCTTGAGCCTCCGCTACAACAATACGAAGAATACGGCTTGGAATGCCCCGAACGGCAACTCTTCCGATACGGGATATCGCCTGAACAATACTTACCGCGTAGGTACACAGTCTATGGCGTTTGCCAACAGCATGTATTCCATGGACAACAAGGTGCAGTCTTGGGCGGCAGATTTGAACAGCCGCTTCACCGATAAGATTTCCAATCAGTTGCTGTTCACCTACACCAATATAGAGGACATGCGCGGCACCAATTCTTCTCCTTTCCCCTTCATCGACATCATGGCAGGCAAGGACGAGAATGGAAACCAGATTCTGGAACCGTACATGAGCGCCGGTTACGAGTTGTTCACCTACAACAACGGTGTGAAGAACAAGATTACGAACATTACCGATAACTTCACCTTCTTCACCGGTAACCACAAGCTGACGGCAGGTCTTAGCTATGAGCACCAGTTTGCCAACAACGCCTATATGCGTAACGGTACGGGATATTACCGCTATAACAGTCTGGAAGATTTCCTGAGTGGCGCAGCTCCCGAATCATTCGCTTTGACTTATGGCTTCAACGGTGTGGCCAACCCCAATGCTCAGGTTACCTTCAACCAGCTTGGTTTCTATGCCCAGGATGAATGGAACCTCGGCAACAGTCTGAAACTGACCTACGGTATCCGTTTCGACAACTTGATGTTCGACAACGACGACCTCCAGAGAAACGATGCCATCTATGAGCTTGACTTCGACGGGCAGCACATCGACACTGGCAAGTGGCCGGATTCCAGATGGCAGATTTCTCCCCGTATAGGTTTCGTTTGGGACGTGTTCAAGGACAAGTCGCTGAAAGTACGTGGAGGTACGGGTGTGTTTACCGGACGTCTGCCGTTGGTTTTCTTCACCAATATGCCGACCAATGCTTCTATGGTACAGAACTCCGTTACCTTTAAGACCCAATATGACAATGGAAAGGTGGTGGGCCATGATTCCCGTCTGGACCAGTTGGCAGGCGGCATGATTACGGACATGAACCAGATAATCGACAAGTTCAACCTCCCCACCACGATTGAGAAACACGTGGCGGGAAGCAAGATTTCCGGTGTGGCTCAGGACTTCAAGATGCCGCAGGTGTGGAAGTCGTCTATCGCGGTGGACTATCAGGTACCCGTATCTTTCCCCTTGACCGTGACGGGAGAGTTCATGTTCACGAAGAATGTGAATGCCGTTACCATCAACAACATCAATATCAAGAACCCCGACGAATGGAAGTACAATAAGCTGACCACCGTCAAGGGCGCTGATGGAAAAGACGTGACAACTACGGAACTGCTGCATACGGGTATGCAACGTTTCAATGGTGCGGATAACCGTATGGTGTACTCTTATTCTCTTTATGACAACCCCGACAAGAATGTGAAATATGCAGGCGACTTCGTGCATTACAATGGCAAGAATGCCGTGGTACTCGACAATACATCCAAAGGCTACGGCTATACGGCAAACATCACGGTGAATGCCCAGCCGGTGGACGACCTGATGCTGATGCTGGCCTATACGCACACGGAGTCCAAAGAAGTTTCCGGTCTTCCGGGCAGCGACCCCATCTCTACTTGGCAGGGACTGAACACGATTGACGGTTCCAATTATGTGGATGCACAACGTTCACAGTATGTGGTTCCCGACAAGGTGATTGCTTCTGTGGGCTACTACATTCCCTTCAGACACAAAGGCCTGCTTCGCGGCACACACCTGAATCTGTTCTATTCCGGTTATTCTTCCGGTGGTTACAGCTTTTGCTACACCAACGACATGAACGGCGACGGCATCAACAACGACCTGATGTATATTCCGAAGGATGATAGTGAAATCAACTTCAAGACAGAGGAAGACCGCGTTGCTTTCTGGAAATTCGTAGAGCAGGATTCGTACCTGAAGAATCACAAAGGACAGTATGCTGAGGCTTATGCCGCTCGCGCTCCGTGGGTACACCGTTTCGATTTCCGTCTGCTGGAGGACTTCGAATTCAAGATTGGCAAGACTAAGCATTGCTTCCAGTTGAGTTTCGACATCATGAACGTGGGTAACCTCATCAACTCCAAATGGGGTATCTCCAAGACCAACACCGTTTCCAACAGCAACCGAATCCTGAAGTATGAAGGGGTGAAGAGCGCCACTGACCTGACTCCGGTATTCTCCATGTATAAGGTGAACGGTGAATATCCTACCAAGACTTACGACACCTATCAGAACTACAGCGAATGCTGGAAACTGCAAGTCGGTATCCGTTACGTGTTCAACTAATCGGGTGCAGATAACCTCCGTTGAATGGCGGAATATGATAAGGCAAGGGCTGTTCCGGGATTTCCGGGACAGCCCTTATTGTTTTTGGCTTTCTTTACTTTATTGTATTTCAACCTCCATAATCACTGGATTGTGGTCGCTGCACAAATCCAGGTCTGGAGAGTAGTATGCAATACCCTTCAGGCTGGGGGAGTGGAAGATGTAGTCAATACGCAACATGCGTTTGGCATAGCGGTAGGTGTACATGTATCCGTTTCCGGCAGTGCGGAATCCGTCTTTGAGGGTTTTCCTCAAATGATGGTAGGTGTAGGAGGAAGGTATTGAGTTGAAGTCGCCGCATAGCAGCACGGGATAGGGGCTGGTCTTAGCGTAGTGGCTGATGACGTAAGTCTGCGTGGCCCGCTTCATGAAGTTTTCGTGCAGGGTGCCTGCGGCATCTTTGGCTGCCTGGACTTCGCGGCGGGTGTCGTCGGTGGCCAGCTCGCGTTCCCACTTCCTGCGCTTCTGGCTAACGCTGGTGGTCTGCAGGTGGTTGTTTATCAGACGTATGGTATCCGTACCCATCACTACATCGCACATCATGCTACAGTTGGAGCTGTGCTGGTAAGTGATGAAACGGTGGTTCGCCAATGGATAGCGGCTGAATACGGCGATAGGCAGTACGCCCTTGACGGAGTCTTCAGAAGGGATGAGCGCGTGTGACCAATGCGAGAGTACGCGCCGTATGCTGTCTGTGGGGAAGTCACTGTTGTCTCCGAACTCCTGGAAGCACAGCACATCCACGCCCTCCTGCTGCATGTACCGGGCTATCTCCTTGCAGGAATAACCGGTAATCTCACCTCCAAAGTTGTGTATGTTGTAGGTGGCTATCTTCAGATACTTGCCTGCCGGGGTCTTGTCTTTCGGCAGGTTGAGCTGGAAGACAGACGTCAGATATCCCCAGTTGCAGAAGAATGCCACCAGCGGAATCAGTGCCCAGCGCTTACGGGCCAATGCCCAGCAGAGTGCCGTTATCAGATTGACAATCAGGAGTACGGGCACTGCCAGCCCCAGTAATGGCATGATGACGGAATCGACCGGAGCTACATTTCCTGAGAAGGCTGCCATTATGGTGATGGTGGCCAAGACGAATGTCGCTGCTATCAGACAGATGTAGAACAGACCTTTTACGGCGGACTTTCCCATGTTGTTTGCTTATTTATTCACTACGTTCACCGGCTTGCCGTCTTGGTAGGCCTTGATGTTCCCGAGCATAATCTGCATGAGGCGTTCGCGCGCGGCGGTGCTTGCCCAGGCAATGTGCGGAGTGATGTAGCAGTTGCGGGCGGAGAGCAACGGATTGTCGGCACGGGGAGGTTCTTGCGAGAGTACGTCTACGCCGGCGGCATAGATGGTACCGTTGTTAAGTGCGTCGGCAAGGTCTTGTTCGTTGATGAGCGGGCCGCGTCCGGTATTGATGAGGATGGCGGTGGGCTTCATCAGTCGGAGCCGTTCTGCATTTACCATCTCGCGGGTGGAGTCGGTGAGGGGACAGTGCAGGCTGATGATGTCACATTCGCGGAACAGCTCGTCCAGCTCCATCTTGCGGATTTCGGGAGGAAGCTGGAAGTTGGTCTTGGAGGTGTAGGCACATACCTTCATACCGAAGCCGATGGCGATGCGGGCGGTGGTGAAACCGGTGTGGCCCAGGCCTACGATTCCGAGCTTCTTTTCGCGCAGTTCGATGAGCGGCGTGTCCCAGAAACAGAAGTCCTTGCTTGCTGTCCAGCGGCCCCGGTGCACCTCTTCGGAGTGGTGTTGCACTTGCTGGGTGATGTTTAGGATGTGGGCAAAGACCATTTGGGCTACGGAGTCGGTGCTGTAGGCGGGAATATTGGTGACGATGATTCCGCGTTCTTTGGCGGCAGTGGTGTCTACGATGTTATATCCGGTGGCCAGCACACCGATATACTTCAGTTCGGGCAGTGCCGCCATGTGTTCAGCGGTGAGTACAGTTTTGTTGGTCAGCAGGATTTCTGCACCAGCAGCGCGTTCCAATACTTCCGCAGGGGCGGTGCGGTCGTAGATGGTGCACTCGCCCAAGGCTTGCAATTCGTCCCAGCAGAGGTCGCCGGGGTTGGCGGCATAGCCGTCTAATACTACTATATTCATGGAGTTATGAGTTATGAGTTATTTGTTGTGGGGATTTTCTGTATCCGACTTTTAATCTCTAATTTTCAATTTTTAATTTGAATTGATAGTTTACCATTTCTTTTCCTCTCCCCAGAGTTGCTGCATCCGTTCCTTATGCTTTTGCTCGGCAGGGTTGAGTTGTGGTTCCCAGATGCGGCGGTCTTTCAGTTCGTCGGGCAGGAATTGCTGCTTGACGAAGTTGCCGGGGTAGTCGTGGGCGTACTTATACTTCTCGCCGTAGCCCAACTGCTTCATCAGCTTGGTGGGCGCATTGCGTAGGTGCAGGGGGACGGGGAGGTTGCCCGTTTCGCGTACCAGTTCCAGGGCATTGTTGATGGCCATATAGGCTGAATTGCTCTTAGGACTGGTGGCGAGGTATATGGTGGCTTCTGCCAGGGGGATACGTCCTTCGGGCCATCCCACTTTCATCAGCGTGTCGAAGCAGGCGTTGGCAAGCAGCAGCGCGTTGGGGTTGGCCAGTCCGATGTCTTCGGAGGCAGAGATGACGAGGCGGCGGGCTATGAAGGCAGGGTCTTCACCGCCTTCTACCATGCGTGCCAGCCAGTAGATGGCGCCATCCGGGTCGCTGCCGCGAATGGATTTGATGAAAGCGGAGATGATGTCGTAGTGCATCTCGCCGTCCTTGTCGTAAGCAAGAGGGTTCTGTTGAAGGCGTTCGGTCACCATGTCATCCGTGATGAGGACAGGGTCGGTGGCTTCGGAATCTATCACCAGTTCGAGGATGTTGAGCAGCTTGCGGGCGTCTCCTCCGCTGAAGCGGAGCATGGCAGTGGTTTCTTTCAGTTCTATTTTCCGTTCCTTCAGCACGGTGTCCGTGGTGATGGCGCGTTGCAGCAGTTCCAGCAGGTCGTCCTTCTCCAGTGACTTCAGGGTATAGAGCTGGCAGCGGGATAGTAGCGGGCGGATGACCTCGAACGAAGGGTTCTCCGTGGTGGCGCCTATCAGCGTCACGGTGCCTTGCTCCACGGCTCCCAACAGCGAGTCTTGCTGCGACTTGCTGAAACGGTGTATCTCGTCGATGAAGAGGATGGGACTGGCTTGCGAGAAGAAGCGGTTGCTCTTGGCACGCTCTATCACGTCGCGTACATCCTTCACACCGCTGGTCACGGCACTAAGTGTATAGAAAGGGGTTTCCAGCTTGTTGGCGATAATCTGTGCCAGGGTTGTCTTTCCCACTCCCGGAGGGCCCCATAAGATAAACGAAGAGATACGTCCTGCATCAATCATCTTACGCAGCACTGCACCCGGTCCCACTAAATGTTTCTGACCGATATATTCATCTAATGTTCTTGGTCTAAGCCGTTCTGCTAATGGTTGCATAGTATGTAACTCTTAAAAAATCATTAATATCATGAAGCGTATACCGCCCTTCTTCACTCCCGGTATATCCGTATAGGTCAGTCGGCGTACATATTCTATGTGGAGCAGCTTGAAGATATTGTAGATACCTACACTGGCTTCCACATAGGGAGTCTTGCCCATGACGTGGCTGGTGGGTACACCGTCGCGCATGGGGAAGAGGAACAAGTCGGGATTGTTGCTCTTGTATGGGTTGTTCTTGTCCGTCAGCGTGCCCCACAGACCACGGATGCGGAACATCTCACGCCACTTCAGCTTCTTGATGAGCGGGATGCGGTTGAAGAGTTTTCCGTTCATGTCATAGCTTAGGTTGAGGGAGGCGTAACGGTCGTTCAGGAACTCCATGTTGTTGATGAGGTTGAAGGACTCGTTGTTCTGCGTGATGTACGAGAGGTTTGCCATCGGTAGGTTCAGCAGGGGGAAGGGAACGGTGTTCCATTGCGCACCGGCACGTGCCGTTACGTCCAGCTTGCCCCACGAGCCGAGCCAGAAGCGCTTCCGGATGCTGGCTTCCGTCAGGTTGAAGTTGTACTCTCCACCCAGCACGCCCTTGAATCCGGCGGTGTGGGAGAGGGTGAAGGTGGGCGCATCCAACGATACGGGCACGCGGCGCTGTTTGGTGTTGACGAAGGTTTCGCCGGGAGCGTAACGCAGGGTCACACCCAGCTCGGTAGTGGTGATGTCGTGCACCAGCGTATTCTTTTCATCCCACTGTCCGGGTGTTTCTCCGTTGTTCTTCCAGTATTGCAGTTGCCCCGCAGGCTGGTCGTTGCGGTGGCGTGCCATGGCCTGTACGGAGAAGCCGGTATTGGTTTCCAGCTCGTAGGTCAGCGTGGCATCGCGCATGTAGGACATCTGGTCTACCGTGGTCCATTTCCAGCCGACAAATAAGTTGTCCTTGTCCGTGGCGAGGTACTTGTCCATGGGAGACATCACGTCGTAGGTGTACTTGAAGGCGATGTAGTGCTTCGGGAACTCCCACAATACGTATTCGCGTTTGTTGAAGGAGTAGGCCACCTGCCCGGAGTAGAACCATTTCTTGTCCTTGGTTCCGTAGGCGCCGTAACCGCTCAGGCTCCAATGCGGGTCGAGGTTACCGGTTGTCATACCGCTCAGACGGAAACGGGTGCCGTTGACGTAGTTGCTGGTTATCATTGTATTGATAGGACCGAAGTCGAACTTACTGGGATGTTTCTTGCTGCCCGTTTCCACGAAGTTCTCAATCAAGGCTTTCGCTCCGAAGATGACGTACTTGAAGCCGGGAATCTGTTCGATACGGTTCATGAATACGTCCATCGTGCTCTCCTTCTTGGTGAGAGGCACTTGGCGCACTTTCGCCCAATACTCGTCGCTCTTGGCAAGCATGTTCGCCTCCTTGATGACATTTCCTTTCAGGCGGAAGAGGCGGGGTTCTATCTCTGTGAACTGATAGTCGCTGTACTTGGTGGTCCGCTGTACTTCCAGGCCTTGGATGCCTTTCACAAAGTGCAGTTCCACGGTCATGTCGTCATCGGTCAGCACCCAGTTTCCGTCGGGCAGTTGTTCGAACTGCTGCACGATGTCGAGGTTTTCCACGAAGTTGACACCCGTCTTCTTGGGCAGGTTCATGGTACATTTCTTCACGGCATAGGTGGAGTCCTTCACCACGTAGAGGTGCCCCGTGAAACCGAAGTCCTGCGGGTTCTGGGGAACGAAGGTGAGGTGCACGCACTCCTGCCTATCCACCATGAGCGTGTCCATCAAGTAGTATTTGTAGAAGCTGATGGCTCCGCGGCCGATGGGGCTGACGAAGCGGCGTTGCAGCAGGCGGATGTCGTCGTCGTAGATGTTGATGTCGGAGAATACGTCCGTAAGGATGGTCCCCAGCATGTCTCCGGTGTTGAAGAACTCTTCGATACCAGTGGAGTTCATGCCTTCGATGATGGTCTTTTCGCTCTTGGGGCTTTTACGGAAAATGGTCTTGCTCGCCGTCTCCTTGATGGAGATGGGTAGAATCATCTTGTTGGTCTTGGGCGATACCTCCACCTGGTCTTTGAAGAAGGAGAATTTCTTGTAAATACCTTTCTCCATTTTGTCGGGGGTGACATCGTTGAGCGACATCTTCATCTTTTCATATTTCTGATACTGATAGTAGTCGTTCTCTTCCAGTTTCAGGGCCTTCTTGTTCTCGATGACCTTCTTCATAAACTCCACGGCGGGGTTGTTCTTGCGGGAATATTTCTCCTTCTTGGGCTTCACGACGACCTCGGAGAGCATGATGTCGTCCGGTTGCAACTTGACGTTCAGCACCCGGGTACCGGGATTCAGTTTCACTTTCTTGGTGATATAACCTACAGCGGAGAATGTCAGCTCATCCCAGCCTTTGCGGGTTTCCACCTGGTATTCACCGTTTGCGTTGGAGATGCCGCCTACACCTTTCCCTTCATACTGTACGGTGATGTACATCAGCGGTTCGTTCGTGAGGGAGTCTGTGATGACACCCTTTATCTGGGCGGATGCGCTGATGGAGACGAACAGTGACAGCAGGAAAAGGGCGTAAATTGTATATCTTTGCTTCATAAGTTACAGATAATTCGGGCGCAAAGTTAACAAATTAAGGTTAATCAAGAAGCAAATATAGACTAAAGAAACGGGAGATATGGTTAAATGAACGTGAAAGTCGTATGTCTTGTTTGCCGGATACAGATAAAAAACGTACAGAATCCTTATAGAAAAGTTGCCGGATATAAAGGATAAAGTTGCACAACGTATGGAGAAAGTTCTATCCCAAGCCTTGGGATAGAAAGACCCAAGCTTGGGATAAGCGTCCGTAGGTTTGGGATAGACGTTTGCAAGCTTGGGATAGAATTTATGGAGGATTATGAATTGTTGCCGTTCAGTAGTGTCTGTACGATGCGTTCCGCCGTTCGTCCGTCCCAGCGGTCGGGCAGGGTGGTGTGCTTCCATTCTCCGTGCAGCAGCTTGTCGAGCGAGGCGGAGAGAGCGAAGGAATTTTCGCCTACCAGCTCGTTGGTACCGATGCGCCAGGTTTCGGGATGCTCGGCATAGGTATTGAGGGTGATGCAGGGGACGTCGAGGAAGGTAGCTTCTTCGGCGATGTTTCCCGAGTCGGTGACGATGCCCCGTGCCTGGTTGATGAGGAATCCGAAGTGCAGGTAACTCTGCGGAGGCAGGATGTGCAGGTTGGGAGCATTCACTTCCAGCGACTTCACCGCCTTTTGCACGTAGGGGTGTAGCGGGGCGACGATAGGCATGCCGCCGGCCTTCTCGATGACGGTCTGGAGCAGGGAGTGCAGTACGGCTTTCTTCTCCAGCAGGTCGCGGCGGTTGAGGGTGAGCAGCAGGTAGTTCCCTTTCCGCAGGCCGAGGCTGGAGAACCACATGGGCTGCACCAGGCGGTGGCGGTTGAAACGGATGGTGTCAATCAGTATGTTGCCCACGTAGTGGATATATTCGGGTATCATGCCCTCCTGGTTGAGGTTGCGGTTGGCCACCATGCCGGCGGTGAAGAGATAGTCGGAAATGGCGTCCACGATGGTGCGGTTCACCTCGCGGGGCATGTTCATGTCGAAAGAGCGTGTGCCGGCTATGACGTGCGCCACCTTCAGTCCGCGCTTCTTGGCGACGATGGAGCAGCTCATAGTGGCGGTCATGTCATCTACCACCAGTACGACTTGTGCCGGATGCCCGTCCAACTCCCGCTCGAAGGCGAGCATGATGGAGGCTGCCACCTGCGAGTGGTTGTGTCCGGTGACACCGAGGTAGGCATCCGGTTTCCTCATGGAAAGGTCGGAGAAGAGCGAGGCATCCAGGCTGGTGTCATCCTGCGGACCGGTGTAGACGATGCGGTAGGAGATGTTCTTTCCTGCCTCTCTGGCGGCGTCGATGGCGCGGCAGATGGGGGCTATTTTCATGAAGTTGGGGCGTGCGCCCGATACGATTGTTATTCTCATTGTCGTAGTTGGTGAAAAATGATACGACAAAAATACGTTTTCTTAGGGAAATTATTTGTTACTTTGCCTATTATTTTCAGAGTGTCTGTTGAAAATACACACTTATTCAATGTTTAATTTATAATTTATAATTTTTAATTCTCAAAGTGATAATGCCAACATTTGTTCAGATACTCGATTTCATTGGCACATTTGCCTTTGCCATCAGTGGCATACGCCTGGCCTCGGCCAAGCGGTTCGACTGGTTTGGAGCGTATGTGGTGGGTTTTGTGACGGCCATTGGTGGCGGTACGATACGCGACCTGTTGCTGGACGTCACCCCGGGCTGGATGACGGATCCCATTTACTTGATTTGTACCGGACTGGCCTTGTTGTGGGTCATCCTCTTCGGTAAACATCTCATCCATCTGCACAATACGTTCTTCATATTCGACAGTATCGGCCTGGCACTGTTCACGGTGGTCGGCGTGGGCAAGAGCATCGCGCTGGGCTATCCCTTCTGGGTGGCCATCATTATGGGCAGCATCACCGGGGCTGCGGGAGGTGTGATACGTGACGTATTCATTAACGAAATTCCGCTGATATTCCGGAAGGAGATTTATGCGATGGCTTGTGTGGTGGGAGGAACCTTCTACTGGATGTGCCATCTTCTGGGGATGGAGTCTTTCGTGTGTCAGATTGTGGGCGGTGTGACGGTGTTCGTTACCCGCATACTGGCGGTGAAGTATAGGATTTGCCTGCCTATCCTTTCGGGCAATGAAGAGGAGCAGGAAGGGTAGTCCGTTATCTGCTGTCTGAGAATCTCAGGGATTTTCCGGTGAAATTCCGGGCAATGTGCAAAAGAACTTCAGGTGTTAAAAATAAGATTCCTCGGCATTTGGAACCGAAATGTCGGGGAATCTTTCATATTCCTCGTTCCCCTGATAAGGGGGAAGGAGGATGGGATTGCTAAAGGGATAAAACAAGGTTAGAACAATGCATCCTTCGTGTTGAAAAGTTTGCGTTCGTTCAGTTTCACTACCTTGCCGAATTTTTCCAGTCGCTTCAGGTCAATGTTCTTTGGGTTGCCCATGATGGAAATGCAGTAAGGTTTGTCTTTGATGTTCTCTTCGTAGAATTTCACGATGTCGTCAAAGGTCAGTGCATCTACTTTCGGCAGGTTTTCCTTTGCTGGGTCGTCTGTGTAGCCTCTGTAGCCCAAGTCTACCAGTTCCATGGCTTTGTTGCGGAAGCTGGGGTGACTGGTCAGCATGGCTTGGCGGAGGTAGCTCTTGATGTTGTCGATACGTTCCGGATTTTTCGGCATGTCGTTGACGAGACCCATCAGTACGTCCAATGCATCGTTTGCCTTGTCGTTCTGGGTACCGATGTAGCCGCGCAGATAACTTGCTTTTCCGGCTATGCCTTGCGTGCCGACGAATGCGTAGGCTGTATAGGCCATGGAGCGTTTTTCGCGGATTTCGTTCAGAACGATGCCGGTGAAGTCAAGACCGAAGTATTGGTTGAATGCGCTACGCAGCACGTCGTCCTTTTTGTCAGCCTTCTGCATCGGGATGTAGAGGTGGATTTGGGCTTGTTCTGCATCGTTGTTAGGCAGGAAGTAGACGGTGTTTTCGGTCACCGGCATCATGTCCTTTGCCTGTGGGGAGTTGGACGGGCGTTCGTTGGCCACCAATGGGAGGTTCTTGCTCAGGATATCGTATACTTGGTCGAAGGGGAGTGTTCCGGTGAAGAACACCTTTGCCTCGTAGTTGGAGGCGCGGTTGATGTCGCCCGTCAGTTCTGAAATCTGTAATTCGTAAATCTCCTTGTCGGTCAGTTCCTTGATGTAGTCTGATTTCTCTCCGTAGAGCATGTACTGCCGCAGTGCTTCGTTCAGGATGCTGACGTTGTCTTTGCGCTGCTGGCGCATACCCATTGCCGAACCTTTCAGACGTGCCAGTTGCTTTTCGTCCAGTTTTGGCATCAAAATCTGGCGTGAAAGTAGCTGGCAGGCTTGCGGCAGGGTGGCTTCGTAGCCCTCCATGATGATGTAGAGGTTGTCATCATCGGCTGTCACGTGGCAGGTTGCGTTCAGCTTGCTGAGTTCTTCTTTCAACTCTTGCGGTTCGTAGGCCCCCATGATGCCTGCGTTGTTCATCAACTGGGCGGCATAGCCAAGTTTTGGGAATTCGCGTTCACCGGCTCCGTATTGTACAACCAACTGGAATACGTTATTCTCCTTGTTGGGTGTGTAGTACATCTTTGAACGGTCGTTCAGTTGCTTGATTTGCACTTCGCCGTAGTCTGCGAATTTCTCCTCCATCTGTCCGATGGGCAGGTTTTTGAATTGTGTTGCATAGAGCGATTCTTTTCCTATCGGAGGTTCTACGGGTTTGTAACCCGGCTTCTCAATCTTGGCGTTCTTGTCAGGCTTTCCTTTTTCGATATATAGGGCCAGGTAATTGTCTGACAGATATTTCTTGGCTACTCGCTTGATGTCGTCAGTGGTGATGGCCATAATCTTGTCCTTGTAATTGAGTATGTCGCCCAAGTCCTGCTCGTTGTAGAAGGCGTTCATCAGTATCATGGCCTTGTCCTCGTTCGACTCCATTTCCAGGTCGAACTGGCGGCATTTCTCGGCTTTGATGGCATCAATTTTCCAGTCCTCGAATTCTCCGTTGGCGATTTGCTGGATGGCTTTCAAGGCTTTCTTTTCGGCGCTCTTGGTAGACTCGAAACGGCGCTGGTTTTCGTCGTAGAGGGGAATGGCCGCTACGATGGCGCGTCCTTGTTCGCGGAAAGTACGGGTGTAGGCTCCGGCGCTGGTCAGTTCACCGTCCAGTACCAGCTTGTCCATAGTTCCGGTCTGACTGTTGTTGTTCAGCAGTGCCAGAGCGATGTCCAGAGCGTCTTCGTCGGGATGTCCGGCAGGTACTCCATTGAATACCATTGCCACTTGCGGGTAGAATCCTACTTTAGCCGAATACTGTTTGCGGCCCTTTATTTCGAGGTTCTGGTAGACCTTGCGTTCGGGTGCGGGCTTAGCAGCCAGACGTCCGAAGGCGGCATTGATGCGTCCGCTGATTTGTTGGGCTTTGATGTTTCCTACGAGTACCAGTACCATGTTTTCGGGGACATACCATTGTTCGTAAAATTCAATCAGCTTGCTCAAGCGGGGATTCTTCAGATGTTCGGGCAGGCCGATGATGGAACGGGAGTAAGGATGTCCCTCAAAAGCTTTCTCCATCACGAACTGGTTCTGTGCACGTCCCTGGTCATCTTGTGAACGGTTATATTCTTCGTACACGTTTTCCAGCTCCGACTGGAAGGAACGGAATACGGGATGCAGGAAACGTTGTGAGGAGATTTCCAGCCATTTGTTTATCTGATAGGCAGGGAAGGAGCTGTGATAGAAGGTCCAGTCATAGTAGGTGCCTGCATTCACCCCTTTGGCACCCATGCTTTCCATCAGGTTGGAGTATTCGTTGGGAAGTCCCAATTTTCCAGCTTTGACGGTCAGCTCATTGATTTCCTTGCTGATGGCTTCTTTTTTTGCCGGGTCGGCTTCTTCGGCCATCTGGTCGTACTTGGCGATGATTTCCTTGTAGATCGGTTCTTCTTCCGTCCAGTTCAGCGCGCCTATCTTGTCTGTTCCTTTAAACATGACGTGCTCCAGGTAGTGTGCAAGTCCCGTGTACTCTTCGGGGTCGTTGATGGAACCGGCACGTACGCCTACCAGTCCGAACACGTCCGATTTGGATTCATCTTCCCATATATATACGGAAAGACCGTTCTTCAGCTTGAAAGCCTTCAGTCCTTGTCCAAAGGAGGGCAGGGAAATGATAAGGGCAGCCAGCAGAAGAAGTGACTTAAATTGAAATGATTTCATAAAATAAAGTGTTTTTATGTAATAAAAGTGTTTTCCTATATGTAGGCAAAGCTATAAAAAAATCACGTAACATTTACGAAATCTTCGGAAAAATGATGGTTTTCAGTATATAATATCACCCGCAAACTATCAGAGAGGGGGGTGTAAACTGTCAAATGATAGTTTTCACCCCTAATAAAAATCGTATTCCGTCCCCCGGGGCTTCAAATCTTCCTTATACTTGCAATCGTAAAACCTAAACCATTATTAACTATTTAAAAATTGAGCAAAGTATGAATACTTACAGTTTTAGAAAAGATTTACTTGCAGTGCAAGAAGAACTGCTTCGCTTTGCATACAAGTTGACAGCCGACCGGGAAGAAGCGAATGATTTGTTGCAAGAGACATCTCTCAAGGCTTTGGATAACGAAGACAAATTTGAACCCGACACCAATTTCAGAGGTTGGATGTATACCATTATGCGCAACATCTTTATCAATAATTACCGGAAAATAGTTCGCGAACAGACTTTTGTGGACCAGACGGACAATCAGTATCACCTCAGCATGCCCCAGGACTCTGGTTTTGCCAGTACCGAGGGTGCCTACGACCTGAAAGAAATGCATCGCATCGTCAATGCCCTTCCACGCGACTATAAAGTCCCTTTCTCCATGCATGTGTCCGGTTTCAAGTACCGCGAGATTGCCGAACGCCTCGGCCTTCCGCTCGGAACGGTGAAAAGCCGCATCTTCTTTACGCGCCAGAAGTTGCAGGATGAATTGAAAGATTTCATCTGATAATAATTTGATAGTAGCAATATGATATATAACATATTGCTTATGATGAATTTTTAAGGGTTGTTCTTGACTATATGTCAGAATAATCCTTTATATTTGTATATGTTAAGTTAACCGAAGGAAAATCTCTTATTATTGACTATGATGAAAAAGGAAATTAAATTCAGTCTTGTTTACCGGGACATGTGGCAGTCGTCCGGTAAGTATCAACCCCGGGTAGACCAGTTGGTACGTATTGCTCCGTTGATAGTTGAAATGGGTTGTTTTGCACGCGTTGAAACAAACGGAGGAGCTTTTGAGCAGGTAAACCTTCTGTATGGTGAAAATCCCAACAAGGCTGTACGCGCCTTTACCGCACCTTTTAGGGAAGCAGGCATACAGACGCATATGCTCGACCGCGGGCTAAATGCACTGCGCATGTATCCCGTTCCGGCAGATGTGCGCCGGCTGATGTACAAGGTGAAGCATGCCCAGGGTGTGGACATTACCCGTATCTTCTGCGGATTGAACGAGACGCGGAATATAATTCCTTCTATCAAATATGCTCTGGAAGCGGGCATGATACCGCAGGCTACGCTCTGCATCACGTATTCTCCCGTCCATACGGTGGAATACTATGCCAGTATTGCCGACCGGTTGATTGAAGCCGGGGCACCTGAAATCTGCTTGAAGGATATGGCGGGCATCGGACGTCCGGGTATGCTGGGACAGCTTGTCAGAACCATTAAGGAGAAGCACCCCGATGTGCTGATACAATACCACGGGCATAGCGGTCCCGGACTTTCCATGGCTTCCATTCTCGAAGTCTGTGAGAACGGTGCCGACATCATCGATGTGGCGATGGAACCCATGTCGTGGGGCAAGGTTCATCCGGACATCATCTCCGTGCAGGCCATGCTGAAAGACCTGGGTTTCCAAGTGCCCGACATAAACATGAAAGCCTACATGAAAGCCCGTGCCATGACGCAGGAGTTCATTGACGAGTTCTTGGGTTATTTCATGGACCCCACCAATAAACATATGTCCTCACTCTTGCTGAAGTGCGGTTTGCCGGGTGGCATGATGGGCTCCATGATGGCCGACTTGAAGGGAGTGCATTCCGGCATCAACATGATACTGCGCGGTAAGAACGAGCCGGAACTCAGTCTGGACGACCTGCTCGTCATGCTGTTCGACGAAGTGGAATATGTATGGCCCAAGCTGGGTTATCCTCCTTTGGTGACTCCTTTCAGCCAGTATGTGAAGAATGTGGCTTTGATGAACCTCATGCAGCAGGTAAAGGGAGAGGAGCGTTGGACGATGATAGACAACCATACGTGGGACATGATTTTGGGCAAGAGCGGACGCCTCCCCGGTACTTTAGCGCCCGAGATAGTGGAACTGGCCAAGTCCAAAGGCTTTGAGTTCGTGGATACGGACCCGCAGCTGAACTACCCGGATGCTCTGGATACATACCGGAAAGAGATGGACGAAAACGGTTGGGAATATGGCGATGATGACGAGGAACTCTTCGAGCTTGCCATGCACGACCGACAGTATCGCGACTATAAATCCGGCGTTGCCAAGAAACGTTTTGAGGATGACCTGCAGCGTGCCAAGGATGCGGCAATGGCCAAAAACGGATACTCGGAAGAAGAAATCAAGAAGCTGAAGCGTGCCAAGGCAGACCCGATAATCGCGCCTTCCAAGGGGCAAGTGCTTTGGGAGGTTTCCGTCGAAGGTCCTTCTTCTGCTCCTTTCATCGGACGCAAGTACCAGCATGATGAGGTGTTCTGCTACATCTCTACGCCGTGGGGCGAATACGAGAAGATATGGACCGGATTTACCGGACGTGTGGTGGAAGTCTGTGCCAAGCAAGGGGATGTGGTCAATAAAGGGGATGTGATTGCTTATATCCAGCGAAGTGATATTTTTGCATAAAGTGGAGGATGACTGTTTTTCAGTCATCCTTTATCATCCAGCCATTTCTTGATGGTTTCCTTCAGCACTTCTTGAGTGAAGGGTTTGGTAAGGAAGTCGTTGCAACCTGCTTCCAGGGCAGCTTGCTTGTCGTGCTCGTAGGCATAGGCTGTAAGGGCGATGATGGGGACGTCCGGTACCAGTTCACGGATGATGCGAGTGGCGTCGATTCCGCCAAGGTTGGGCATTTTCATGTCCATCAAGATGAGGTCGGGGTGGACTTCCTCGAACATCGTTACGGCTTCCATGCCGTCTTTGGCATGTTTCAGCCGATAGAGTCGGCCTAAAATGGCGTTAATTAGGATGAAGTTGCTTTCTGTATCTTCGGCAATCAGGATGGTCTTGAAAGGAGGGGTAGGGAGTGCTCCGACCTCTTCATTCTTCGGGGAATCTCCGGGGGCTGCATTTTTGCCCCTCTGCTCTGTGGAGTGTGTCTCTGCTGTCGTTTCCTGGTTGTCCTCTTCTTTCTTTTCCGCCTCTGTTTTGCTGGTGGATTCCAGCGGGAGAACAAAAGTAAATGTGGTGCCTTTACCCACCTCTGAAGTGACGGATATGTTGCCACCCAGACGTTCGATGATGGTTTTGCAGATAGAAAGTCCCAATCCGGTGCCCTGGGCAAAGTTGTTCACCTTGACGAAACGTTCGAATACCCGGTCCACCTTGTCCGGTGCAATGCCCATACCCGTATCGGTGACGTGGAATGCTACATACTTGCCTTCCCGGCGATACCCGTAACTGATGTGCCCGCTGGTGGTGAACTTGAAGGCATTGCCTATCAGATTGGAAATGACCTGGAAAATCCGGTTCTTGTCTCCGTCAATCACGATATTCTCGTCAGAGGGTTCGTATATCAGTTCCACTCCTTCGGGACAGCGGAAAATATGTGCGTCGTGTATCTCCTTGCAGAGTGGATGGAGGCGTACGGGCGTGATGGTGAACTCCACGATGCCCGATTCTATTTTTGATAAGTCGAGGATTTCGTTAATGAGCTGGAGCAGGCGTTCGTTGTTCGATTCCACTATTTCGTAATAGCCTAGCCGTTCTTCCTCGTCGGTACTTTCGGCAATAATTCGTGAGAAGCCTACAATGGCATTGAGCGGTGTGCGTATCTCGTGGCTCATGTTGGCGAGAAAGGCAGATTTGAGCCGGTCGGAGGTCTCGGCTTTCTCCTTGGCTACGAGCAGTTCCCGTTTCATCTGTTCCATTTCCGTGATGTCCCATTCGATGTTCAGCAGGATGGGGGAGAAGTCGTTGCTTTCAATCTTCATCTTCCGTTTGTCCAGATAGATGGGATTTCCGTTTCCGTCGCGTTCTTCCGCAATCCAGTGCATCTCTTTGCCGGTTCTGGCTATTTCGATGTCTTGCGCCCTCTTTTCCTGAGCAGTCTCCAGAGGATAAAAATCGAAGTCGTCCTTTCCCAATGCCTCTTGTATGGGGATTTCGCGGTTATACGATTCGCGGTTGCGGTAGAGGTACTTGAAGTTGTTGTTGATGTCCTTCACAACAATGCCTGCCGGGAGGTTTTCGATGATTTTGTCCAAAATCAGGTAGAACTGTTTGATTTGTTGCTCATGCCGGATGCGTGTGGATACATCCCTTCCGAAAGTCCAGACCGTCCCTTCGCCTTTGTCACTCGTCACCCAATAGGCGTTTCCTTCTATGGCGAGTACTTCCGGACGCAGTGGCAACGGATTGTGAACAATATAGCCTTGGGAGGTTTCTCCGCGTTTGACACATTCTGCAAATTCTTTCCACGATTTTTTGTCTCTTCCATACGAAGGCAAGTCGTATATTTTCAGTTTCGTGATGTCTTGGGTATTGCCGATGCCATGCCGCTCCTTGAAGCAGCGGTTGCCGAATATCAGTGTACCGTCTTCGTGTGCCGAGTAAATATCTTCGGTGGAGTTGTCGATGGCATGCGTCAGCAGGTTGATGTCGTTGCGCCGTTGCTGAATGTCGGTGATATTCTGTATATATCCTTCCAGAATGGTATTTTTGTCTTTATGATATTCGCGTGCAAAGGCCTTGAGACGTATATAGAAAATCTTTTCCTGGAGCAGGATGCGATAGTCCACACTGTTTTCCATTTTCCCTTTCAGGTTTTCTTTCAGCCAGTTGGTGAAAGATTTCCGGTCTTCGGGAAGTATCAGTTTCAGATAGTCGTTCAGATTGATTTCTTGTGTCTCCTCTGTGCATAGGATATTGGTGTGTCCGGCATATTTGAAGTTCTTGGTGTCTGAATCGTATTGCCAGTTTCCGATAAGCGCAGCTTTTTGGATTTCATTCAGCTCTTGGTTTTTTCTTTCGAGTTCCAGCTTGCGCTGGCTGCGTTCCGTGATGTCGCGGTATTGGCAGAGTACCATTCCGTCAAAAGGGGACATGATGCACTTGAAAAAATAATTGGTACCGTTTAGGGCCATTTCGTAGTTATGGATAGAGCGTATTTTGTGCGTCAGTACTTTTTTAAAGTCCGGATAGATTTGGTTATAAGTGGATAAGGGCATTAGTTGGAACAGATTCTTGCCCAGCAACTGGTCTTCCTTCAAGAACCAGAGATTGATGTTGTAAACTGCAATATCCACACAAATACCGTCTTTGTCCAGAAGAATCATGGTGTCGGACGTCAGCTTCAACAGTCTCTCAGCGTTTTCAGCTTGTTTCAAAATGTTTTTCATTCTTACAGTATTAGTTTCATGCCCTTCTGGCCTTCTCCCATGCGCCGCTTGCATTGCCTGTGCGCTTGTGCAGGTAGTTGAATCCTCGTATGACGTTGACGTTCATGAAGAGGAAATAGTAGGGGATGAAAAGTATCTTGTTTTTTATATGCTTCATTGAAAGGTAGTACCCCCAACTTCCCATGAGGTAGAAAAGAGCTTGTAACAGCCAGATGATGGCATACAGTAATGGCGTGCTTGTCGTAAAGATGAGAATTGTGTTGAGGGGAAGCAATAGGAACAATAGGATAGGAGTGAGCGACCAGCGCAGCACCCGGTGGGAAATATATTGGAAACAGAATGTGCCGTAACGGAATGGGTTGAGCAGCGGACGCAGCCGCCAGATGGATTGCAAGCCCCCGGCAGCGATGCGCACCTTGCGCTTTTCTTCTTCGCGCATGTCTGCCGAGCCGCTTTCTACGGCATAGGCATTGGCACAATAGGCAATGGTGTGTCCCTGCATGACGATGCGCAGGGAGAGTATGAAGTCGTCGAGCAGCGTATCTGTCTGCATTTCCTCGAACAGCTCGCGGCGCACGGCAAACAGTTCACCCGCTGCGCCTACTGCCGAATAGAGGCGTGCGTCGAGCGCTTTGAGGGTGGATTCGTATTTCCAGTATAGCCCTTCTCCCCCCGAGGCAGCATTGTCCTTGCTTTGCACGGCGATACGTTTTTCGCCTGCCACGCATCCCACTTTAGGGTCGGTGAAGGCGTGCACTATCTCCCGCAGGGCTTCGCGGTTGAGGTGAGTATTGGCATCGGTGAACACGACAAGGGGCGTTTCTACGAAATGTATACCGCGGTTCAGGGCGGCTGTCTTGCCTTGGCGTTGGGGTTGGTGGAGGACGATGGCTTGCGGCCAGTGGGAGAGGCGTTCGTTGGTATGGTCGTTGCTGCCGTCGGTCACCCAGAGGATGCGTAGCTTGTCGGCGGGATAATCCAGCTCCAGGCAGTTGTGCATTTTTTCATCCACTACATCTTCTTCGTTGTAGGCGGCGATAAATAGCGTCAATGGGGGTAAAGCATCGTCGGCAGGCATCGGACGGGGCGCAGGCTTACGGAAACATTCTTTTATCTTGACCAGGATATATAATAGTATACCATATCCTATATAAGTATAGAACACTATGAATAAACTTATCCAGAAGAGTACTTCAAGGGCTTTCATGTATCCGCTCGTTTGCTTTCTTTTTTGATAAAAAGAAATGTGATTGCCAAAAGTATGGATAATCTTTTACCGATGCAAGAAAAAGAAAAGAAAAATAAAATGTTTGTTTCTCAAGGTGTTCCGATGTTATAAGGAAGTGGGCTTCCTATAGAGGTGAGCTTGAATAACCTTGTGAGTGAGAGGCGATTAAAGGCTTTCAATCATCATTCTCCATAGGAAAGGGATGGGCAGGTAGGCAGGGCGTTACTCAAAACGCTTCTGTCATATTGAAGTAAAACAACATCTGGTTGTTTACCGTGTTTTTGCCTAAATCCAGGCGGACGTTCATGCGTGGCTGTACCTCAATGCGTAGACCTACACCATAGTTGGGCAGTACACCCTCTATCTTGCCGGGAGTGGGGCCCATGAAGCCGCAGCCGGTCCAGGCTACAAAACCTATGTGGTTGAGCATCCGCTTCACCCAAGTGCTGCGGTCGGTATTGAGCATCTGCCGGTATTCTGCCATGACCACGTGCGAGGACTTGTCGCGATACTGCCCCATGTAGTAGCCGCGCAGATCGAAAGGCGTTCCGGTGAGGGCATATTGCGTCAGAGGGACGTCACCGAACACGTTCTTGGTCTGTGCCGTCCACGCGAGTACCCTGCGCTTGCCCAGTGACTTGTATTGGCGGTAGTCTATCTCTAGGCGGTAGAAGGTCTGGTCGCTGCCGATGAACTTGGCGTACATCATGCCGCGGAAATCCAGATACATGCCACGGTAGGCGTTGGCAGGGACGTCACGGCTGTCGTATGTCAGCAGGAAACCGAGGCCGGAGTTGAAGTTGTTATAGCCATTAGCCGTACCGCCTGCTTCTTTGTACGAAGGTTCGTCCACCAAGAACTTGCCGGGCTCCGTCAAGTGGTCGTAATTGATGTCGATTTGAGGTCCGGCAAAGATATTGCTGTTGCCCAGTCGGAAAAGGAACCAGGGGTTGATTTGCACGCCGCTGTACCGGTATTTGCTGGTACTGTCGCTTCGTACATAATCTTTATTGGTATTATAGCCGATGCCGTAAAAGTTTTCTTCCGTATTTTTATAGCTGAACTTTCCGAAGATACGGAAACGGTCGCCCTTAAAGAAGAGTTGCGGTTTGGAGAAGAGATTGATGCCACCGTTGAACATGAAGGCGATGGCCATGGGCACTACGGAGCGCAGCTGCGTGGTGTCGCTGGGGTTCATGCGGAAGGTCATTAGGGCGCTTCCTCCCAGCACGGCACCGAAGTCGGGGGTGTAGCTGGGTCCGCCCAGAATATTGTAATGCAGATTCCGACGCGCTACCTTTTGCTTGCGTAGTTCTTTTTTGGTCAGTGCAGGAACGTTGTCGTTTGTGGCGGCCGCAGTCTGTTCCTGGGCATAAAAGGTGGTGGCGAACAGCACCAGTGCGATAATGCTTAGTATATATCTTTTCATGTCGTACGAAATGTGGGTGCAAAGGAAACTATTTTATCCCGAATAGTTTTCACTGTAATAGATAATAAATCTAAAGATGTCACTAAAATTATCAAAAAAGACATTACTTTTGTCTGCTTCACGAAGCAAGACATCAATAACTAAAAACACATAATCTGAATGAAGAAACGATTTTTATCTGTAATTGTTCTGAGTGCCGCACTGTTCTCTGTGCAGGCACAAGAGGGAAAAGGGGGTATCAGCCCCGAAATGCTTGGACAAATCAAGCAAAGTTATCAAGGCACGGCTGCCGACAAGGCGCTCCGCAATGCCATAGGCAATAATGACATCCGTAAACTGGCACTCAACCAGGAGAATATGCAGGGCATGGATACCCACTTCTCCATCAAGGTAGAATCCAAAGGCATCACCGACCAGAAGTCGTCTGGCCGCTGCTGGCTGTTTACGGGGCTGAATGTGATGCGTGCCAAGACCCTTGCCGAATACGGTTTCCAGTCTTTCGAGTTCTCCGAAGTCTATCCCTTCTTCTGGGACCAGTTGGAGAAGGCAAACCTCTTCTTGCAAGGCATCATCGACACCTCCAAGAGTCCCCTGACTGATAAGACCGTAGAATGGCTCTTCCAGCATCCGCTGAGCGATGGGGGTACCTTTACTGGTGTGGCCGACATTGTTTCCAAATACGGCCTTGTTCCCAAAGATGCCATGCCCGAAACAAACAGCAGTGAAAATACCTCCCGCATGGCCAACCTCATCTCTCTGAAGCTGAAAGAGTATGGTCTGCAACTGCGTGACATGGCTGCCGCCGGTGCCAAGCCCGAAGCTCTGGAGAAGGAGAAAACTACGATGCTCGGAACCATCTACCGCATGCTGGTGCTGAACCTCGGTGTACCTCCCACGGAGTTCGACTATGTCCGCCACGATGCCAAGGGTAATCCTGTGGAGACAGAGCATCACACTCCCATGTCTTTCCTTGAGAAATATGGAGACAAACAACTGCTGACCAACTACGTAATGCTGATGAACGACCCCAGTCGCGAGTATTACAAGTGCTATGAAATAGACTATGACCGCCACCGTTACGACGGCAAGAACTGGACTTATGTCAACCTGCCCGTAGAGGACATCAAAGAGATGGCCATTGCCTCCTTGAAGGACAGCACCATGATGTACTTCTCTTGCGATGTGGGCAAGTTCCTGAACTCCGAACGCGGTCTGCTCGATGTGAAAAACTATGACTACGAATCACTGATGGGCACCACCTTCGGGATGGACAAGAAGCAACGTATCCAGACTTTCTCCAGTGGCTCTTCCCACGCCATGACCTTGATGGCCGTTGACTTGAACAAAGACGGAAAGCCCGTAAAGTGGATGGTAGAGAACAGTTGGGGAGCCGCTTCCGGTTATCAGGGACATCTCATCATGACCGACGAGTGGTTCAATGAATACATGTTCCGTCTGGTAGTGGAGACAAAGTATGTTCCCGCCAAAGTGATGGAACTGTTTAAACAAAAGCCCGTCCGCCTGCCGGCATGGGACCCGATGTTCGCTGAAGAAAAGTGATGATAAGGATTAGGGATTAAGGATTAGTGGGCTGCACTATGATTCCGCAGGGTATTAATCCCTAATCCTTAACCCCTAATCCTTGTTCTCGTGTTCGTTAACGAAAGGGATTACGGAAATTTCTCCGTAATTCCTTTCTTTTTTACTCTTTATTCACGTTCTTTTTTGCTACTTTTGCGGCAAATTAATGAAACCATTATTTTAAATAAACGCATGGCAAATGTAATTAAGTTACGTAAAGGCCTTGACATCAACCTGAAAGGCGCTGCTGCCCAGGAACTTGTGTCTGTTAAGGAACCGGGATTCTATTCGCTGGTTCCCGATGACTATACAGGCATCACTCCGAAAGTGGTGGTCAAAGAGCAGGAATATGTGATGGCCGGGGGACCCTTGTTTATCGACAAGAATCATCCTGAATTGAAATTTGTTTCGCCCGTTAGCGGCGTAGTGACAAGCGTGGAGCGTGGTGCACGCCGCAAGGTGCTGAACATCGTCGTAGAGGCTGCCACTGAGCAAGACTATGAGGAATTCGGCAAGATGGACCCGTCCAAGATGAGCGGCCAGCAAGTAAAAGAAGCTCTTTTGCAAGCAGGTATGTTCGCTTTCATCCGCCAACGTCCGTACGACGTTATCGCTGATCCGACGGTAACTCCGAAAGCTATCTTCATTTCGGCTTTCGACAGCAATCCGCTGGCTCCCGATTTTGAATTCGCGCTGAAGGGAGAAGAAGCAAACTTCCAGACGGGACTCGACGCTTTGTCAAAGATGGCAAAGACGTATCTGGGTATTAGTGTAAAACAAAAGTCTGCTGCTCTTGTGCAGGCAAAGAACGTTACCGTAACAGCTTTCGACGGACCACATCCGGCAGGCAACGTGGGTGTACAGATTAACCACATCTCTCCGGTAGTGAAGGGTGAAACGGTCTGGACCATCAGTGCCGAAGCCGTACTCTTCATCGGACGTCTGATGAATACCGGTCGTGTGGACATGACCCGTACGGTGGCTGTAACGGGTTCCGAAGTGTTGAAACCCGCTTATTGCAAGCTGAAAGTCGGCGCTCTGTTGACGAACGTTTTCAAAGGTAACGTGACTACCGACAAAGACCTCCGCTACATCAGCGGCAACGTGCTGACCGGTAAGAAAGTTTCTCCGAACGGCTTCCTCGGCTCTTTCGACAGCCAGCTGACCGTTATTCCCGAAGGAGATGAAATCCATGAAATGTTGGGTTGGATTATGCCGCGTTTCAATCAGTTCAGCGTCAACCGCTCTTACTTCAGTTGGTTGATGGGCAAGAAGGAATATGTGATAGATGCCCGTATCAAGGGTGGCGAACGTCACATGATTATGTCCAACGAATACGACCGTGTGTTCCCGATGGACATCTTCCCCGAATATCTGGTGAAAGCAATCATTGCAGGTGATATCGACCGTATGGAGGCTCTGGGTATCTACGAAGTAGCTCCTGAAGACTTCGCTCTCTGCGAATTCGTATGTTCTTCCAAGGTGGAAGTGCAGCGCATCGTACGTGCAGGACTCGATATGCTTCGTGCCGAAATGGCATAATCGGGGCATATGGCAAATCGTAAAATGTAAATCGTAAAATCGTAAATATATTAATGAAAGCGTTAAGAAATTATCTCGACAAGATAAAGCCGAACTTTGAGGAAGGCGGCAAATTCCACGCATTTCGTTCGGTGTTTGATGGCTTCGAAACATTCCTGTTCGTGCCCAATGCCACTTCGAAATCGGGAACGCATATTCACGACTCCATTGACAGCAAACGCATCATGTCGATGGTGGTCATTGCGTTAGTACCGGCACTGCTGTTCGGTATGTATAACGTAGGTTACCAGCATTTCCACGCTACCGGTGCTGCCGGAGGCTTCTGGGAAATGTTCATCTACGGTTTTCTGGCTGTATTGCCAAAAATCATTGTATCTTATGTAGTAGGTCTCGGCATTGAGTTCGTAGTGGCTCAGTGGAAGAAGGAGGAGATTCAGGAAGGTTTCCTGGTTTCCGGTATCTTGATTCCGATGATTGTTCCGGTAGATTGCCCGCTGTGGATTCTGGCGGTGGCTACTGCATTTTCTGTAATTTTTGCTAAGGAAGTATTCGGTGGTACGGGTATGAACGTGTTCAACGTAGCTTTGATTACCCGTGCATTCTTATTCTTTGCTTATCCTACGAAGATGTCCGGTGATGCCGTTTGGGTATCGGGCGACAGTATCTTCGGTCTGGGACAGTCGGTAGATGGTCTGACGGTAGCTACTCCGTTGGGTGCAGCCGCTACCTCGGGCGCCGTTCCGGAGTTCTCCTGGGACATGGTGACCGGCCTTATTCCGGGTTCTATCGGTGAGACAAGCGTTATCGCCATCGCTCTGGGTGCCATTCTGCTGTTGTGGACGGGTATTGCAAGCTGGAAGACGATGTTCTCCGTATTCGTAGGCGGTGCCTTCATGGCATGGGTGTTCAATGCAATCGGTCCCGACACTCCGATGGCACAGATGCCTTGGTACGAACACCTCGTGCTGGGTGGTTTCTGCTTCGGTGCCGTGTTCATGGCTACCGACCCCGTTACATCGGCACGTACAGAGACCGGTAAGTATATCTTCGGATTCCTGATTGGTGCCATGGCTATCATTATCCGTGTGCTCAACCCCGGTTACCCCGAAGGTATGATGCTTGCCATCCTGCTGATGAATATCTTCGCTCCGCTGATTGACTATTGTGTGGTACAGGGCAACATCAGCCGTCGCGAGAAACGTGCAATCAAGTCTAACAATTAAATACCGGAAAAGAAATGAATACCAATAGTAATAGTTATACTATCATTTATGCTTCGGTAATGGTTGTTATCGTTGCATTCCTGCTGGCATTCGTAAGTTCTTCCTTGCGCGAGACGCAGAACAAGAATGTGGAACTTGACACGAAGAAGCAGATTCTTGCTGCACTCAACATCAAGGACGTGAAGGATGCCGAAGCTGAATATAATAAATATGTAAAGGGCGATATGCTGATGAACGTTGACGGTACTCTGACAGAGAATACCGGTGCATTTGCTACCGCTTACGAGAAGGAAGCCAAAGAAAATAACCGTCTGCACGTATTCGTGGCAGAGGTTGACGGTGAGAAGAAATATGTATTTCCCGTTTACGGTGCCGGTCTTTGGGGCGCTATTTGGGGATATGTTGCACTGAACAGCGACAAGGATACCGTTTACGGTGTTTACTTCTCCCATGCCAGTGAGACTCCGGGTCTGGGTGCCGAAATTGCCAGTGCGCACTTCCAGGGAGAGTTCCCCGGCAAGAAAACGTTGGAGAACGGCGAGGTAGTCCTCGGTGTTGTGAAGAACGGCAAGGTAGAGAAACCTGACTATCAGGTGGACGGCATTTCCGGTGGTACCATCACTTCTGTAGGTGTGGATGCCATGTTGAAGGCTTGTCTGAGCAGCTACAAGAACTTTTTAACTAATAATAATGAGGAGGAATAAGAATATGGGACAATTGTTTTCAAAGAAGAATAAAGAAGTATTCTCTACTCCGCTGGGACTGAACAACCCCGTTACCGTGCAGGTATTGGGTATCTGTTCTGCTTTGGCTGTTACTGCCAAACTGGAGCCTGCCATTGTGATGGGTCTTTCAGTGACGGTGATTACAGCATTCTCCAATGTAGTGATTTCACTGCTGCGCAAGACGATACCCAACCGTATCCGTATCATCGTTCAGCTGGTGGTTGTTGCCGCGTTGGTAACTATTGTAAGTGAGATTCTGAAAGCTTTTGCTTACGATGTAAGTGTGCAGCTTTCTGTATATGTAGGTCTGATTATTACCAACTGTATCCTGATGGGACGCTTGGAAGCATTTGCCATGCAGAACGGTCCCTGGGAATCTTTCCTTGACGGTGTGGGTAATGGTTTGGGATATGCCAAGATTCTGGTAATCGTAGCCTTCTTCCGCGAGCTTCTGGGTTCGGGAACGCTGCTCGGTTTCAACATCTTGAACTATGAACCTCTGCAGAAGTTGGGCTATGTGAACAACGGCTTGATGCTGATGCCGCCAATGGCGTTGATTCTCTGCGCTTGCATCATCTGGTATCAGCGTGCACGTCACAAAGAATTGCAGGAAAAGCAGTAATAAATAAATGAAGAATGAAAAATGAAAGAATGAAAAATGGGCTGCTCTGCTGCAGTACAAGTTCTCATTGCTTTAATTCTTTAATTCTTTAATTCTTAATTTATCGAAGAGATATGGAACATTTAATAAGTTTATTCGTCCGCTCTATTTTTGTGGACAACATGATATTCGCGTTCTTCCTCGGTATGTGTTCTTACCTTGCCGTATCGAAGAATGTGAAGACTGCCGTAGGACTGGGTATCGCCGTAACTTTCGTGTTGGTGGTTACGCTTCCGGTCAACTATTTATTGCAGACCAAGGTGCTGGCTGCCAACGCAATCATTGAAGGCGTTGACCTCAGCTTCCTGAGCTTTATTCTTTTTATTGCTGTAATCGCAGCTATCGTTCAGTTGGTGGAAATGATTGTAGAGCGTTTCAGCCCTTCGCTGTATGCTTCACTGGGTATCTTCCTGCCGCTGATTGCTGTAAACTGTGCCATCATGGGTGCTTCCCTTTTCATGCAGCAGCGCATCACGCTGGGTGAGAGCGACCCGAAATTCATCGGTGGCATTGCTGATGCTGTCTCTTATGCGTTGGGCTCCGGTATCGGTTGGTTGCTGGCTATCGTAGGCTTGGCTGCCATCCGTGAGAAAATGGCCTATTCTGACGTTCCTGCTCCGTTGAAAGGGCTGGGCATCACGTTTATCACTGTAGGTCTGATGGCAATGGCATTTATGTGTTTCTCTGGTTTGAACATCTAAAAGAAAGGAATAAAACAATGGATATGAATATGATATTAGCAAGCATTGGAGTATTCCTCGTGGTTGTCATCCTGCTTGTTGTTATCCTGCTGGTTGCCAAGAATTTCTTGGTGCCTTCGGGTAATGTAAAACTGACTATCAATGGTGATAAGGAACTGGACGTAGCTTCCGGTTCTACATTGCTGAATACGCTGTCTGTAAACGGTGTGTTCCTTTCCTCCGCTTGCGGTGGTAAAGGTTCCTGCGGACAGTGCAAATGCCAGGTAATGGAAGGTGGGGGTGAAATCTTGCCTTCTGAGACTCCGCACTTCAGCCGTAAGCAAATACAAGATCACTGGCGTCTGGGTTGCCAGGTGAAAGTGAAAGGCGATATGGCCATCAAGGTTCCCGAAAGCGTACTGGGCGTAAAAGAGTGGGAGTGCGAGGTTATCTCCAACAAGAATGTGGCTACGTTCATCAAAGAGTTCATCGTTGCATTGCCCAAAGGCGAGCACATGGATTTCGTTCCGGGTTCTTATGCGCAGATTAAGATTCCTAAATATTCGATGGATTATGATAAGGACATCGACAAGAGCCTTATCGGTGATGAGTATCTGCCTGCATGGGAGAAATTCGGTCTGCTGGGCTTGAAGTGCCGCAATGACGAAGAAACCATCCGTGCCTATTCTATGGCCAACTATCCTGCCGAAGGCGACCGCATTATGCTGACGGTACGTATCGCCACGCCTCCGTTCAAGCCGAAAGACCAGGGCCCGGGCTTCATGGATGTAATGCCGGGTATCGCTTCTTCTTATATCTTTACCCTGAAACCGGGTGATAAGGTAACCATGAGTGGCCCTTACGGAGACTTCCATCCGATATTCGACTCCAAGAAGGAGATGATGTGGGTCGGTGGTGGTGCTGGTATGGCTCCGTTGCGTGCACAGATTATGCACATGACGAAGACACTGCACACTACAGACCGCGTGATGAATTACTTCTACGGTGCACGTGCATTGAATGAAGTGTTCTATCTGGAAGACTTCCTGCAGATTGAAAAGGATTTCCCCAACTTCAAGTTCCATCTTGCACTGGACCGTCCCGATCCGGCAGCCGATGCAGCGGGCGTGAAGTACACTCCGGGCTTCGTACACAACGTAATTTACGAGACTTACTTGAAAGACCACGAAGCTCCCGAAGACATCGAATACTACATGTGTGGTCCCGGCCCGATGTCGAAGGCTGTTGAGAAGATGCTCGACGACCTCGGCGTTCCGGCTCAGAACCTGATGTTCGATAACTTCGGTGGATAATCTTCCTTGTCCGTCTTGAGATAAAAAAACTCCGGCGTGGCCTTCAGGGCTTTGCCGGAGTTTTTTGTTCGGGGCATTTCTTCTCTATTGAAAGAAAGTGGAGTGGATTCTTCGTCGCTTTTTCTTTATTCCTTGATATGAATCAGTGCATTTGCCAGAATGGCTGTTATTTCTCCGGTGGTAATTCCTGTTGACACAGACCTCGTATGAATGGTTCTTGGTGAAGGAGAATGCGGTCTTTCAGAGTTTTCATGTTGGATGTTTTATTGAATGTTATCGTTTTCCTCTTCTGTTTCTTCTTGAATGGTGTCTTTGGGCAGCAATCTTGGAGAAATGCGTTTCTTGGGAGTGAGGCTCATGCCTTTCAGCATTTCGGCCTGGCGTACTACACTGCCGTTACCGTCCGAGAGCTGGTTGAAGGCTTTATCGTAATCCCTTTGCAGGCTGGCCAGCCGGTCGCCGATACCGAGGAAGGTGTCGGTAAAGCCTGCGATTTTTTCATATAAGATGGTGCCGCGCTTGATGATGGCCTGCACATTCTTTACCTGGTTCTCCTTCTTCCAAAGGTCGAGCGAGAGGCGCAGGGCGCTAATCAGGTTGGTGGGGCTCATTAGTACCACCTTTTTGTTGTAGGCATATTCCCAGAGGTGGGCATCGCTTTGGATGGCGAGGAGGTAGGCACCTTCGGTGGGGATGAACATCATAACGAAATCCGGTGATTGGGCGTCGTAATGCGAGTAGTCTTTATGGCTGAGCTCGTCGATGTGGGAGCGGACAGATTGCAGGTGTGCTTTCAGGAAGTGTGCCTGCTCCTCCTTGCTTTCGGCAGAGGTGTAGGCAGCATAGGCAGTCAGCGACACTTTGGAGTCGATAATCATTTCCCGTTCGTCGGGGTATTTCACGATGATGTCGGGCTGCATCTTCTGCCCGCTTTCCTCGTTGATGATGGCTTCGCCCCGTTCGTCTTTTAGAAACTCCTGGCGGAAGTAGTGTTTGCCTTCAATCAGTCCGGAGGCTTGCAACAAACGTTCCAGAATCATTTCGCCCCAGTTGCCTTGCATTTTGGAGTCTCCTTTCAGGGCACGGGTCAGGTTGTTGGCATCTTCGCTGAGGCGGTTGTTCAGTTCCACCAGTTCCTTGATGCGTTCACCCAGCGAGAAGCGTTCTTTGGCTTCGGTGCTGTATACTTGTTCCACCTTTTGGCGGAAGTCCTTCAGGTTATCGCCCAGCGGGCGGAGCAGATTGCCCAGGTGTTCGGTATTCAGCCTGGTAAAGTCTTCGGCTTTGCTCTGGAAGATACGGTTGGAGAGATTCTCGAACTCGGTGTTCATGCGCTTGTGCAACGCTTCGGCTTCTTCCTTCTGCAGCTTCAATAATTCTATTTCCTTCTTTGTCCCGCTGATTTCTGCCCTCAGTGCGGCAGACTTGCGGTCTGCCGCCAGATAGCCGACTACGGTTCCGATGATTATCCCTATAATCAGTAATACTATCTCCATAGGTGTTTTGAAGTGTCCGCCTTATTGTGTCAATATTTCGTTTCCGTCTTCAGTAATCAGGATTTGGCTTTCCCATTGGGCAGAAGGCAGTCCGTCGTCTGTGCAGACGGTCCATCCGTCGGCTTCGTCGATAAAGACTTCGTAGCTTCCCATGTTAATCATCGGTTCGATGGTGAACGTCATGCCCGGCACTATCAGCATGCCCGTACCACGTTTGCCGAAGTGTTCCACATCCGGTTCTTCGTGGAACTTGACGCCGCAGCCATGTCCGCAGAGGTCGCGTACCACGCTGTATCCGTTCTTTTCCGCATGCTCCTGGATGGCGGCGCCTACGTCACCGAGGCGTGCCCAGGGCTGTGCGGTCTGTATGCCTATGTCACGGCATTCTTTGGTGACCTGTACCAGTCTCTGCATGTCGGGGCTGACTTCGCCAATCATGAACATGCGTGATGCGTCGGCAAAGTAACCTTTGTAAATGGTGGATACATCGACATTTACAATGTCACCGCTTTTCAGGAATTCCCTGGTGCTGGGAATGCCGTGGCACACTACATCGTTGATGCTGGTACACACACTTTTGGGGAAGCCTTCGTACATGAAGGGGGCGGGGATGGCGTCGTGGTCTGTGGTGAAGCAATACACCATATGGTCAATTTCAGCTGTGGACATACCTTCGCGAATGTTCTCGGAGAGATAATCCAGCAGGGCCGTGTTGATTTTGGCGCTTGCGCGGATACCGGCCAACTGCTCCTCGGTGCGGAGTGCGCTTCGCATCGGCAGTTTATATCCTTCTTTCTTATAATGTTGAATTTTGGCTTCTACTTCGTCGGAATAGTTTTTAGGAGTAAACCGGACTCCTTTCATGAACTTTTTCATTGTCTTTTCTTTTTTATGAGACTGCAAAAATACACAATAATGCAGGTGCTTGTACTATCAAGAGCCGAAAAAACATTCGTTTTCTTTATCCCGATACCAGCTTAGAGGGTATTCACCACTTCTATTTCGCTTCTTGAACTGTCTATCCTCCGTACTTGTATCTGGGTCTTTATGCGCTCTTTCAGTCCTTCCACGTGACTGATGATGCCTACCTTCTTGCCACCCATCTGGTGCAGTTTTTCCAATGTGTCCATAACGGTGTTCAGATAGTCGCTGCTCAGTGTGCCGAAACCTTCGTCGATGAACAGTGTGTCTACCGAGAGGCTCTGGCGGCTGAGGGAAGAAAGTCCGAGGGCAAGTGACAGAGATACCAGGAAGCTTTCGCCGCCCGACAAGGTGCATGCCGGACGTGCCGAGCCTCCTTGATGGAAGTCGCGCAGCAGGATGGTGAGCGAACCGGCCTGGCACTCCAGTTCGTAGCGGTCGGTCAAGCGTTGCAGATAGAAATTGGCGCCTGCCAGCAGTTCTTTCAAGACGAAGCTCTGGGCTATGTTGCGGAAGTTCTTTCCCCGTTCGTCACCGAAGTGGCGGCAGAGGCGGTCCCACTTCAGATACTCTTCGCGCAGCCGGTCGGCACGTTCCTTTTCTTCCTTTATCCGGTCGATGTTGCGGGTGTTTTCTTCCAGGCGTAACTTCTGCTGGCCGATGGATTGGTTGCCGGCGGTTATCTTTTCTTCGAGATTCGCGATGAGTGCATCCAGGGTTTCGAGGTTTTCGTTTTCTTCTATTTCGGGCTTCCGGTTGATGTGCTCTTCCACTTGTCCGGTGGCCAGATGAAAGGAGGTCGATGCAGCTACTTCTTCCTCTTTAAGTGTCTGCAGTGAGGCACGCAATGCTTCTATCCGGGAGCCGGACCAAGCGGATAGGACGGTGATACGCTCCTCGTCGAGAGTGGGGTTGGCGGCATAGAACCCGGTTAAATCCTTTTGCAGCCTCGCCATTTGGTCTGCGGTGGAGGATATGCTTTGTTTCAGTCCGCTTGCTTGTGTATTCAGATTATTCCAGGCAATCCCCAGGTCCTTGATTTCCATTTCCTGTGTTGCTGCAGGTGCGTTGCGCCAGTCGGGGAATGCGGCATCGATGCTTTCCTTGTTGATGTTTATCCCTTCCAGCTCTTTGTGGATAAGGGCAATGGCGGATTTCAGTTCTCTTTGTTTTTCCTGCGCCAGACGGTAGTTGCGCGTAGCTTGCGTCAGGCGGTCAATAAAGGAGAGGGGGGAGTTCTTCCATTCCGTGTTCCATCCTTCCCAGAGGATGTGGGGAGTGACGCGGTCCATGGTGGCACGTATGTTCTCCTTTTCGTTGGCGGTGAGCGACTTGTAATTGACGATGCTGTTTTTCAGCTCATTCAGCACTCTGTCGGCAGAGTTGAAGGCTTGGCGTGCAGCGTCCACATGTTTTTGGCATTCGTCCTTTTGCCGTTGCAGAGCTATGATTTGTGCGCTGAGCTTTTGAACTTCAGTGAGCTTTTCGTTCAGTTTGTCTGCTTCCAGCTTGTTCTCTTCCAGTAGCTTCTTCAGGGTTTCGCCGGTGGTTGTGGAGAGGCCGATGCCGTTGCATTGGGCGCATTTGGCTTGTGCGTCAGTACGGGCAAGGTTGTAGCTCCGGAGCGCTCTTGCTGTGGACTGACGGGCATTCTCTGCCAGCGTTCCGTAGGTCTTGGATTCTGTCCGGTTGTTGTTCAATGCCTGCTCGGCTTCCTTGTATTCTTTCTCTTTTGTTTCCAGGGAGGTGCGTATGGGAGCAAGGACAGACTGGAAATCTTCATCTTTGCAAAGCGATTTTATTTCTTGTCCGCACACGGGGCAAGTATCCCCGACGGCAAGCCGGGAACGTGCTTCCTTTGCCCACTCTTCTACGGCTTCCTTTTGCTTGTCGTAGAGGGTGCGGATGTCATCATAACTTGTTTTCCTGCTGTCGAATGCCGTTTGCAGGAGGACGTATTGCTTTTGGCACGCCTCCACTTTGGCGTTCAAAGCCTTTTCGTTTTCCTTTGCCTCGTTCAGTGTCCTTTCCGTTTCAGCCAGTAAAGACAAGGCGCTCAAGGCTTGCAGCAGGTTCTCCCGTCCGGCATCGAGTTTGTTTTTCTTGTCTTGCAGGGCAGGGCGGTCCATGGTTTCAAGCTGCTTGTTCCGGAGGTTTATTTCGTTTTGCAATGTATGGTTCTCTTGTTCTTTCCGGGTGAGGGCAGCTTCCTTGTCGGTACGCTCCTTGACTTTTACGGGTTGTTGCGCGGCAAGTCTTTCAAGGTGCGCGTTGTAGGTGTCGATGCGTGTTTGGGCATCGAGTGCGGATTTTAGGCCGGTAATGATGGATTGGCTTTGCTCGAACATGGGCAGTAAGGGCGAATGCTCTTGCAAGTACTTCTCGGCACGATGCAGCTTGTCTTCTTGCTCTTCCAGGAAACCGCATAGCCACTTGCTTCCTCCGTCCAGCAGGGCAAAGGATGCTCTTAGCATTCCGGCTTGTGCATGGTTCTGTTGTTGCTGCTGTTGCTGCTGTTTCAAGGTAGAGAGCCAGTTGCGGGCGTCGGCGGTGGCATTCCATTCTTTAATCAGGAGTTCTTTCTGTTTGAATTCGTCCGATTGCAGTTGCGCTTGCTTCCCTTCCCACATCTTCTTTTGCTGTTCACGGGTGAGGAGGAGTTCGGAGTATTTTTTCAGCCAGTCCCTTTTTGCGAGGGCGATGGTTTTCTGCTCATAGGCTTCCTTGACTCCGGCATTTTGCGTGGCTATGGCTTCCTTGATTGTGGAGATTTCTTCTTCTGCCAGGATGTGGATGCCTTCCAGCTTCCGGTTCTGGTTTTCGTATTCCGTCCGTCTTTCCTTGGTGGCGGCATATATTTCGGCACCTATTTCGGAGTAGATACTTGTACCGGTCAGCTTTTCCAGAATATCCGATTTTTCGCTTTCCTTGCTTTGCAGGAACTTGGTGAAGTCGCCTTGCGCCAGCATGGTGGTGCGGCAGAATTGTTCGAAGGTCAACCCCACTGCAGCTTGTATTTCTGCCTTTATCTCATTCTTTTTGTTGAGCTGTGCGCCGCTTTTCTTGTTTTCCAGTGTCCAGCGCACATCTTGCACGGCTCCTGAAATCTTGCGGTGTGCCCGTGCCACGTACCATCGGGCGGTGTAGGGCGTTTCGTTCGAGCCGGTAAACTCCAGCTCCGTCCATGCTTCACTGGTGTTACGGCGCATCAGTTGCCGGCTGTCGTTGATGGCAACATCTTCCTTTTTGGCAGAGAAAGTCTGGTTCAGGTCTTTGTATTTTTCGTTCTCGGCATGGTCCATGCGGGGCGTTTCGTTGTAGAGTGCCAGGCAGATGGCGTCGAGAATGGTTGTCTTCCCTGCACCCGTCTCGCCGCAGATAAGGAAAAGGGATTCCTCGCTTAGCGGTCCGTTCTCAAAGTCGATGACGGCATCTTCTATGGAGGCAAGGTTCTTTATGGTCAGTTTCTGGAGTTTCATGTTCCGGACAAATGATTAGGAGTTGTTCTTGCTTTTCACTTTTTGCATGACAGTCTCCATCAGCTGGCAAAGTTCTGGGTCCATCTCTTCTCCTTCGGTTTCGCGGTAGTAGAGTCTGGCTATTTCCAGGGGAGACATTTCCTGCATCTCTTGGATGGAGATAGGCTTGCTCTCGTCAGTGTCGGTCTGCCGCTCTCGGGTCGTCTTGATGTAGCAATATTTGCATGCCTTGCCTTTGGCGGCGTTCGAGGCTTTTTCGTTGCAGTCGGGGGGCAGGTAGCCTTTTGTCAGCACATTCAGACGGAGGTATGCAGGTTTCTCTTCCGGATATTCTTCCAGCAGTTTCAAGGCGTCCTCGAAAGGTGTCGGGTCATGGGGAAGTGTGACGAGCGGAATCGGATTTTCAATTTCCCTTGTACTGATTTGTGGCTCTGCCCCTTTCTCCAACTCGATGATGGAGATGGAGTGCGGATAGGTTTCGTCGAAGCTGACGGGGAGGGGAGTGCCGCAATAGCGTGCGTGGTGATGACTGCCTTTGATGTCCTGCGGGCAGTGGATGTGCCCGAGGGCGAGGTAGTCGTACCCTTCTCCCATAGCGCTGAGGGGAACATACTCTATTCCGCCGATACTCTCATCGTGCCCGCTACGGTCGCTGCCTTCAATGGAGAGATGGGCCATGAGGACGACGGGAAGCTGTGCCGTATTCCGTTTCTTCACTTCGTCCAGCAGTGCCTGGAAGAAGCGTGCCTGCCGTTGGTCGCGCGGTGTTTCAGTGTCCAGCAGGGGGAAGTTTTGCGGATAGACGTGGGGCACGGCAATGACGTAGCCTATTGTCTTTTTTTCATTGTTTATCTCGATGATATGCTTGTTCAGATTCACTTCCTCGGCTGTACGTTCGATGTTTCCCACAACGTTCAAGCCGAAGTGCTGCCAGAGGCTGCTGTCTATCTCCAATTTGGAGCTGCTGTCGTGGTTTCCGGCGGTGACTACGATGGCCATTCCGGGGCAGGCTTGGTGAATGTTCAGCATGGCGTCGGTGTACATCTTCTGCGTGGCGGCAGCGGGAGAGGAGTAGTGGTAGATATCTCCGCTTACCACCATGGCGTCGGGCTGCTCTTCGGTTACTATGCGGGTGAGTTGCCGTAGGAAGGATTGCTGCTCGGCGGTGCGGTCGTAGTTGTAGAGGGTGTGTCCCAGGTGCCAGTCGCTGGTATGTAGTATTTTCATTGTTTTTGTTACTTCAATGGATGTGGGTTATGGTTTCCTTAGAATATAAATCTTGTGTGTTCCTCGTCCTTTGTAGTCGATGCCCGATTCGGGATTGGCTATCCATTCGCGCAACTCGCGGGAGGCGGCGGACTTCAATAAGCCGGTCAGTTGGCAATAGTCGGCTTGGGTCATGAAGCTGTTCTTCTCCAGGTATTTTTTTGCCCGTTCCAGCCGTTCCTGCGGAGAAAACATTTGTGAGGAGCGTTGGAATTTGTCGGTGGAACGTTTCAGGTGGCAATGGCGAGCAGTACGGTACAGTAGTTCCTTGTCCACCTTGAAATGTATGTCCTTCAGGCAGATGCTGACGGCGTTTCGCTTGGTGTCTCCTTCTTCGCCCGTCTCCCGTTCACGGTCTTGCCGCAGACCGAGGGCAGGGGTGAATACTCCTAAGTTGTCAATCTTCACGGAGTAACCTTGCCCCATTTGGTAGGCTATTTCGTCGGTGATGGCTTGCACCAGTCCGATGATGTCTCCTCGTGTGAAGGATGAGGCGTATGCTATCTTTTCGGTGATGGTTTCCAAGTCCACCTGCCCGTATAGTTTCATTCGTGGGTAGAGAATGCGTTTGCCGTCTTCTCCCGGCAGGTTCAGTTCCTGCATGTTGTATTCTGCCATGATGGTAGCGTTGTTATGAGGTTCGTTTGTTTATTAGGGCTTACAGAGTTTGTCCCAAGGTTGCGGATGTGTATGCCAAGGTTGGGGATTTCTATCCCAAGGCTTGGGATAGACAAACCAAGGGCGAAGGTAATTCTTTATCTCTATACTTGCAAACTTTACTATTAGTAGTTAGGAAGTTTTTTATTGGTAGTCGGGAAGTTTTTTGTTATAGGTTTGAGAGAGGAATTGAAAAAAACGTTATCTTTGTTACATAAGAGAAGTGCATGAATGATGAACAAAACTAAAATTAAGCGATATATGAAACATTATCCGGACTTATTATTGTTGTTTACCTTATTGTCCGTTACCACAATGATTAAAGCACAAATATCGATAAGACCTTATAGCGAATGGGAAGCAACCCAGTTTGTTGCAGTGAACGGACATCAGCCCGAAGACTATGTAACGCCAGATAATAATTGGGAAATACTATACAATTTACGGACTCCACGTACTCAAGCCGAACTTCGTGAAATGGGTATTAAATGCTCTGATAGCCAATTATTGTTATTGGAAGTAGGTGGACTTGTCAGTAAAACAAAAGGGAAATGGGAAACTACTATACCCATTCTCGACAAAGAACAGACCAATTCTCTAAGAAGCTTAAGTAAGGAGATTGCTGAATCCATGTATGTCAAAACAAAGGCAGACTTTATATCATTGGTACAAACTATCAGTGAAATGGGATTCAAGAACAATGTACTCTCACTTGTTTTTTCATACCTTCTGGATGGAAAAATGTGGACAAAGTTAGTCTTGTTTGAGGATGTTGACAATTATACAAGCTGGAGTGGCTGTTACTGGGTATTATACGAATCAAGAAATGGCTTTGCATGCGGTACGAATGGTTTCGGAGAACAGAATTTGATTTTGACTTACATCAATAGCGGCATTGCTCCTGACAACGACATTATGGACCATTGTGCTGATGAAATAGCACAATTTGGAAAAGTAACAGATGCCAAACTCGTTTCTCAGTTAAAACCTTATGGGCTGGTAGATGATAATGGAGATGTATTATTTCCTATTATAAAGAAACGGCAAGACCGCTTTCATCAAATAACTGAAAAATTGGTAAACTCTATCAGTGCGGAACTAAAGAATAATTGTGGCTCCTTAGCAAGCCAATATGGTATTGACAATGAAAAAGTGGCAATGGTGATGCTGTACCATGAAGTCATGTGGGATTTGGTAGATAATCTGATTCAAGATAGGATAATCTTCACTCCAGCTATTTTCAAAGATGAAGAATCGAATAAAGAACGATTGAATGAAGTCGTTTTCTTCATAGAAGGAGGATTAATGCAATAATAATTCGATAGAGAAAAGGACATTTGACTTTGAAGAGTTTTCTGTAAATGTATTTCAAGTGCATAGAAAATAGCCAATTAAAAATAAAGAATTATGTACGAATGGGCCAATGAAATGAACTGTGCCGTAACTGTATGCGACACAAAGGGAATCATCCTATATATGAACGAGAAAGCATGCCGTACGTTTGCCAAACACGGTGACCTGATAGGCAAGAATCTCTTTGATTGCCACAACCCGCAATCGCAGGCCAAGATACGCGAACTGCTGGAGACGGGGGAAGTGAATGCCTACACCATTGAGAAGAACGGTGTCAAGAAAATGATTTATCAGACGGCATGGAAACAGGACGGAGTAGTCGGTGGCCTGGTGGAGATTTCGATGGAAATACCCGGAGAGATGCCACACTATATGAGAAAATAACAAAATGATATATGATATGAAAACACTTTCTAATTCAGAACTGACAATTAAAGTCTCCCCACATGGGGCCGAGTTATGCAGTATCTTGCATGATGGAAAAGAATATCTTTGGCAGGCAGACCCCGCTTTCTGGAAACGGCATTCTCCGGTGCTTTTTCCCATTGTAGGCAGCGTTTGGGAGAATGAATACCGTCACGAAGGCGTTTCCTACGCATTGACGCAACACGGTTTTGCCCGCGATATGGATTTTGAATTGATGCTTGAACTGGAAGATGAAGTGCGTTATCGACTGGTTGACAGTGAGGAAACACGCAAGAAATATCCTTTCCCGTTTTGCCTTGAGATAGGCTATCGGATAGAGGGAAAGAAGATTGAGGTGCTTTGGAAAGTCATCAATACCGGAACACGCGAAATGCACTTCCAGATAGGGGCCCATCCGGCTTTCTATTACCCGGACTATGATGCGGAGACAACGGACCGTGGATATTTCGGCTTTGATAAGACGGAAGGTTTGCACTATATCCTTATCTCCGAGAAAGGATGTGCCGCTCCGGATAAGGAATATTTGCTTGAGTTGACAGATGGCCTGCTGCCTTTGGACATACACTCCTTTGATAAAGATGCCCTGATTCTGGAAAACAGTCAAGTGAAAGAAGTTACATTATATAATAAGGAGAAGAAGCCCTATCTCAGTCTGTATTTCGACACTCCGGTGGTGGGGTTGTGGTCGCCTCCGGCCAAGAATGCTCCGTTTGTCTGCATCGAGCCGTGGTACGGGCGTTGTGACCGTGCCCATTATAAGGGCGAATATAAGGATAAGGACTGGATGCAGCACTTGGCGCCGGGAGGAGTCTTTAAAGGTGGGTATACAATTGATATAAGATAAAAAATGAAGAAGGATACTGAAAATAATTCGGTATCCTTTTTATTTGGAGAATGCAATGTCATTATCTTTGCGCCCGGTAAAAAATATAGGTTGTTTTTTAAGGTATGAAGAAGAGTCTTATTGCATTGGCGTTCGGCACATTGGGGCTAGGGATTGCCGAATTTACGATGATGGGTATTTTGCCCTATGTGGCTACTGATTTGGGAATCAGCATTCCCGTGGCCGGTCATTTCATTTCTGCGTATGCGTTGGGTGTTTGTTTTGGTGCGCCCATGCTGCTCCTGGCCCGTAAACGCCCGTTGAAGCAGATTCTGCTGGTCTTGATGGCATTAATGATTGTGGGTAATATTTGTGCGTCTATGGCACCCAATTATTGGGTCTTGCTGTTGGGACGTTTTGTTTCCGGACTTCCTCATGGCGCTTATTTTGGGGTGGCTTCCATTGTTGCGGGAAAATTGGCTGATAAGGGGAAAAGCTCGGAGGCGGTTTCAATTATGATAGCGGGAATGACTGTGGCCAATCTGTTTGGGGTGCCGTTGGGTACTTCGTTGAGCCATACACTGTCTTGGCGTGCCACGTTTCTGCTGGTAGGTGCCTGGGGATTGATAACATTGTACTACATTTGGCGTTGGGTACCGCAGGTCGAAGGACTGAAAGACACGGGATTTAAAGGACAGTTCCGTTTTTTGAAGAAGCCGGCGCCGTGGCTCATATTGGGAGCTACGGCTTTGGGCAACGGTGGCGTATTCTGCTGGTATAGCTACATCACCCCGTTGCTGACCGAGGTTTCCGGTTTTAGTGCGGAAAGCATTACGGCGCTGATGGTACTGGCAGGATTCGGAATGGTTGCCGGCAATCTGGTCAGTGGGCGCATGTCCGACCGGTACACTCCGGGAAAGGTAGGTACGGTGGTGCAAGGGATGATATGTGTTATTTTATTATTGATATTTTTACTCTCGCCCCATCCGTGGTGTTCGACAATATTGATGATACTCTGTACGGCAGGTTTGTTTGCCGTCTCCAGTCCGGAGCAGGTGTTGATGATTCGTGTGGCCCCTGGAGGAGAAATGTTGGGAGGCGCTTGTGTGCAGATGGCCTTCAATTTGGGGAATGCTATCGGAGCCTATATCGGAGGTCTTGCCTTGAGTGGAGGATACCGTTATCCCGCATTGGCAGGCGTACCGTTTGCACTGATGGGATTTATTTTATTCCTTGTCTTCTACAAGAAATTCCAGGATAAGTATTAAGTGTTTCATTTTTTTTGTGTATGTTTGTCCGCAAGTATTAACTAAACTCGATAACTTATGAAGACTTTGAATTATGTGAAGATATTGCTGTTGTGTGTATTTACGATTGGGCTGGCGTCTTGTGGGGATGATGTATATTATACCATGCAGAATAGCGACGACAAATTGTGTGGGAAGACGTGGATAGAAGAATATCAGACGGAAAACAAAGATGGAGTTGAAGTGTTATGCAGTCATCAGCTGAAGTTTGCCAAGGCTGATAATTCTGGACAGGAAATCTGGGAGTATTATCGCGGAGGCGAGTCCCGTCCCTATGAAACGACTTCACGTACTTTTACTTGGAAATGGATGGATAAGTCTATGGAGGGGTTGACTCTGAATTATGGTGCCGGTGAAATCAAGTACTTTGATAATGTATGGGTGCGCGAACATTATTTATCCGGTAAACTGGATGGAACGGTTGTTATGATGGTAGATGCTAATTATAAATAAAGTATGGCTTATGAATAATATGTTGAAATACACAAAAATGTTATTGTTGTTTGTCCTTGTATTAGGATTGACATCATGTGATAGTGAGGAAGAAACGGAATATAATCTGCCCGGTGAATGGTATACATCTGAAGAAATAGATTTCGGGGCATATACTTGGGGTAGGGGGACGATTATGACCTTTAACGCGCGCAACCAAGGTACTATTGGTTCATATGGCGACCCGAATTATTTGCTTTTCAGATGGAATTGGGTTAGTGGGGCTTACAATCTGATGGAATTGGAATTCTATGATGATGGCAGCATGGCTTACATTGAAGGAGCCATGGCTGATTCTTATTCTTTCAGTGGTACTTGGTATAATAGCTGGAGGGAATATCAAGATAATATTCACGGACAGCCTTTTCGTATGCGTCGGCAATGACGACATGCTTATCAATAAAAAACGGAGCAAATCAATTGCTCCGTTTTTTATTGTATGTCAGCTTTTTACTTATTCTTCAAAACCAATTTCTTGAACTCTCCCGGATAAGGTGTTTCAAACCGCATCAGCTCTCCCGTGACGGGATGATAGAAACAGAGTTTGAAAGCATGCAGGGCCAAGCGTCCGATAGGATTTACGTCTTCCAGTCCATAGCGTCCGTCGCCGATAATGGGATGCCCCAAATCCTGCATGTGTACACGTATCTGGTTTTTTCGTCCCGTTTCCAGGTTCAGTTCAACGAGAGAGTATCCATTGGCTCGTTTGATGGTACGGTAATGCGTAATGGATTCTTGTCCCCCGTCATCTGTCGGGCTGGAGTATACATACAGCTTACGGTCTGTCAACCAAGAAACCACGGTTCCTGCATCTTTTTCCATCTCGCCGACCACTACGGCTACGTATCGCCGGTCTGTTACAATGTCATGCCAGTTATCGCGTAGTGTACGTTGGGTTTTCTCGTCTTTGGCAAACATCATCAAGCCGGAGGTGTCACGGTCCAGGCGGTGCACGATGTGTACACGGTGCTGCTTGCCCGAGCGTTGCACGTATTCATTCAAGATGGTATAGGCGGTACGTTCCTTTTGCCGGTCAGTGTTGACGGACAGCAAACCCTGCATCTTCTCTATCACGATGATATAGGCATCCTCGTATACAATCTTCATCAGTTTATGGTTGAACTCTTTACGTCCCTTCTCACGGCTGATTTGTACTTTCATACCCGGTTTTAGGGGAAAATTGTATTGTGTAGTGATAACGCTGTCCACATATATAATGCGTTTGCTCAGCAATGATTTCAGCTTGGTGCGGCTGGCGTCCGGCATTTTAGCTGCCAGAAACTCCATGAGCTCCATCGGTTCCTTCACCATGTAGTCCGTATATTGTGTGCGGGCTCTTGCTGTAATTTTTTCTTTTGCCACGACTGGTTTTAATTTACGATTAGACAATTTACAATTTACGATTGAAAACTACTTGTACTTTCAATTTTTTAATTCCAATAATACTACGTTTTCCACATGGTGGGTGTGCGGGAACATGTCTACCGGTTGAACGGCCTTCACTTTATATTTCGCATCGAGCAGTTGCAGGTCGCGCGCCTGCGTAGCCGGATTACAGCTGACGTATACGATGCGTTTGGGTTCGGCAAACAGAATGACATCCACTACATCCTGGTGCATTCCGGCACGGGGAGGGTCGGTGATGATGACATCGGGACGGCCGTATTGGTTGATGAAGTCTTGTGTCAGCATGTCTTTCATATCTCCGGCAAAGAACAATGTATTTTTAATTCCGTTAATCTCGGCATTGACCTTGGCGTCTTCAATGGCTTCGGGCACATATTCTATGCCGATTACCTGGCGTGCGTGCTTGGATACGAAATTGGCAATGGTACCCGTGCCGGTATAAAGGTCATAAACAAGCTCGTTACCGGTCAGTCCGGCAAAGTTGCGCGCTACTTTGTAGAGGTTGTAGGCTTGTTCGGAGTTGGTTTGATAGAAAGATTTGGGACCTACCTTGAAGCGCAGTCCCTCCATTTCCTCGAAGATGTGGTCTTTCCCCTTGAAGGTGTGTACCTCGAGGTCGGTGATGGTATCGTTGCACTTATTATTAATAATGTATAGCAGGGAAGTGATTTCGGGGAATGTATCTGCTATGTATTGCAGCATTTGCTTGAACAGAGCCATTTCCTCCTCTTTCTCTATCTTGCAGATGAGGATTACCATCAGTTCGCCGGTGGTAGAGGTACGCACAATCATATTGCGTAGCATTCCTTCATGCGTACGCAGGTTGATGAAGGAATAGTTGTGCTGGTAGGCATAGTCGCGTACCGCATTGCGGATGCGGTTGGATATATCGTCCTGCAACCAGCACTTCTCTATGGCAAGCACTTTATCGAAAGCATTGGGAATATGGAAGCCTACGGCATTCATCTGTTCGTACACTACATTCTGCTGAACCTCTTCTGTCGTCAGCCAACGTTTGTTGGAAAAAGTGTACTCCAGTTTATTCCGGTAGAACTGAGTTTTTTCTGAACCTAATATCGGAGAGATTTCCGGCAATTCGATTTTGCCGATGCGGGTGAGGTTGTCCGTTACTTGTTTTTGCTTATACTTGATTTGCTCGGAATAGGGGAGAACCTGCCATTTACAACCGCCGCATACACCATAATGTTGGCAGAATGGAACTGCCCGTACTGCCGAATATTCATGGAATTTCACAGCCTCGGCTTCAGCATAATGATGCTTTTTTCTCTTAATTTGCAGGTCAACTACATCGCCGGGGACGACATATGGTACGAAAATCACCAAATCATTGACTTTTGCGATGGCTTTTCCTTCGGCAGCCACATCCGTAATTGTCACCTTCTCCAGTAGGGGAAGTTCTTTTCTCTTTCTTGCCACTTTTACACCAATCTAATAAATTCTTCGGCAAAAATAGACATTTTTTCGGGATTTCTCTCTATGAAATGAAATATTAAAGATTGCAATGTCGAAATTGCATTTTAGCATAAAGTTTTTTCTGAAAAAGTTTTCTAGTCTGCGAAATATACTTAGATTTGCGAACAGAAAAGAGAAATCACTATCAAAAACTTTAAATTTATATTATGGACAAAAAAAGAGTTTATACCTTTGGTAACGGCCAGGCAGAAGGAAAGGCCGATATGAGAAACCTTTTGGGTGGGAAAGGTGCCAACCTTGCAGAAATGAACCTTATAGGGGTTCCGGTTCCTCCGGGCTTTACAATAACGACAGAAGTTTGTACGGAATATTATGAAATGGGGCAGGATAAAGTCGTTGCTCTGTTGAAGAACGAAGTTGAACAGGCCATTGCCCATGTGGAGACGCTGATGCGTTCCAAATTCGGTGATGTGGAGAATCCGTTGCTGGTTTCCGTTCGTTCGGGTGCACGCGCTTCCATGCCGGGCATGATGGACACTATCCTGAATCTTGGCTTGAATGACGAAGTGGTGGAAGGCCTGACGCGCAAGACGGGCAATGCACGCTTTGCATGGGACTCTTACCGTCGTTTCGTGCAGATGTATGGCGACGTGGTGCTGGGTATGAAGCCGGTGAACAAGGAAGATGTAGACCCGTTCGAGGCTATTATAGAAGATGTGAAACATGCTAAAGGCGTGAAGCTGGATAACGAGCTTGAGGTGGAAGACCTTAAGGAACTCGTGAAGAAGTTCAAGGCTGCGGTGAAAGAACAAACCGGAAAAGACTTCCCGACTTGTGCCTACGAGCAGTTGTGGGGTGCCGTTTGTGCCGTATTCAACTCCTGGATGAACGAACGCGCCATCTTGTATCGTAAGATGGAGGGAATTCCTGACGAATGGGGTACTGCCGTAAGCGTTCAGGCTATGGTATTCGGTAATATGGGCGAGAGCTCTGCTACGGGTGTTTGCTTCAGCCGCGATGCTGCTACCGGTGAGGACCTTTTCAATGGCGAGTATTTGATTAATGCACAAGGTGAAGACGTGGTTGCCGGTATCCGTACTCCGCAACAGATTACAAAAATCGGTTCTCAACGTTGGGCTGAATTAGCCGGTGTAAGCGAAGAAGAACGTGTCAGCAAATATCCTTCCATGGAGGAGGCTATGCCGGAAATCTATAAGGAACTGGATGCTTTGCAGACAAAACTCGAAAATCACTACCGTGATATGCAGGATATGGAGTTTACAGTACAAGAGGGTAAACTCTGGTTCCTCCAGACCCGTAACGGTAAGCGTACCGGAGCCGCTATGGTGAAGATTGCCATGGACTTGCTCCATCAAGGTATGATTGACGAAAAGACTGCATTGATGCGTTGTGAGCCCAATAAGTTGGACGAACTGCTCCACCCGGTATTTGATAAGACAGCTCTGAAACAAGCTAAGGTGTTGACTCGTGGTCTTCCCGCTTCTCCGGGTGCCGCTACGGGACAAATCGTATTCTTTGCCGATGATGCTGCCGAATGGCATGCTGCCGGCAAGCGTGTGGTGATGGTACGTATCGAGACTTCTCCGGAAGATTTGGCAGGTATGGCAGTTGCCGAAGGTATCCTGACTGCCCGCGGTGGTATGACTTCGCATGCGGCAGTGGTTGCTCGTGGTATGGGTAAGTGCTGTGTGTCTGGTGCAGGTGCCTTGAACATCGACTACAAGGCGCGTACAGTGGAAGTGGATGGTGTACTGTTGAAAGAAGGTGACTATATCTCCTTGAACGGAAGCACCGGTGAAGTATATAAAGACAAGGTGGAGACAAAAGCGGCTGAGCTGTCCGGTGACTTTGCGGAACTGATGGATTTAGCAGACAAATATACGAAGCTGCAGGTTCGTACCAATGCGGATACTCCTCACGATGCAGAAGTGGCACGCAATTTTGGTGCGGTGGGTATCGGCCTTTGCCGTACGGAACACATGTTCTTCGAAGGCGAGAAGATTAAAGCCATGCGCGAGATGATTCTGGCAGAAAACGCCGAAGGACGTCGCAAGGCTCTGGCTAAGATTCTTCCTTACCAGCAAGCTGACTTCAAGGGCATCTTCAAAGCAATGGCCGGTTGTCCGGTGACTGTACGTCTGCTCGACCCTCCTTTGCATGAGTTTGTTCCCCATGACCTGAAGGGACAGCAGGAAATGGCAGATACGATGGGCGTAAGCCTCCAGTATATCCAGCAACGTGTTGAGGCACTTTGTGAGCATAATCCGATGTTGGGTCATCGTGGTTGCCGTTTGGGAAATACATATCCTGAAATTACACAGATGCAGACGCGTGCCATCCTGGGTGCTGCTTTGGAATTGAAGAAGGAAGGTGTTGAAACCCATCCTGAAATCATGGTGCCTCTGACCGGTATCTTGTATGAGTTCAAGCAGCAGGAAGAAGTGATTCGTGCTGAGACTGCCCAGTTGTTTGAAGAAGTGGGTGACAGCATCGACTTCAAGGTAGGTACAATGATTGAGATTCCGCGTGCCGCCTTGACTGCCGACCGCATTGCTTCCTCTGCCGAGTTCTTCTCATTCGGTACGAACGACTTGACTCAGATGACATTTGGTTATTCACGCGACGATATCGCTTCCTTCCTCCCGATTTATCTGGAGAAGAAGATTCTGAAAGTAGACCCGTTCCAGGTACTCGACCAGAATGGTGTAGGACAGTTGGTGCGCATGGCTACTGAAAAGGGACGTGCTATCCGTCCGGATTTGAAGTGCGGTATCTGCGGCGAACATGGCGGTGAGCCTTCTTCTGTGAAGTTCTGCCACAAAGTTGGCTTGAATTATGTCAGCTGTTCTCCGTTCCGTGTGCCTATTGCACGTCTGGCTGCGGCGCAGGCTGCCATTGAAGGCTGATATCAATAATACTGAATAATGACATTTATGGGCTGCATGCTTTACTTGGTAATGGCATGCGGCCCATTTTGTTGGAAAAAACTGTAGTTTCTATTAATTTATTTGTGTTTTCTTTAGTATATTTGCTTCCTATAATTTTATAGTTTCCAATAAGCAAGCAATAAACGATGATATTAACAATTACGGCAGCATATGATGTCTGGACCAGCGACCTCTATCAGAAGAATGAAGCACTAATATACAGTTTTGGAATGATTGTCATTCTGCTCTTGGTCATCATGATAATCATTTCCATCAGCAAGAGCAAAAGGTTGAAGACGTTGCAGCGCATCAATGAGGTTGCCGAAGAATCCAATCAGCTGAAGAATGCTTTCATAGCTAATATGACTCACGAAATACGTACTCCTTTGAATGCTATTGTAGGCTTTACAACCATGCTTGCCGAAATGGATAATCTGGACAGAGAAACCCGTATGGCTTTCCTGAAAGAGATTAATGATAACAAGGACTCGCTGCTGCAACTGGTCAATGACTTGCTGGACTATTCGAAGATTGAGGCAAATACCCTGGAATATAACGATGGAGAAGTGGATGTAAACGCGCTGATTGATGAAGTCTGCACGACGGAGAATATGCGCTCGCATCCCACGGGCATTCAGGTGGAGTTTGTAGAACGGTTGCCTCAATGCCGTTTGGTGGTAGACCGTGTGCGTTTTGCCCAAGTCATAGGTAACTTGGTGAGGAATGCCTTGAAGTTTACGGAAATGGGCAGTGTGAAAATCGGTTGCAGGAGATTGAGCAACCATAACTTCTATTTTTATGTGGCAGATACAGGCTGTGGTATCGATGAAGTGGGAAGACATGCCATCTTTGAACGGTTTGTGAAGATGAACTACAATATCAAAGGTACGGGGTTGGGGCTTTCCATCACCAAATCTATTGTGGAGCACTATGGGGGAGGTATCGGTGTGGAGTCTAAGAAAGGGGAAGGCTCCACCTTCTATTTCACGTTGCCTGCCGGTATTGAATACAAAGAGTACGGTAAATTTTGATTTGCCAGTCCAAGGCAAGGCTCAATCAGCCATTTTTTTTAACTTCTTGAAGTGGCAGATTACTTCCAGATAATCGCGGTCGGTGCAGGCATTGAATTTATTCCATAAATCACCCATTACAACGGCACCACCGAATCCGTAATCCTTAATCTCCAGTATGTTGTCGGGAGTAATGCCTCCCAAAGCCATGACTCTACTGTCTATGACCTTACTTTTTCCTGCTTGCCGCAACTCTTCGGCTGTGAAGCCGGACGTGACTCCGGACTTTGTGATGCAATTATATATCGGGCTTAGGAACAGATAGTCATAGAAATGCTTCTTGTTCTGCACTTCGTCCAGTGAATGGCAGGTGCAACTGATGTGGCCCGAATAGTCGTGGGGCTCTTTGGGATTGCGGGTGTTTAGATGAATCCCCATCAGGCTGAACTCTTCCTGCAGGTAGAAGTGCTCATGGGTAATGATGCGCTTATGGTATTTTTCGGGTATCAGCGTTAAAAGCCGTTCTGAATACATGGCGGGAGTTTCCGGCTTCCTCAGATGTAGAATATCCAGCCCCTCTTCGAATAGTGCCGTGATAATCTTGTCTTCTTCCACAAAAAATGTGGGTGCTGTTACTACGATGAGTTTCATTTCTTTTGTTTAACTTTTAAGTTTAGCAAAGTTAATGAATACTTATGGTAGAAGCCAAAGAATTTCTTTAAAATATGTTAGATGGCTATTTTAAACAAGAAAACGCATTCTTGAACCTTAGTTGCTCAAGAATGCGTCATTAACATGTTTAGTGGGACCTTGTTGCTTATTTCAGTCTTTTACCTACTACATCCCAGTCGATGATGCTCCACAGTTCGTTCACATGGTCGGCACGGCGGTTCTGGTAATCAAGATAGTAGGCATGTTCCCACACGTCGAATCCGAGTAGCGGAACAAGACCGGCGCGTACCGGATTGCTACCGTTGGCTTCTTTGGTGATGTGGAGTTTGCCGTTCTTGTCGGCAGACAACCAAGCCCATCCGGAGCCGAACAAGCCGACAGCTGCCGCGTTGAATTCCTTCTTGAAATTCTCAAAGCTGCCGAAGTCGCGTTTGATGGCTTCTGCCAGCTTGCCGGTAGGCTCGCTGTGGGCAGGCTTCGGAGCAAACTGTAAGAAGTATAATGTGTGGTTCAACACTTGTCCTGCATTGTTGAAGATGGCACCGTCCGGTGCTGTGGCAACAATGGTTACCAGGTCTTTGCCTTCAAATTCCGTTCCCGGAACGAGGTTGTTGAGGTTGTTCACGTAGGTTTGCAGATGTTTACCGTAGTGGTAATCTATGGTTTGCTGACTGATTACAGGTTCCAGTGCATTGTTGGTGTAGGGAAGTTTTGGCATTTCGTAAGTCATAACTGTTATCATTAAAATCGTTAATATTGTATTCATAAGTTTCAATTATTTAATTTTGGAACTTTACTATATAAACACTATAACCTATAGAAATGTTCGTACGTCTCCGAAGCTTTTTTTATCTTTGCCTCCGTAAAAACAAAGGAAGAAAAAATATCATCATTTTAAGATTATACGGATATGCCCGATTATATAGAGGAACTGAACGAAGGACAACGGAACGCGGTGTTATACAATGACGGTCCGTCACTGGTGATAGCCGGTGCCGGTTCGGGAAAGACGCGCGTGCTGACCTACAAGATTGCTTATCTGCTGGAGAATGGCTACCAGCCTTGGAACATTCTGGCATTGACCTTTACCAACAAGGCGGCGCGCGAAATGAAGGAGCGTATAGCCCGTCAGGTAGGGCCGGAGAGGGCGCGCCATCTGTGGATGGGAACCTTTCACTCCATGTTCCTGCGCATTCTGCATGTCGAGGCCGGGCATATCGGCTTCACTTCGCAGTTTACCATTTACGATACGGCAGACAGTAAAAGCTTGATACGTTCCATTATCAAGGAAATGGGGCTGGATGAGAAAGTGTACAAGCCGGGGATGGTGCAGGCGCGTATCTCGAATGCCAAGAATCATCTGGTTTCTCCGGCAGGCTATGCCAACAACAAGGAGGCTTACGAAGGAGACCGTGCAGCCAAGGTTCCGGCGCTTCGCGACATCTACCAGAGATATTGGGAGCGTTGCCGGCAGGCAGATGCGATGGACTTCGACGATTTGCTGTTCTACACATTCCTGCTGTTCCGGGACCACCCCGAGGTGTTGGCGCGTTATCAGGAGCAGTTCCGTTACATTCTGGTGGATGAGTATCAGGATACCAATTTTGCACAGCACAGCATCGTGCTGCAACTTGCCAAGAACCATCAGCATGTCTGTGTGGTGGGGGATGATGCACAGAGTATCTACTCCTTCCGTGGTGCCGATATTGACAATATTCTCTACTTTACGAAAGTATATCCCGATACGAAGGTCTTCAAGCTGGAGCAGAATTACCGTTCCACCCAGACCATTGTCCGCGCGGCCAACAGCCTGATAGAAAAGAACCAGTGGCAGATACGCAAGGAAGTGTTCTCGGAAAAGGAGAAGGGAGAGGCCATTGGTGTGTACCAGGCATACAGTGATGTGGAAGAAGGGGATATTGTGGTGAATAAGATAGCTGAACTGCGGCGTGAAAAGCGCTATGCCTACTCTGATTTTGCGATACTCTACCGTACCAATGCGCAGAGCCGTATCTTTGAGGAAGCCATGCGCAAACGCAGTATGCCTTACCGTATTTACGGAGGCTTGTCGTTCTATCAACGCAAGGAAATCAAAGATGTTATTGCTTACTTCCGTCTGATAGTGAATCCCAATGATGAAGAGGCTTTCAAACGTATTATCAATTATCCTGCACGGGGTATCGGAGATACGACAGTGGGAAAAATCATTGCTGCCGCCACCGGGCACAATGTAAGTTTGTGGACCGTGCTTTGTGAGCCGTTGGCGTATGGCTTGAACTTCAATAAAGGTACGGTGGGAAAGTTGCAGGCATTCCGCGAACTTATATCCGCCTTTATCACAGATGCTGCGGAGAAGAATGCCTACGAGATCGGTGCCGACATTATTCGCCAATCGGGCATCATCAATGATGTGTGTCAGGACAACTCTCCCGAGAATCTGAGCCGTAAGGAGAATATAGAGGAGCTGGTGAACGGTATGAGTGATTTTTGTGCCCAACGGCAGGAGGAAGGAAACCCGAACGTGTTGTTGGGTGACTTCCTTTCGGAAATTTCCCTTCTTACCGACCAGGATTCGGATAAGGATGGGGACGATGAGAAGATAACCCTGATGACTGTACATTCGGCCAAGGGATTGGAGTTCAAGAATGTGTTTGTAGTGGGGATGGAGGAGAATCTTTTTCCCAGCGGCATGGTGGGTGACTCTCCCCGGGCATTGGAGGAAGAACGGCGGCTGTTCTATGTAGCCATCACACGTGCCGAAGAACACTGTTTCCTATCGTATGCAAAGACGCGTTTCCGATATGGCAAGATGGAGTTTGGCAGTCCCAGCCGTTTCCTGAAGGATATAGATATACGTTTCCTGCGTCTGCCTCAGGATGCGGGAATGTTCCGCAGGGTAGAGGAGGAAGCCGCCGCTTTCCGCAGGGAGAACGCCAGAGGTTTTGCGCCTGATAGGGAAGATGCTCCGTATGGAGGAAAAGAGCGTGTGTCTGTACGACCGAAACAGCAGATTATTGCGCCGACCGTTCCACGTAATCTGAAACGGGTGGCGCCTTCTGCAAATACGGCAAGTACATCGCCTTCTGCCGGCGGGTCTGCCAATCGTGTACAGCAGGGACAACTGATAGAGCACGAACGTTTCGGCCTGGGTGAAGTTTTGAAAGTGGAGGGCGAAGGAGACAATGCGAAAGCCACCATCCGCTTCAAGAATGCGGGAGACAAACAACTTTTGCTGCGCTTCGCGCGTTTTAAAGTGCTGTCATAGGATAGTCGCATCTTTTGTCTCACACAGAAACGGGATATTTGTAAGAGGATGATGGCATAAGTGTAGGACCGTGGTATCTTAAAAAAAGACAGTTAGAACGATACATACGGACAATTTAGAATAGTAAATATAGATAGAAGAATGACAAATAAAGACTTTTCCCTTTTCCCTTCTCCCTGCTATATTATGGAAGAAGGATTGCTGAGAAAGAACCTCGCACTGATAAAAAGTGTGGCCGACCGCGCAGGTGTGGAGATAATCCTCGCTTTCAAATCATTTGCCATGTGGCGTTCCTTTCCCATTTTCAGGGAGTATATAGACCACTCTACGGCAAGTTCCGTCTACGAAGCCCGTCTGGCATTGGAGGAGTTCGGAAGTAAGGCGCATACGTACTCACCGGCCTATACCGAGGCCGATTTTCCGGAGATAATGCGGTGCAGCAGTCATATCACTTTCAATTCGCTTTCGCAGTTCCACCGCTTTTATCCGGTAGTGGTGGCGGAGGGAAGCGGCATTTCCTGCGGTATCCGCATCAATCCCGAATACTCTGAGGTGGAAACGGAGCTTTATAATCCCTGCGCACCCGGTACCCGCTTCGGTGTAATGGCCGACCAGCTTCCCGAAGAACTTCCGGCGGGTATTGAAGGTTTTCACTGTCATTGTCATTGCGAGTCTTCTTCCTACGAACTGGAACACACATTGGAGCACTTGGAAGGAAAATTCTCCCGCTGGTTCTCACAGATTAAGTGGTTGAATTTAGGAGGCGGGCATCTGATGACGCGTAAGGATTATGATGTAGAGCATCTTGTCCGTCTGTTGCAAGGCTTGAAGGGGCGCTATTCGCATCTTCAAATCATTCTTGAGCCCGGTTCCGCTTTCACTTGGCAGACCGGTGTGCTGAGCTCGGAGATAGTGGACATCGTGGAAAACCGCGGCATTCGTACTGCCATTCTCAACGTTAGCTTTACGTGCCACATGCCGGATTGCCTGGAGATGCCCTATCAGCCTGCAGTGCGTGGAGCGGAGATGGGTGATGCGGGTCCTTATGTCTATCGTCTTGGAGGAAACTCCTGCCTAAGCGGCGACTATATGGGACTGTGGAGTTTCGACCATGAGCTGCAGATAGGGGAGAGAATCATCTTTGAGGACATGATACATTACACCACTGTAAAGACGAATATGTTCAATGGAATTCACCATCCGGCCATTGCAATGTGGACAAAAGAAGGAAAAGCTGAAGTTTTCAAGCAATTTTCTTATGAAGATTATCGTGGGCGAATGAGTTGATAATCAAAAGTCTGCTTGTATGCCTGGCGAAAATGTACACTTTTCTGTGTGAAAAAAGTCTGCGGAATGTTTGCAGGTTTAAGGAAAATATCTACCTTTGCATCCGCAATCGCGGAAATAGCTCAGTTGGTAGAGCATAACCTTGCCAAGGTTAGGGTCGCGAGTTCGAGTCTCGTTTTCCGCTCAACGCAGTTTAGATTGCAATTACCTATGCCCAGGTGGCGGAATTGGTAGACGCGCACGTTTCAGGTGCGTGTGTCGAGAGGCATGCAGGTTCGAGTCCTGTTCTGGGCACAAAGGTAAAGCAGTCGGTTCTTTGAATTGTTGAAAGTAAGTTGGAGAGGTGGCGGAATTGGTAGACGCGCTACTTTGAGGGGGTAGTGACAATTATGTCGTGGGAGTTCGAGTCTCCTTCTCTTCACGCTTTTATACATTGCGGAAATAGCTCAGTTGGTAGAG